>DHXR01000017.1:86587-86964 GCA_002413785.1 Mucilaginibacter sp. UBA5151
GGTAATTGGGAACATGATTTGACTAATAATGCAACAGTTTGGTCTGATGAACTTTACAACATATTCGATATAACTAAAAATGAAGTTGAACCTTCCAGGGCATTATTATTGTCTTTTATTCACCCGGATGATTTGAATTTTGTAAAAAATTCAATGGAAGATGGTTATAAAGCGCTTCGGGCTATTGATATTGAATTCAGGTTCATAGACAAGCGTGGCGGGATTAGACATGGGCATTTTGAATCGCGAATAAAATTTAACGATGAAGGAAACCCTGTCGCGCGCTTTGGGATACTACAGGATATTACTGAAAGGGTGCTTGCATCTGAAAAACTTTTGAAAAGCGAATTAAGTTTAAAAGAGGCACAGGCTATAGC
>DHXR01000017.1:87147-138969 GCA_002413785.1 Mucilaginibacter sp. UBA5151
GGTAATTGGGAACATGATTTGACGAAAAATACAGATGTTTGGTCTGATGAACTTTACAACATATTCGATATAACTAAAAATGAAGTTGAACCTTCCAGGGAGTTGTTTTTGTCTTTGGTTCACCCGGATGATTTGAATTTTGTAAAAAAGTCAATGGAAGAAGGTTATGAAGCACTTCGGGGGACTGATATTGACTTCAGGTTCATAGACAAACGTGGCGGGATTAGACATGGGCATTTTGAATCGCGAATAAGATTTGACGATGCAGGAAATCCTGTCGCGCGCTTTGGGATCATACAGGATATTACGGAACGCAGGCTGTTGGAATTGGAACGCATAATTGTGTTGAATGACCTGATAAAAAGGAATTCAGAGCTGGAACAATTCGCATATATTGTTTCCCATAACCTGCGTTCGCCTGTGGCTAATATTATTGGGGCATCAAGCGTGTTGAATGATCCGGATTTAAGCATCGAAGACAAAGAAACACTCAGCAAAGGGATTAATGTATCTGTTATGCGGCTTGATGACGTTATAAACGACCTTAACCTTATTTTAGAGGTAAAAAGCGATATTGATGAGATTAGAGGAATAGTCCATTTTGACACACTCGTTGAAGATATAAAGTTTAGCATCGATGATTTGATTGATAAACATAGTGTAGAAATCAGATACGATTTTTCGGAAATCAATGAACTTTTTACTTTAAGGACCTATTTGTACAGTATTTTTTATAACCTTATTTCAAATAGTGTTAAATACCGACGGCCGGATGTTCCCTGCATTATTGAAATTAAAAGCAGCCTTGTCAAAAAAAGCATGCAAATAATTTTTAATGACAACGGGATGGGTATCAATCTTAAAAAAAACGGCGGGGATATTTTTGGCTTGTATAAACGTTTTCATACCAATATTGAGGGAAAAGGGATGGGATTGTTCATGGTAAAAACGCAGGTTGAGACGCTTGGCGGAAAAATTACCGTAAAAAGTACAGAAAATAAAGGGACTGAGTTTAAAATTGAATTTGAGCTGTAAAGGGGGGTGTCTGAACCATTGATTTAATTAATTTTTTTGATTACGCAGATTTTTGTCAATGAAAATTCATTGAAAGTTTTTGGCTGCAAGGGTATTGAAAAATAATGGAGGTTGAAGATTAAGGTTGATGCAACTTATGGGTTAAAAATCCAGGGATAATTATCAATAATTGCCTGAATTACCTGCTGGTCGCCCTTCCTTTTTTTTAAATCGATGACCATGTTTTTAAAGTAAGCCGTGCAGCTTAAACCCGGCAAATAATAGTATTTACCGTCGATAATAATTTTAAAAGTTCCAAAGGATAACATGCCGGGGTCTGAGGCTAATTGAAAATTGTTTTTACCAATATATCTCGATATTATTTTAAAAGAGCCTTCGTCCGTCAGTATAGCTTTGTCAGGTAATGAATCAAGCACAACTTCATCTTTATCTAAAGGGGCAACACCATCCTGGTATCTTATATAAATCGTATGCACAGGCAATATTTGTTCACCAACATGCCAGAATTTAATATAATGCATGCCGGCGTTTTGCCCGTAACTATTCAACGCAAGTAAAAGAATGATTATGGATAAAATCGGGTTCCTCATAAAGGCCAAATATAGATTTGTAATAAATAACCTGCAACATCCAAAAATAGCAATTTTCCATCCCCCTGCTTTCGGACTTTCCCGACTTTCGGACTTTCCGACTTCAAAAACCTATCTTTGCCACATGGCTGTAACATTTGAAGACTTTAAATTTAACCGGCAAATTTTAAATGCCATTGCCGATGCCGGTTATACCGAAGCTACGCCGATACAACAAAAAGCGATCCCGCCGATACTAAACGGGCAGGATGTAATGGGTATTGCCCAAACGGGGACCGGTAAAACCGCCGCGTATGTTTTGCCTATTCTTATGAAGCTGAAATATGCACAGGGCGACCATGCCCGTGCGCTGATCATTTCGCCAACCCGTGAACTGGCCATGCAGATTGAGGAAAATGTAAAAACTTTTGCCGCGAACACTGATCTGCGTGTGGTGGTTTTATACGGGGGGCTTGGCCCGAAAACACAAATAGAACAATTAAATAAAGGCGCAGATATTATTGTTGCTACCCCCGGCCGGTTTATGGATCTGTATTTAGCAGGCCATATTGTTACTAAAACCTTGCAGGTTCTGGTTTTAGACGAAGCGGATAAGATGATGGATATGGGTTTTATGCCGCAGATCAACCGTATTTTAGAAGTTGTGCCTGTAAAAAGGCAGAACCTGCTTTTTTCTGCCACTATGTCGGATAAAATCCATGAACTGTCCAATAATTTTCTGGAGTTCCCTACTATTATTGAAGTAACGCCGCAGGCAACCCCGGCTCAAACGGTTGATCAGCAATTGTTTTTTGTGCCCAATGTTAAAACAAAAATAAACCTCCTCAAAAAACTGCTGGAAAAGGAAGACGATATCAAAAAGCTGATGATATTTTGTAAAACCCGTATCGCAGCGGAGGATGTATATAAATTTCTGCTCCGCAAGTTTGGCGAAAAGGAAGTGAAGGTTTTACATGCCAATAAAGGGCAAAATACCCGTATCAATGCTATCAATGCCTTTAAAAATGATGAGGTAAAAATTTTGGTGGCAACCGATGTAGCCTCGCGCGGTATTGATGTAAGCGATGTGAGCCACGTGATAAATTTTGATGTGCCGGTAGTTATTGAAGATTATGTGCACCGCATTGGTCGTACCGGGCGCGCTTACCAGTTGGGGGTGGCTATCACCTTTTGTAACCCTGCCGAAGAATATTATACCCGGAAGATCGAAAAACTGATCAGGCAATCCATTCCCGTAAAGGCAATTCCCGAGGGCGTATTTATTGAGGCCACGCCTTATGAAGAAAAACAGGATCAGGACAAGGAAATCGACATGCAAAAGCGCAAGGACGACCCCGATTTTAAAGGGGCCTTTCACGAAAAGAAAACTCTGAACCAGCGCAAAAAATTTGATACTGCTAAATCAAAAACAGCGCATAATCCCAAAGAAAAAAGAACGAAGTCGCCAAAATCATACAGGAAAAAACATTAAGGAAATATGAAGTTCAGGATCACACCCCTAAATTTTGCGAGCGCATTTTTTTTGTTCGCCGCAGTTTACAGCTGGATATATGGCGTGAAAATTTCAGGTCATCAGTTTAAAAATATGAGCACGCCAATTGGCTGGATATTTTTACTGTTTGCAGTTGTAGTGTCATTTATGGATATAATGTTCCGTAATTTTTTCCCCGAAACCAAAAAAATATGGATTGTAGAGCTAAGCTTTATAACTTTGGCGGCTATTATATTATTAATTGTTAAATAAACAGAATGAAAAGAGCTGAAATAAAGCTGACAATAGACCTTGACGATAACAACGTACCCGAAAGTATATTATGGGAATCGACCGATGCGCAGAGCAAGGAAGCACTGCCTGTAAAATCAATGATGCTTGCCCTTTGGGACCAGAATTATACAAATACCCTCCGTATAGATTTATGGACAAAAGATATGCCTGTTGATGAAATGAAACAGTTTTTTTATGAAACCCTGCAAACCATGGGCGATAGCTTTTTACGTGCAACAGGCGAAACAAATATTATTGAGGATCTGCGCGATTACTGCGCCCACTTTGCTGATAAAATGGGAATTAGCCCGAAATAAAAAGCACCTTAACGCCTTCCAAATACCTCACATCTGAAATTAAATTCAGGTGGGGCTGGTATTTATTATTTGGCGGGCCTTTGCTTGCTTTGGCAGGTGTTTTGTTTGATAAAAGGAACAGTTTTAAATAATCCGGATTCTTATTTCTATCCAACGAAAACTGCCATATTTTTTTGTTGAAATTAATTACGATTTACTCAAACAAAAAGAATTATTATTTGTTTGGATAGAATAGATATATCTCTTCAACTTCAAATAATGTCAAAATTTTCTTTCCGACAAGTGCTAACAGGGTTTATTGTATCATTACTGTTAGTTTTTACCGTCTTTTACTTTTCATATACCAGCATCAATAATTTACAGGAAAATGAAAAAGCTGTTGCACGTACGCTTGCTGTAATTAAAACCTCAATTGTCGTCCAGGCCTTGCTGCTTGACTGCGAAACCGGCCAGCGGGGCTATATTGCAACCGGGAAAGATGTATTTCTTGAACCATATACCAAATCAATTACGCTGATACCCGGCTCTTTAACAGATCTGAAGGCGCTGATTAATGATAACCCCGTTCAGCTGCAAAATTTAGACTCGCTTACCTTCTTTACCAACTCAAAATCCAGGGAACTTGAATCGGTTATTGCTATTGCTCATACCAAAGGCTTTGATGAGGCCCGCAGGTTTTTAAGCACAGCGCCCGGTAGATATGATATGGACAAGGTGAGGTTTTGGGTGGCCCAGATGGTAAAAGAAGAAAACAGGCTTTTGAAAATCAGGATCGAGTCATCAGCTGTTGCCGTGGATGACGCGGCGAGGGTGATAATTTTGGGTGGGTTAGTTGTACTTTTAGTGGTATTAATGCTATCCCTTTATATCAGGAAATCCTTTACCGGGCTAAGAAGCAGTGAAGAAACTATTAAGGTAAGCAATGCGGAACTTGAAAAAGTATTGGCAGAAAATAAGGCGAAAAACTGGCTGCTTACCGGGACAAACCTGATCAACGTTAAAATGCTGGGAAAGCAGAATGAAAAAGAGCTTGCGGAAAATATCCTGACAGAAATATGCAGCTACGCCAACGCATTGACCGGTACATTTTATTTATATAACGAAAACGAGCAAAGTCTTGATCTGTATGCCTCTTATGCTTTTCATGATATTAACGTTTTAAAAAAATCATTAAAACTTGATGAAGGATGGCTGGGCCAGGTTGCAAAAAATAGAAAAGCCACGGTTGTAAGGGGTAAATTAAACGATAAGCTGGAACTTGGCTCATCAATAGTTCATCAAAACCTGGTAGAAAGCTTTATTGTGCCCTTCTTTTTTGACGAAAAGTTGAAAGGGGTAATTGAGATCGCCTTTGAAGATAAATTGGAAACGCGCGTAAGCGAGTACATTTTAATTATTGCCAATGTAATAGGCGTTGCGGTAAACACTGCACAGGCATTTACTATAACCTATAACTTATTGTCGCAGGTGCAGGAGCAGGCTGAAGAGCTTGAATCACAAAGGGAAGAAATGCGGATCACAAACGAAAGTTTGCTGACTAAGACTGAGATGCTGCAGGTATCGGAAGAAGAACTCAGGGTGCAGCAGGAAGAATTGCGGACAGCCAATGCTGAACTTGAAGAAAAAGCCAACTTACTTGAGGAAAAAAATTATGCTATCGAAACGGCACGGCAGTCTATAAACAGTAAGGTAAGGGAATTAGAAACAACCGGCAGGTACAAGTCGGAGTTTCTGGCAAATATGAGCCACGAATTACGGACGCCTTTAAACAGCATTTTGGTATTGGCCCGCATCCTTAAGGATAATAAACCAGCCAACCTTAGTGTTGATCAATTGAAATATGCCGGGGTGATATTTAGCGCCGGTAATGACCTGCTGACATTGATCAACGATATACTTGACCTTTCCAAGATCGAGTCGGGGAAACTGGAGTTGCATAACGAAGATGTGAAAATTGCCGACATTTTAAATGACATGGAAATGTTGTTTAGCGAATTTGCCCGCAACAAAAAGATAAAATATACGGTTAGTACCGCAAATGACCTCCCGGAAAATGTATTTACGGACAAGGTTAGGGTTGAACAGGTGATAAAAAACCTGCTTTCCAACGCCTTCAAGTTCACGCCCGAAAAAGGTTCAATAAGCATCAATGTTATTCCCGGCACACAGGATCAAACCATCAGTTTTTGTATCAAAGACTCTGGTATCGGCATCGCCACAGAAAAACAAAATATAATTTTCGAGGCCTTTCAGCAAGCCGATGGTTCAACCAGCCGCAAATATGGTGGAACAGGTTTAGGCTTATCAATAAGCCGCGAACTGGTTACCTTACTTGGCGGGAGTATTTCTGTTACCAGCGAACCGGGTAAAGGAAGTGAGTTTATTTTGACCATACCCTTAGAGGCTAAGATTATTGCACCGGGGGACGCAATCGAAGCTTTTGAGGTACATAAACCCTTCACGGAAATTTTAGAGCCGGCTGATAAAACAGCTAAACCCTATAACAGGGAGCCCCTGGTGATTATTGTTGAGGATGATAAAAATTTCGCCGATATTCTGAAGGATTATTCGCGCGATCACGGGTACAGGTCGATCATTATAAATGAAGGAACAAACGCTTTCGGGATCATAAAGAAGAACCAGCCTGATGGGGTGATCCTCGATATTATGCTGCCGGGAAAAGATGGCTGGAAGATATTAAAGGAGTTAAAGGAGGACAAGGCAACGGCACAAATACCGGTGCACCTCATGTCTGCAAATGATGCAGCTACAAACCACGCAAGTCTTGAAGGTGCGATCAGTTTTATTAAAAAACCGATTGCTTTAGAAACTATTGACCAGTTGTTTAGCGATATTATGTTGAAAAGCGGCATTGTTTTTAAACAAATATTGCTGATTGAGGATAATAAGATGCAAAGCCAGGCTTTAAATGAACTGATGCTAAGCCTTAGTATTACCGTTGACCAGGCTTTTGACGGAGAGTCTGCAATGAAGATGGTTAATGAAAACGACTACCAGTGTGTAATACTTGATATTAACCTGCCTGATATTTCGGGGCTCGACCTTTTGGATAAGATCAAAAAAATTGATCGCTTTAAATCGCTCCCTGTAATAATAAACACAGCTATGGAACTGGATAAAACCTCGGTTGAAAGGCTGATGAAATATGCCAACGCCATGGTAATTAAAAGCGGTAAATCTGCCGACAGGCTTATTGATGAAGTAAACTTATTTTTAAATAAGGTACGTGAAGATGACCTGAAGCCAAAGGAACCAGTTGCCAAAGCCAAAGTTATTCCAACCGGTAAAGGCGCGGTAAAAGGAAAAAAAATATTAATAGTTGATGACGATGCCCGCAATATTTTTGCCCTTAGCAGTGCCCTGCAAAGTTATGAAATGCTGGTTGAAATAGCTTATGACGGGCAGGAAGCTATAAACAAGCTTGAGGAAATTGCAGATATTGATTTGGTGCTGATGGATATTATGATGCCCGTTATGGACGGGTATGAGGCAATTAAATATATACGAAAACAAAACAAATATGCTGACCTGCCTGTAATAGCATTAACGGCCAAGGCAATGATGGACGACCGTGAAAAATGTATAGCCGCCGGCGCCAATGATTATATTACCAAACCTGTTGATATGGACAGATTGATTTCGTTGTTGCAGCTCTGGTTGGCGAATTAGCGGCAAGTCTTGTGTCAAGAGTCTTGTTTTGTTTTTTGCTGCGATCTATTGGACTGATGCAGATGACATTTTTAATTGCTATAATTGTCAGGCGGCCATTTTTTACGAACGGCTCACCGGTTTAATTTTACCTTTTTTTAAGACTTTGGACTTAAGTCTTGCGACTCCAGGCTTTGGACGCAAGACTAAAATTTGTTACGATACTTGACATGGATGTTTCTACCGAAAGTTTAACTGCCGGACAAATGGCAGAACTGATTGATCTGGTGAAAGAAGTACATGGTTTCGATTTTTCAGACTACACCAAAGCATCTTTAAAAAGAAGGATCACCAGGGTGATGCTGATAAAGAAAACAGATTTTTATAACCTTAAGCATTTATTAATAAATGAGCCTTCCTTTTTTCAGGAGTTTTTAGAAGAGATCACGGTAAACGTTACCGAAATGTTTCGCGACCCTTCGTTTTATAAAGCGCTAAATACCCAGGTATTGCCTTATCTTTCCAGCTATAACCACATAAAGGTATGGTCGGCGGGCTGTTCATCGGGTGAAGAAGCCTATTCCATTGCAATTTTATTGAAAGAAGCAGGTCTGTACGAAAAATCATTTATTTACGGTACTGATATAAACACCGTGGTTTTAAAAGACGCGCGTAAAGGGATCTATAGTTTAAAGAATATAAAAACCCATGCGGGGAATTATCAATTATCCGGCACTAATGCGTCACTATCAGCTTATTTTACGTCGCTTTACGATGCAGCTGCCATTCAAAATGAGTTAAGGGCAAACACACTCTTTGCTGTTCATAATTTAATTTCGGATACTGTTTTTAACGAATTTCAACTAATCATCTGCCGTAATGTCTTTATTTATTTTGAAACCAGTTTACAGGAGAAGATACTGGAACTTTTTTATAACAGTTTATGCCCCTTTGGTTTTTTATGCCTTGGCAGCAAAGAGACTATCCGGTCAGGCCTTTTTAAAACGAAATTCAGGACGATAAACCAAAAGGAAAATATTTACCAGAAAATTGGGGATTGACGAAAATATAATTGAACGCTGGCACAACTCTGGTGTATTGTTGTTAGGCGGATCTGCGGGCTCATTTAAACCAATATTACAGGTTGTCAGGAATTTGAAGCCAGGTTTTAACAAGGCTGTGATTATAATTATTCACAGGAACAAAGATTTCCCAAGCGAAATCGAAAAACTATTTGGCGGGAATTGTCTTTTGCCACTGATGGAAATTAGTGATAAGGACAAAATAGCTAAAAATACAGTTTATATAGCACCGGCAAACTATCATACCTTAATTGAAAATGGGGATTATTTTAGCCTGGATGTTTCTGAAGCGGTATGGCATTCAAAACCTGCGATTGACGTAACATTTGAAAGTGCAGCCGACGAATATAAAGACCATTGCACTGCTATATTATTTTCAGGGGGCAACCAGGATGGGGCGCATGGTATGCTTAAATTGAGGGAGGCAGGCTCTTTAACAATAGCGCAACACCCTGATGATGCAGAAATGCCGGAAATGCCTGCTGCCGCGATAAACCTTAATGGGGTAGATTACGTATTAAGGACAGCAGAGATTTTTGAGCTGTTGAATAAATAAGAAATTTACCTTCAGGCAGCAAAATCAATCCGGAACGATTTTGATGAGCCCAAAAGAAGCATCCCTATCATATCATTATCAGCGGCGTCATTCGACTATGAGCAGGAAGAGGCGTTGTTGGCAGGAATGAATGATGTTATTTCAAAACCTTTTCCACCCCATGAACTTCATCGCAAGATAAAAAAGGCATTAAAAACCGGCCAAATGGTTAAAGCTTAGTGTAATTCTTATCCGTGGTGTTGTCGCCAGGCGTTTAATCAGTCGGGCAAAATCATCAACGCGGCAGGGTAGCCGCTACGCGGCAATAATTTGTTTATGTGGATTAACTACAAACAGGTAGCCCCATCCGGGGCAGCGTCTGTTTTTTCACCAATGACCAATGTTAGGCCTCACCCAACCCTCTCCAAAGGAGAGGACTTTAAAAAAGAGCGCAGTTCAAGTCCTCTCCTTTGGAGAGGATTTAGGTGAGGCGAGATGACCAATGAAAATCGAAAGGCCTCACCCAACCCTCTCCAAAGGAGAGGACTTAGGTGAGCCAAAATGACCAATGACCAAATGACCAATGACCAATGACCCAACAAATGAACAAAAAAACTATATTTGCGCCATGCAACTCTTTAATCAAACCTGGGATCTTTTTAAAAAGGAAATTGTGCTGGAGTGGCGTTCAAAATACGCTTTTAACGGGGTACTATTGTACGTGGTTTCCACCGTTTTTATATGTTATATTTCCTTAAATTTAAATCCGGGCCTGAACAGCAGCAAAGGTTATCCCATTGTTTGGAATGTTCTTTTCTGGATAATTATGTTGTTTGCTTCGGTTAATGCCATTGCTAAAAGCTTTATGCAGGAGAGTAAGAGCCGTTTGTTGTATTATTACTCCATTGCAAGCCCGCAGGCCATCATTCTTTCAAAAACAGCTTATAATATCCTGTTAATGGCGTTGCTCAGCGTTTTGGCATTATTGGTTTACAAGGTTTTTTTCGCCAATACGCTTGGCGACCCGCTATATTATTTTCTGACGGTAATGTTAGGCAGTATTAGTTTTTCAACGGTTTTTACAATGATATCCGCCATAGCTTCAAAAGCAGGGAACAATGGTACATTAATGGC
The DNA here is from genome assembly GCA_002413785.1 of Mucilaginibacter sp. UBA5151. GTDB lineage: Bacteria > Bacteroidota > Bacteroidia > Sphingobacteriales > Sphingobacteriaceae > Mucilaginibacter. The sequence goes on from DHXR01000017.1 coordinate 97,275, forward strand.
AATTTTGAGTTTTCCGGTTATTATTCCGGTTATTTTGTTGCTCATAAAGCTGAGTAAAAACGCCATGGATGGCCTTGAACGTAGTGTTAGCTATAGTAATATGGCGGTGCTTTTGGCAATTAACGTTATTGTTATTGCAACTGCCCTGTTATTATTTCCTTTTTTATGGCGCGATTAAACCAAAATGCATGGTTTATCCGTTTTTTTTAAAAAGTGCATAACCGACATAAAAATGTTGATACAAATCACTTAAACTTCATCAGAAATGTGTTTTTTTAGCAAATAAAAATTAATTGTAATTTTATCCGATGCGATTCCCCTGGCTCATCCTGATCTGTTTGTTTTTCCCCTTTGCTGTGTTGGCGCAAAGTGGGGTAATTAGCGGCGTAGTAACAAGTGCCGACAGCAAAAAAACGCTGCCGCGGGCAAGTGTTTTTTTAAGTAATTCGGCAGTCGGGTCTGCCACCAACGAAGAAGGCAGATTTATGCTGAGCGGTATCAGGCCGGGGCAATATACCCTGGTGGTCAGTATATTGGGGTTCGAGCAATATACTAAAACAATCCTGGTAGGCCGCGAACCAGTAAAGCTTGATATTGAACTCACGCCAAAACCATTGATGCTGAGGGAAGTGGTTATTTCGTCAAGCGCCGACTGGAAAAAAAATTATGAGGCATTCAGAAAGGAGTTTATCGGCTCTGACGAAAACGCAAAGGAATGTACAATAATAAATCCCCATGTCCTTAATTTAACCTATAATCCCACTAAACAGGTATTACATGCCGATGCGGATGAATTTTTGGTGGTTGAGAACAAGGCCCTGGGTTACCGGGTAAAGTTTTTGCTGAATGATTTTAATATCGATCACATATCCAATATCGTTTCGAGGGAATGGAAGCAGGTTTTTGAAGAGTTGCCGGGCAACGAGGCGCAGAAGAAAAAGTGGCATGAGAAACGTGAAGCAGCCTATTATGGTTCTGCAATGCATTTTTTACGATCGCTTTATGCCGATAAATTAGCAGACGAAGGGTTTCAGATCTACCATTTGCGCCGTTCTATCAATCCAATGAGGCCTGATGATCAGGTAATCCGGCAAAAGTTAGTTTGGTTTAGAGATCACCACATGGTTGACTCCGGAAATTACTACATCGGCCTGGCAAAAATGTCCAAATACCACAGTGAAAGTTTGGTTAAGCCGCCTCTGTTTACATTTGAAGTGCTTATGCGGGATGAACAGCAAGGTTTATTTGATATCCATTTCCAAAATTATTTATATGTTGTTTATACCAAAAAAACGGATGACGTTTATAATAAAGACCTATACCGCCCGATTGATATGCCGAATTATGCTGTAAGTGTCCTTACGCTGTCAACTCCCTACGCCATATTTGATATGAATGGCATCTTTGTGGCAAATGCTCCGCTTGTTGAAGGAACCTGGGCAATGGACAGGTTTTCGGAGTTGTTACCGGTTGACTATGTGCCTGACCAGAAGTGAGTGGTTTATTAGTTCATTTGTTCACTGGTTCATTGGTGGTTGGTTGATAAAACAGTTTTTTTGACAATTTAATACTAATGAACCAATGAACCAGTGAACAAATGAACCAAAATAACTACCTTTGTCCCATAAATAATATGAAATTTATATATCAAACCTGGTGGAAAGTATTGGCGGTATTGCTGCTTCTTTACACCTTAATCGCAGGGTTCCTGTTAGGTGTGCCGCGCCTCCCCATTTTACATGAAACTATCCGGAATGTTTATTTCCATGTGCCTATGTGGATGGCCATGTTTGCCGTTTTTACAATTTCAGTAATTTACAGTATTAAATATTTGAATACGGGTAAAGAGAAATATGACCTGATTGCCGTTGAATGTGTTAATACCGGTACGTTTTTTTATGTACTTGGTTTAATTACCGGGATGATGTGGGCTAAATACACCTGGGGCGAGTATTGGAGCAACGATCCGAAGCAGAACAGCGCCGCCATTGCATTTTTACTGTATTGTGCTTATGCTGTATTGCGGAACTCTATTGACGAGGAACAAAAACGGGCCAAAATATCAGCCATATACAATATTTTCGCTTTCCCGATAATGGTTGTTCTGATTATGGTATTGCCCCGCATGACCGATTCCCTGCACCCTGGCAATGGCGGTAACCCCGCCTTTGGTAAACTGGATATGGATAACCACATGCGGATGGTGTTTTACCCTGCTTGCATAGGCTGGTGTTTTATAGCTTTATGGATCGCAACCCTTCGCTACCGTATCCGCTTAATTGAGTATAAAAACAACGAAATAAATTAACATGAGGAAAATATTTGTTTTAGCATTTTTGCTTTTAGGTTATATTACCGCTTTTGCCCGGCAAAACGGCGGGGTTGAAATGGCTGATGCTATGCGGGGTTCGGGTAAAATATATGTGGTGATAGCCGTTATTGCGATAATTTTTATCGGTTTGGCTATCTATTTGTTCTCGATTGACCGCAGGTTAAAAAAAATCGAAAAGGAAAAGTAGTTCAAATAATTTATCTATGCTGTTTAAACATAGATTTTAGCCTGAGCTTGAGCGTGTACCTGAAACACTAACCATTATTTATTTGCGATATTGGTAAAAAATGCATCAAATTTGCGTCGTTTTTTAACAAATTAATAAGTATTCAAAAAAATCTATGGCTACTAATAATTCAGTTGCTGATCAGGACACCCACTTTTTTGGGGATGTATGTAATAATTTTGATTATGCGGCAAAATTCACAAAACATGATGCCGGTTTGCTCGACCAGATAAAATCATGTAACAGCGTTTATCGGTTTCGTTTCCCTATCCGCAGAGGAAATGACTTCGAAGTAATAGATGCCTGGCGCGTTGAACACTCACAGCACCAGTCGCCTACAAAAGGCGGTATCCGCTACAGCGAAATGGTTAATGAGGATGAAGTAATGGCGCTGGCGGCACTTATGACTTACAAATGCGCTATTGTTAATGTTCCGTTTGGCGGCGCTAAGGGAGGCATAAAGATCAATCCAAAAAATTACAGCCTGCAGGAACTGGAGAATATTACCCGCCGTTATACGGTTGAACTGATCAGGAAAAATTTTATTGGCCCAAGCATTGACGTACCTGCACCTGATTATGGATCGGGCGAGCGTGAAATGAGCTGGATAGCCGATACATACGCTACAATGAATCCAGGCCAGTTAGATGCCATGGGTTGTGTAACCGGTAAGCCAATTGCCCTGCAGGGGATTGCGGGCCGCCGTGAAGCTACCGGCAGGGGCGTTGCTATTGCCATACGCGAATGCGTTAGCATTGCCGAGGATATGAATAAGCTTGGCCTTCCGACCGGGATATCAGGCAAAACAATAATTGTACAGGGATTGGGCAACGTGGGCTATTATTCGGCTAAGTTCCTGGCTGAATTTGGTGCGATTATAGTTGGTTTATGTGAATATGAAGGCGCAATTTATAACCCCGACGGGCTTGATGTTGAAGCTGTATTTCAGCACCGTAAGGCTACCGGGTCAATACTGGACTATCCGGGATCAAAACAGGAGTTTAAGCATTCTGCCGAAGGTTTGGAGCAGCCATGTGATATTTTAGTTCCTGCTGCCCTGGAAAACCAGATTACTGTTGCCAACATCAGAAACATTAAGGCAAAAATAATTGCCGAAGCCGCCAACGGGCCAACTTCTCCCGAAGCGGAAACTATTTTTTATCAGAACGGGGGCATTATTATCCCCGATATGTATGTAAACGCCGGCGGTGTAACCGTATCGTACTTCGAGTGGCTTAAAAACCTTTCGCATGTGGCTTTTGGCCGTATTAACCGCAGGTTTGAAGAAAATACCAACCTTAACCTGGTAAACATGGTTGAAGGCATAACTGGTGTGGCATTAACCCCCATGCAGCGTTCCACTATTGTACGGGGTGCATCGGAACTGGAACTGGTGAATTCAGGTTTGGAAGACACCATGATCCGGTCGTACCACGAGATCAGGGAAACCTTTAAAGCAAACCCTTCGATTGATACCCTGCGTACAGCAGCGTTTGTTGGCGCTATCAATAAAATTGCGGTATCCTACCAGAATTTAGGCGTTTGGCCGTAAAGAGATTTCGGAATTCGGAAGTTCGATTTCGGATTTAAATTTTGTTTTCGATAGAACTGATTTTCGTTACAATCAAAAAGACCTCTTTTCACTAGGAAAAGAGGTCTTTTTGCATTGTCTACAACAAGAGGTTAACCGTCAAAATTAGAATCCTGAAATCGCCGTGTCCGGTCAGCATTCAATTAATTCCGAAATTGAACTTCCGAAATCCGAAATCAAGAACAATTCTAAATAACATTAATGAATTGAAATAAACATTATTAACTTTACGTTTTGTATTTTTGCAATCTGATATATAAGCGTAAAAAACAACTGATGAAAAAAAGTTCAATATTTGGTCTTATTGTTATTGCGATAGCCATTGCTGTAATTATAAGCACTTACTCCAGTTCAAGTACTTATGGTACTTTTAGCGAGGCAAAAAAAACTGCCAGTGAATTACGGGTGGTTGGCCACCTGGATAAGCAAAAGGAGTTGTATTATGATGCCGCCAGGGATGCCAACTATTTCTCGTTTTACGTGAAAGACAAAAAAGGCGGGGAGTGTAAAGTAGTATTCGGAGGCACCAAGCCACAGGATTTTGAACGTTCGGAGCAAATTGTACTTACCGGGCAAATGGTTGGCAGCGAATTTCATGCTTCTCATATCCTGATGAAATGCCCTTCAAAATACACCCAGGATAAAATTAATGTCACCGAGGCCAAAGCAAAATCGGCCAATATATAAATCATTTAATGGATAAAGTTTTTCAGGGCGAACACCTATTACCAGGCCATCTGGGCCAAATCTTTGTTATTTTTTCATTCGGGGCGGCCCTGTTATCAGCAATTAGCTATTATTTTGCCACAACAAGCGCCAATAAGCTTGATACCTCATGGCTAAAAATGGGGCGCTGGGCATTTTATATCAATTCAATTTCGATATTGGGTGTTGTTGTTTGCCTGTTTTACATTATCTATAACCATTATTTCGAGTACCATTATGCCTGGTCATATACCTCAAAGTCATTGCCTGTTTATTATCTTGTGTCCGGTTTCTGGAACGGGCAGGAGGGTGGCTTTATGTTATGGACATTCTGGCAGGCCGTTTTAGGAAACGTGCTGATATGGAGGGCAAAATCATGGGAAAAGCCGGTAATGACCGTTGTTGCGTTTTCGCAGGTTTGGCTGGCCTCTATGCTGTTGGGCATTGAGTTTTTTGGCGCCAGGATAGGCAGTTCGCCGTTTTTATTGCTGCGTAATGCTATTGAAGCTCCTATATTTTCAAAACCCGATTATCTTTCTTTTATAAAAGATGGGCAGGGAATGAACCCCCTGCTTCAAAATTACTGGATGGTGATCCATCCGCCCACCCTTTTCCTTGGCCTTGCATCAGTTGTGGTGCCATTTGCTTATGCTATAGCCGGCTTATGGCAAAAAAGATATAAAGAATGGGTAAACCAGGCTATTCCTTATGCGCTGTTTGGTGGGATGATATTAGGCACCGGCGTTATTATGGGTTCATTATGGGCTTACGAATCTTTAAGTTTCGGTGGTTTTTGGGCCTGGGACCCTGTGGAAAATGCCTCTATCTTTCCATGGCTCACCCTGGTTGGCGGCTTGCATGTTTTAATAGTTTATAAAAATACAGGACATTCCTACTTCACTGCTACTTTTTTGGTGCTGTTGAGCTTTGTGATGGTGCTTTATACCTCATTCCTTTCCCGCAGTGGTATTTTGGGCGAAACATCGGTACATTCCTTTACAGACCTCGGTATGTTTTGGCAACTGGTGTCGTACATCCTGGTGTTTTTAGTTATTATGGTTTATTTTTTAGTTGTAAGGCGGAAAGAATTACCCGTTACTAAAAAAGACGAAGAAACTTACTCACGGGAGTTCTGGATGTTTGTGGGCGCAATATTTTTGGGATTATCCTGCTTTCACCTCATCCTGGTAACATCCATCCCGGTTTGGAATACCATGTTTGGCACCAAAGTGGCCCCGCCGAATGACCTCATAGGGCATTACAATATTATACAGGCTTCATTTGCCATGGTGATAACCTTATTGACAGGTTTTACGCAGTTTTTAAAGTACAAGAAAACAGATGTTACCCGGTTTTTCATTACCACGTTGTTATACTTTGCCTTTGCGGTTTTAATTACTGCGCTTGTGGTATATGTAACCGGCTTATACAAATTGCATTTTGTATTTCTGCTGGTAATGCTCGGTTCCATCTACTCGCTTTTAGCCAATGGAAAAGTATTGGCCGATGCCTTAAAAGGTAAGTTTAAACTTGCGGGTTCCGCTGTTGCGCATATCGGTTTTGCTTTAATGCTGGTTGGCGCTTTAATTTCGGCCGGCACCAGGGAGGTAGTATCAAAAAATGAAACCGGCAGCCTTAATATTGGAAATTTTAATAAGGCGGCCGGGGATGTGAAAGAGAATATCATGATCTACAAAAACGACCCGGTTAAAATGGGCGAGTACATGGTTACCTATTTAGGCGATTCGGTAGCTGAACCTAACCACTATTATAAGGTAGATTATAAGAAGTTTGATGCAAAAGGAAATGTTACGGAAGAGTTTGTATTGAGGCCAAACGTACAGATCAGCGCGCAAATGGGCCTAAGCCCATCGCCGGATACCAAACATTATTTACTACACGACCTTTATACGCATATCACCGCATTGCCGCAGTCGGCTGCAACAGCAAACTCAACAGATGCCGACCATGGTGAAGCCAATGACGATAAAAATTACGATCCGCCGGTAGCGCACCAAATTGCGGTAGGCGATACCATCGCGTTTAAAGGTGGTTATATTGTATTAAAATCGTTGAACAAAGAAGCCCGGGTACAAAATATACCGCTTACCAACAGTGATGTTGCCATTGGCGCAAAACTTGAAGTGGTTTCCAACGGTAAAACTTACTATGCCGAACCTGTTTATATGATAAAAGACAAGAGTGTTTTTGATTTTGCCCGCATAGTTGACGATGCCGGTTTAAAGTTGCGCCTTACAAAAATCATACCCGAGAAAAGCAAAGTGGAGATCACTGTTTTAGAGCAACCCCAAAACAAAAGGCCATGGATCGTAATGCGGGCGCTTGATTTCCCTTATATCAATTTCCTTTGGGCCGGAACGGTAATTATGATCATCGGTTTCTTGTTGTCGATATTCAGAAGGAACAAGGAATTGAAGACGGATTAACTCCACTTCGCAGAAACCAGAAACTTACGAAGTTTTCAAAACTTCGTAAGTTTTTCGCCCACCCCGCAGTCTGTGTCCCCACAGACTGCAAATAGTTGGACTGCAATAGGTTGTTTGTGAGGACACAAACAACGGGTGGTGTAAGTTTGTAAAATTACTTCCTCAAAAACGCTAAAATCTTCGCATTCACTTTATCGGCCTGCTCAATATGCGGTAAATGGGCGGCATCATCCACCGGGAAGAAATCAACTTTTAAAACGCTTCGCACCGAGTCGCTGTACTGAAAAGGCACGGTTTGATCTTCTTTACCCCAGATCAGCAATACAAGTTTACGTGTCCCGTTGAGGCATGCATTACTTTCCCTGCCCTTATAATTATAGTTATAGCTGGTGGAAACTATCGCATTTCTGAAACCTTTATATTGCATTTGCACCAAATATTTATTTACCCAATCCGTGTGGCGTTGCGGGTATTTGAAATCGGTTAGCTGGCCGTTGGCCCACTCATCAGCGTATGTGGCTTCATGATATTTGGTATAGCATTGCGGTACCGTGGGCACAGCATACGGGTACATCGGGTCAACCAGGATAACTTTATTCACCAATTCGGGATGCCGACAGGTGAAATTTGTAATCACCGCTCCTCCGAATGAAACACCCGCAATGTTCAGCGGGGTTTTTAAATGTAATTGTTTAATGAGATCAAGCAATTGGTTTTGATAAAGCGCCTGGTTGTAAATAACATCCGGCCGGTCAGAATACCCACGGCCATACATATCATACCGCAAAACTTTAAAACCCTGCTTAACCAGGTATTGATAGGTGCCGTCCCAGATATAATAGGGCACACTGAAGCCATGCACCAAAATTACAACACTCCCGGTATCAGGTCCGCTTAACTCATAATGGGTAATCCCCTGGCTTAGTTTAATATATTGGCCTGCTGTCCCTTTTCTCTCGCTGTCAGTCAGCTCCTTCTTTTCTTTGTTGCCTTTAAAATATAAAACCGAGCAGAAAATAACTGCTGTTACTGCTAAAAATAAAATGGTAGTGAAGATGACTTTAATTATTTTCATGCCCTGGATACTAAAATGAGACCAAACGTATTTATTGACTAAATTTAGCACAAATATTAAGCTTATAATTCAGTATATATTAATTTATGCGCATCAGTATAATCGGATCGGGTAATGTAGCCACACACCTGGCGGCAGCTTTTAAGAATGCAGGTCACCGTATAGTACAGGTTTATAGCAGGAACATGCAAAGTGCGGCCTTGCTGGCCTATTACGTAGGTGCGGAAGCCATAGACGATTTTGACTTGATTAGTCCTGAAACTGATCTGTTCATTATTTCCGTTAGGGATGATGCCATACCCTCAGCAGCACAAAGCCTGGCTAAACATCAAAAGTTAACCGTGCATACCTCGGGTGCTGTTGAGCTTGCGGTTTTATCAGCCATTATCCCTAAATCAGGTGTTTTTTATCCCCTGCAAACTTTAAGTAAAAATAAGGAAGTCGATTTTTTAACCGTACCACTTTGTATTGAGGGTGCCGACGATGAAATAACAGGTGAACTTGAGCAACTTGCCCGCACAATTAGCAACCATGTTCATCGCATAAATTCGGATCAGCGAAAAATATTACACCTGGCGGCTGTTTTTGCCTGCAATTTTCCCAACTACCTCTATTCGGCGGCTCAGCAACTGTTGGAAAAACACCAAATGGAGTTTGAGATGTTACGCCCATTGATCCTTGAGACAGCCCAAAAGGTGCAGGACCATTTGCCTGCCACCGTTCAAACCGGACCCGCCGTCCGCAAGGATGAAAATACCATGGCTGCACACCTTCAAATGCTGGATGATGAACCCGCCTTAAAAACGATATATGCGCTGTTAAGTCAGGCTATTATCAAAAACTTGGTTCCGGGCACGGTGGATAAGTAATTTTGTTACTTTTGCTGAAATGGACATTTTTAAAGTTAAGATAAACTTTGAGGCAAAAGGGCTTGGGCCTGTTGAATTACTCATAGCCGAAGGTGAGTCGGTATTAGACGTTTGCCTTGAAAACGGCATTGAGTTACAGCATAATTGCGGTGGCGTATGCGGATGCAGTACCTGCCATGTTTATGTAAACAGGGGTATGGACAATGTGCAGGAGATCTCAGACAAGGAAGAAGATTTTGTCGACAGGGCGGTAAACCCCCGCATTAATTCGCGCTTAGGTTGCCAGTGCATACTTATTGACGGCGATATTGAGATAACCCTGCCGGATCAGTCTAATTTTCTTGGCCATTAAGGGGATTAAGGGGATTACACCGATTATAAAACGATTGCACCGATTAGAAGGGGATTACACCGATTGGAATGATTTCACAATTAAATGTATTTAGTACCAAACAAAAATGACAGATAACAAATTCACATTACCTATTCACTGGAAAGATCATGAAGATATTGCTATTGAACTTTATGAGAAGTTTGGTGATGATTTTGATGAATCGAAAATATACCGTATCCGTTTCACCGATCTTTTAGAATGGGTGCTTTCCCTTCCAAATTTTGCCGGTACCCGCGAAGAATCAAATGAAGGGCACCTGGAGCAGATCCAGTCGGCCTGGGTTTACGAATGGCGGGATAACCAATAGGTTCATGGTTCATAGTTGATGGTTCATGGCAGCGTCAATTTTTGCTATGAACTATGAACCATCAACTATGAACTAAATTGAACCATGAACGATCTTAATCCCATATTCTTCGAACAATTGCGTTGCAGCATTTAAAAGTTGTAACTCTTCTTCACGCAAGGCATAAATAGTATTAATGTCTTTATCGAGACATAAGGTTAACATTTCGTGGGTATAGGCTAATGAATTTGGGTTCGGCAAGTGGATCATTTGTGCTGATGTGAGCATAAATGCCGGTAATTCAAGATAATCGCCAAGAATAACAGCCGCCGGGTCTAACTTTTTTTTAAGCCTTTGGGCTTCTGCTGAATTTGCCGCGGTGATGAGGGTATTCAAATTTTTAGTTTTTTATTGTTAAAGGATTAAACCATCTTTCATAAAAACGGTGCGGTCCGATAAGTCGGCCAGGTCCTGGTTATGGGTAACTATTACAAAGGTTTGGTTGAAATCATTGCGCAGTTTAATAAATAACTCGTGCAATTCAAGCGCGTTTGCTGAATCAAGGTTACCTGAAGGCTCATCGGCAAAGATCAGCGAGGGATTATTGATCAGTGCCCTTGCAACCGCAACCCGCTGCTGCTCACCTCCCGAAAGTTCATTGGGCTTATGGGTGAGCCTGTCTCCCAAACCCAGTAATTCCAATAGTTCTGTTGCTCTTTTTTCGGCATCTTTTTTTGCCGTTCCTGCAATAAATGCCGGGATACAAACATTTTCGATGGCGTCAAATTCGCCCAGTAAATGGTGAAACTGAAAAATAAAGCCAATTTTCCGGTTCCTGAAAGCGCTTAAATCCCTGTTTTTTAAGCCGCTCAGCTCCATGTTGTTTATAAACAGCTGACCGCGGTCGGGCCTGTCCAGGGTACCTAATATATTAAGCAGTGTGCTTTTGCCGGCGCCCGATGCACCCACTATGGTTACAATTTCACCTTTTTCTACTTCAAGGTCAACACCTTTTAATATTTCAAGCTGTCCGTAGGCTTTATGGATATTTATTGCTTTGAGCATCCCCAAAGGTAGAGATTAGAGGTTAGAGATTAGAGGTTAGGAGGATTTTTTTGTCCGAAAGTCTGTAAAATCCGGGGAACGACAGAGGCATTCCAATAATGACTAACGAACAGCGACGTTTTGACTAAAAAAACTAACCTCTATTCTCTAACCTCTAATCACTATTTCCCAACAAAATTGTAGCTTTACGGCAAATTCTTCAAAACACATGAATATTCACGAATATCAGGGAAAAGCAATATTAAAAAGCTTTGGCGTCAGGGTTCAGGAAGGCATAGTTGCCGATAATGTTGAACAAGCGGTTGAAGCAGCTAAAAAATTAAAAGAAGACTATGGATCAAGCTGGGTAGTTATCAAAGCCCAGATCCACGCGGGTGGTCGCGGCAAGGGCGGCGGCGTTAAATTAGCCAAAAACCTTGATGAGGTTGCTGAAAAAACCGGGAACATTCTTGGCATGCAGTTAGTAACCCCGCAAACCGGTCCCGAAGGTAAATTGGTACGTAAAGTATTGGTTGCCCAGGATGTTTATTACCCTGGTGATAGTCCGACAAAAGAGTTTTATATCAGCGTATTGCTGGACCGTGCAAAAGGCCGCAATATTATCATGTACTCCACAGAAGGGGGCATGGATATTGAAGAGGTAGCACATTCTACACCCGAACTGATACATAAGGAAGAAATTGACCCCAAAGTAGGTTTGCAGGCTTTCCAGTCGCGTAAAATCGCCTTTAACCTTGGCCTTTCGGGCGATGCTTTTAAAGATATGGTGAAATTTATCACCGCTTTATATAAAGCTTATGATGCTACCGATTCATCACAGTTCGAGATCAACCCGGTATTAAAAACATCGGACAATAAAATATTAGCAGTTGATGCAAAAGTAAACCTGGATGATAACGCATTATACCGTCATCCCGATTATGCAGCAATGCGCGATACCAATGAGGAAGACCCTACAGAGGTAGAAGCCAGCAAATCAAACCTTAACTATGTAAAGCTCGACGGTAACGTTGGCTGTATGGTGAATGGCGCAGGTTTGGCTATGGCAACTATGGATATTATTAAAATTGCCGGCGGCGAACCTGCAAACTTTTTAGATGTTGGCGGTACCGCCAATGCCGAAACGGTTAAAGCAGCTTTCAATATCATATTGAAAGACCCGCATGTAAAAGCTATCCTGATCAACATATTCGGCGGTATAGTACGCTGCGACCGTGTAGCACAGGGTGTTATCGACGCCTACCAGGAAATAGGCAATATACCTGTCCCAATTATCGTAAGGTTACAGGGAACAAATGCCGTTGAAGCAAAACAACTGATTGATAATTCGGGCTTAAAAGTTTACTCGGCCATATTGCTGAAAGAAGCAGCTGAACGGGTTAAGGAAGTGCTTGCTTTGTAAAAAGTTCATAGTTGATAGTTCATGGTTCATAGTAGAAAAATAGATATTTGCTTAATGTTCGGTGGATTTAGCACCCGAGTGCTTTTTACTATGAACTATCAACCATGAACCATGAACTACCATATAATAAAAGTAAAAGGCGTTGCCAAAATACCCGACTATGTACAGCTTAGGGATGATAAGTTCACGCTGCTGGCTTATTTCAGGGTTGACAGGCCTGAAAAATCTTTGGACAAAGTCGGGCTTCATGACAAAACCGAACATATTATGAATATTATTAAGGATTTGCCTTTTGGGCAGATCCTTAAATTAGAGCTTTAGATTTGATTATTAGTTCACTGGTTCATTAGTTCATTGGTGGTTATCGGATATTTTTCATTTTAACCAGTTAGAAGAGACCAATGAACCAGTGAACAAATGAACTAATAAACTAAAACACATGATTGAAAATTCCATAATAAAGCTTAATCACGTTGATGTTTTTCAGCAAAAACACTTGGTTTTATCAGATGTTAACCTGCATATTAATAAAGGCGATTTTATTTGGCTGATCGGTCAGACAGGCTCAGGCAAAAGCAGTTTGCTGAAGATTATTTACGGCGAGCTTGGCATACCAAGCGGGGAAGGTACCGCGTGCGGTTACGAACTTAAAGGTATAAAGAGCAAGGATATTCCATTTTTGCGCCGCAAGCTTGGCATCGTTTTCCAGGATTTTCAGTTACTTACCGACCGTACCGTGGAGCAAAACCTGCAGTTTGTAATGCGCGCCACCGGCTGGACGGATAAGAAATTAATCGAAGACAGGGCTATTGACGTATTGAACAAAGTGGGACTTCGTTCCAAGTTAAAGAAAATGCCGCATGAACTTTCAGGTGGTGAACAGCAGCGTGTAGTGATAGCCCGCGCCCTGCTTAACGACCCGGAGATCATATTGGCAGATGAGCCGACCGGCAATCTTGACCCTGCCACTTCCGAAGAAATTGTATTGCTGCTCAAACAGCTCAGCCAGCAATTAGGTACTGCAGTACTCATCGCCACGCACGATTATCACATTATCCGTACTTTTCCTTCCAGGATCATTAAATGCGAGAATGGCAAGGTGTTGGAGGATGCGAAGATTGTTTAATTTCGGATTTCGGATGTTGGATTTCGGATTTATTCTAAATCAGGATTTTCGATTGCGGGATTTTCTAATTCCCGTACTGAAGCCTAAGTCACTTTTGACCATCCCACCAGTGAACTAATGAACAGCAAAACTGCCACTGCCACTGCTACCGCAGCTGAAGAAGTGCCACTATTTACATAAAAATCAGAAACCGCTGACATGATGTCGGCTTTAAGCCAATGGCAGGATACTTGATTGGCACTATTAGCTATGAATTTTAACGACATGCTGAAGAAAAAAAAGAAAGAAGATATAGAAAATCCCGAAGGTTTAAATGGTTCGGCGACTGAAAACAGTCAGGCTGTCATACCGGAAGTTGAAGAAATTGAAGAACTGCCAACAGCCGCTGAATTATTGAAGGAAGAATTGGCGACTGCCAATGATAAATACCTGCGTTTATACGCTGAATTTGATAATTTCAGAAGGCGCACAATAAAGGAACGTGAAGAAGCAAGAAAAATGGAAGGGAAGGATTTAATTGTATCCCTTCTGCCCGTGCTGGATGATTTTGAACGTGCATTGCGGTCGATGGAAAATGCCGCTGATGTTATACCGATCAAAGAAGGTGTTGCGTTGGTTCAGCATAAATTAAAAAACATACTCTCCCAAAAAGGATTAAAGGTAATGGAATCAATAGGCAACCCTTTTGATGCTGAACTACAGGAAGCCATTACGAATATTCCTGCGCCAACGGAAGAATGGAAAGGTAAAGTGATTGATGAAATGGAAAAAGGCTATTACCTCAATGATAAAGTAGTGCGTTTTGCCAAAGTAATAGTAGGGGCGTGAGATTGATTTCGGATTTCGGATGTTCAATTTCGGATTTATAAAGCCCCTGATTGAACACCAAGTCCATAAAATCAAAAATTAAACAATAACAATTCCAAAATCGAAATTCCGAAATCCGAAATAAAAAAAACGATGTCAAAAAGAGATTACTACGATATACTGGGTGTAGCAAAAGGGGCCGATGCTGATGAGATAAAGAAAGCTTACCGTAAAATGGCCATTAAATATCACCCTGACAAAAACCAGGGCGATAAAGCGGCCGAAGATAAGTTTAAGGAAGCGGCTGAAGCTTACGAGGTATTGAGTAATCCCGAAAAACGTCAGCGATACGACCAGTTTGGACATGCAGCCAATGCACATTCGGCCAACGGTGGCGGCGGCTATGGTGGCGGCGGAATGAATATGGATGACATATTCAGCCAGTTTGGCGATATATTTGGCGGCGGCAGTCCGTTTGAAGGCTTTTTTGGCGGCCGGCAAGGTGGCGGCCAGGCTGGGCGCAGGGTAACCCGCGGCAGCAACCTGCGCATAAAAGTAAGGCTGACACTTGAAGAGATAGCCAACGGCACCGAGAAAAAAATAAAGGTAAATAAGCAGATAATTTGTAAAACCTGCGATGGAACAGGCGCAAAGGACAGGTCTTCATTTCAAACCTGTAAAACCTGCGGTGGTTCCGGTGCGGTGCGCAGGGTAACCAATACCATATTAGGCCAGATGCAAACCACAAGCACTTGTCCTACCTGTAATGGCGAAGGCTCAACTATATTATCAAAATGTACCTCGTGTCATGGTGACGGCGTTATACGAGGTGAAGAAACCATCAGTATCAATATCCCGGCAGGCGTAAGCGAAGGTATGCAACTTAGCATGAGCGGTAAAGGTAACGCGGCCCCACGCGGCGGTCTGCCCGGCGATCTGATCATCCTGATCGAAGAGATTCCGCATGAAACATTGAAACGCGACGGTAATAACGTGATATACGACCTGCACATCAACTTTGTTGACGCGGCCATAGGTACCAGCGTTGAAGTACCAACCATTGACGGAAAAGTTAAAATAAAGATAGATCCCGGAACCCAGGGCGGTAAAATATTGCGCCTGAAGAGTAAAGGCGTGCCCGAAGTAAACTCCTACCATCGCGGCGACCAACTGGTGCACATCAACATCTGGACGCCAAAGGCGCTCAGCCACGAAGAACGCGAAATATTGGAAAAACTGCAAAGTTCGCCCAACTTTAAACCGAATCCCGGCAAAAATGAGAAAAGCTTTTTTGAACGGATGAAGGAATATTTTGAGTAGGGGTGAAAGGTTAAAGGCGAAAGGTATTTTTAAAGCCCGGGATTTTAGGATTTTGAGGTTTTTTTGCTTGCAACGAACTATATTTGTAATCGAACAGCTTGTTACAATGCCTAACTTCTGCTATTCACTTTTTAATCTTACGTAACTTTTTCGCTTTGAAAAATCTTTTATCCCTTCTTTTATTCCTTCTTCTTGCAATTTTTGCTAACGCACAGGTGTATAAAACCTTTCTCGACGCAAAAGACAATGCAGTTGACCAATCAAAAGCTAAATCGTATCTTATTATAAAACAAATAGCCGATTCTGTTTGGTTAATGAAGCAGTTTGACATGCGGGATACTATAATGGTGTCGGGTGTATTTAAAGACAAGGCTCTGCAAGTACCCAACGGCAAATTTGTTTACTATGCCAAATTAAATCCGGCAGCATATGGCCCCAATTTTAAAATTAAATCTGCCAGAGATACGCTAAACCAAATTAAAACCTATGGTGTATTTAAGAATGGATTAAAGGATGGATATTGGATTGATTACTTTGACGGGCAACAAAAATCGGTTGTTGAATACTATGAGAATGGCATATTGAATGGTCCCTACGAAAGCTATAATTATGATACAAATACCGTGATGACGCAGGGAAATTATGTTAATGGCGAAAGAGGGGGTGAATGGCATATTTTAAATCGGCACGGCGATATTATTCAAACGGACCTATATCGAAATGGAAAAGTATATCAAAGCCATAAATCAATAACAAACTATAAAGCCCCTGAGCCAGCCAAGGAATTTTATACCTTTATGGACAAAGGTATACGAAAGTTAATAAACGACAGAGATGTAGCCAGAATAGTTGTTGCTTTTACAATAACAGTGGATGGTAAGCTTATTGCCCCTAACATTGTGGGCAAAGGATATAAACCCATCTTTGATAAACAATTACTTGACATGCTGCCTTCCTCTCCTTTATGGAAACCTGCCAACCAAGGCGATGTAAGTAACCCTATTGAAGATTTTTCGATAGTCTCTATAGAAGTATTAGATGGTCAAGTTAAAACAACTATACTTAATTATGGTAAGGATGTATTTTACAACCTGACGCATTGATATTATTGAAATAAGGAAGGTTGCATTCAGTTAAATTATAGATAAAGATTTTGTAATCCTGCGCAAAGCGAAGGATTTCGCTAAAGGATAGGTTCCCAATTTGCAGGCGCACAAGGTGCTTCACTTTCCGTTACAAAAAACAAATTTTCCTAATCTCCAATTTCTAACCTCTAATCACTGTTTTCACCCGGCTGATGCATAATCAACTCATTGATCAAATCCTGCACCTGATGATAATCCACCTTTTCAACCAAGTAAGCTTGGCCGGTTCCGCTTTCATCCCATACATCGCTGCCATCGGCGGCAACTATAATTCTGCCTTTATGAAGTGTGTACCATTTTGAATAGCCTTTAATAGCTACCAAAACCGCGGTTTCGTCCCAGCTCATCCTGCCAAGGGAATCTTCTTTAGCCATGGGTATTGAGATTCGGAACACGTTTTTAGTCGGGTCATTTTTAATAGCAGCGTTATTGATGAGGGGCAAACCAACCTTGATTTTCCGGCCGATTTCAAAACCGCTGAAGATAATGGGAGTTACCCAATTTGTATAAACGTTTTGCGAGGCCTTTGCATCCTGCATCACATTAAACTCAAAGCCCGACGGAAATTTGCCCGCCATACATACCAGTAATTTTACCTTTTTTCGGATAAGTTCCTTCCCTGGCAATGGTGAATAGCTATCGGCAGGTGTATTTAATAAGTTAGAAAGGTTCGTTAAAAAGCCAATAGTCACAATGGTAACACTATGATCAGGCTGGGCGGCAAGTATTTTGCGGTATAACTTTACTGCGTCCCAGGCTTCAGCGTTGGTTTTAATTTTGTGCGGATAATTAACAAGTAGGGTATCGGTCCAATGTTGTGCGTCGCGTAGTTCAAGGGCATAGCCTTTTGGCACGCCCACCGGTATGCCGGGGCGGTTAAAATAGGTATTGAATACGTTTAAAATACCAGCCACGCCTTCGTATTTGGTACTGGCTACGGTGGCTAATATTTTAACCTCGCCTTTATCCGCCAAAGCGTGTAATATGGTGATCGCGCCCACATCATCGTAATCGGGCCCCATATCGCTGTCGAAAATTAAATGCACGGGTTTAGTTGCTCTTTGCGCTGAGGCATTGATCGAGCAGCAAAGGAGAAAAACAAAAACAAGGTTTTTGAAATACATTTTCACTATTTTAGGTTTAATTGAAGCAAATTACCAATATCCACCGTTGCCTGCGTCCCCGCAGGCAACCGTACGACCGGCTGCGAGGACACTGCCTGCGGATTGAGGTACAAGGCTGCGGGTTTATTTACGGTGCTTAAATTACGAATATAAATCCAATCAACTAAACTCAACATTGGGTGCAAATCATATTGTCGCTAATCAGCTAAATTTGGCTAAAGCCCTTAGCTCTTTGTTTACCCACCCGTCCCTTAAAGTGGCTGTTGCACAACTAATATAATACGGAAAAGTGCAGACATATTTACTATGCTATTTAAAAAAGTGTTAAAGCAATGCATTGACAAAGGAATGCTATCCGGAAGGAGACAAGCAGTGGACGGTTTCTTCATCAAGGCGAATGTTTCTATGGATAGCCTCGTTGAAAGATCATTGCAAGTGCATTGATAATCAGCAATTTGTAAACACGTCATTATAAGGCACCCGAACCATGCGGGGTGGCCTGAACGCTTTGCAATTGGTGTTAATGCATTGGCGTAAAGGCCTTTGCGCACATGGTTCGAGTGCCTCACCATGACAGCCCTCGCTAATTTTAGAACATATCATGGGTAGGCAAGGACAGTTTGCAGTTTTAAGTCTTTTGGGGAGGATTTCACTTTGTTTATTTCTAAGGTGTTCATAAAGGCTTCGTCTTTTAGGTGAGGCTAAAAAGCAGAGGCCGGTGCGATTATGAATATTATTATTTGTTTTTGAAGGCATTCATGAACTCCGTTCGTCGGTTCCCGCCTTGGGCGCGGGTAGTGGGGTTTATACGCTATGTAAGCCAGCAAGGGTTGTAAGAAAAGTTATTTAAGTTTCATCTGCGCAAAATATGGATGATCCGGGTTTACAATTAATTCCTGGCGATAAGGATGAACAAGGACGTCCATATCTTCCAAAGGTATTGCACCAAGGAAAGGCTCGTTATCTCCCGGCAACACCATGGCGTTAACGGTACATCTGCGATTTTTAAACCGTACTTCTATTGGCCCGACTTACATCCTATTCAACAATATGGGCATTTGCCAATTGCCCCATACGTTGTTCAAGTACCGGTAGCTGTAATTGTTCCTGTATGCTTTCATTAATACACATATAAACGCTGCCGGTATCAACCAGCATGTTTACAGGCATCCTTTTAATCTCATCTTCGCCAATAAAATGACGCCTGGCAAGCACCAGGTCTTCACCGTTGATCAGTTCAATTTCAGCATATATCAGACCGATATAAAACGTTTTTTATGAGAGAACAAAATACAAAAAAATTCTCACAAGACATCCGAATGCAGTAAAGTCCAAAGGTAAAGATACCTGTTTGAATGAAACCTTTTCTTAAAGCCGTTCTGACTTACCGTCTTTTCCGATTTTCGGACTCCTTCACATCTTCTTCACTTCGGCCAACAGGGTGTCAACATTAGGTACTTTTTCGTAGGTCTTTACCAGTTTTCCGTTTTTATTGTAAAGGGCAATATAAGGTGTTGTTCTCACCTGGTAATATTGCTGAACTTTATAGGTTGGATATTCGGTCCCCACTATAAAATTAGGATACTTTTTCAGGTCAAAATCGCGGTAAAATACCTGTATCGCTTTTAGTTCTTTTACAAATGTGATCATCACCACCTGTATGTTTTTAAAATCCTTCATTTTGGGTTTTAATTCATACATCAAATGCTGGCAATGGCTGCAATCCGGTGCGAAATAAATAACCATTACCGGTTTGTTCTTTTTTAAATTGGCCGGGGTAATATAAACACTATCTGTGTTTAAGATACGGTATGAGGGGATAAGCGGCGGCGGCACAAACGTTGGTATCTGTGCATTGCTGCATCCCGCAGCAATGATCAGGCTAAATAAAAAAAGCAGTTTCTTCATGTGTTTAATTTGCAAACAGGCGCGTGGCATTTTAGTTTTTTTAAGCTTCAAGTAATTCCAGTTGCCAGGCTATATGTTCTTCTGTTATGGGGTATAACGCGTTATTACGTATAGTATGATAAACCGAGTCAAATAAACCGTTATAGTTGCCCTTCGGCGGCGTAAGGTACGTTACATTTCTTTTATTACCAATATCCATTATCACCAGTTTGCCGTCGCTGCCTTCAGGCTCAATCCCGTAACCTGCATCTGTGGGCAAAATACCGGTATCCAACTGGGCCTCCTGTACATCGCACCTTTCCTTTACAAAACTGCCGGATGTGCCATGTACTGCAAAGCCGGGCAAAACTTCGGCAATAAGCAGGCCTGCGGTTAAATAAACATTCAACTGGTTGGGGTACTTTAAATGATAATTAAAATAATCCGCCACTTCCGATCCTTCGCGGTAGATCCCGGTGGTTTTTGTAAAGCTGAGCGGCTTGCCAAAAAGGCAGATCGCATTATCAATAAGGTGCGCCCCTAAATCATACACCAGGCCGTTAGCCGGCGCCGAGGCTTTTTCTTTAAACAATTTGGGGCTGAGCGCACGTTTATATCTGTCCATCCTGAAATAAACCTCAATCAGTTGCCCCAGCTTTCCGCTTTCAATAACTTCCTTCACCTGTAAAAAGCCGCTGTCCCAGCGCCGGTTTTGGTAAAGCATTAAATGCCGGTTTACTTTTCGTGCGGTATCAAACATTATTTTTACTTCGGCGCTGGTAGCAGCCGCCGGTTTTTCGAGCAGTACATGTTTGCCTGCGTTCAGCGCTTGTATGGTGAAATCAAAGTGGGTGTCATTCGGCGTATTTATTACTATCAGCTCAATTTCATTATCGTTTAATAATTCATCAATACTATTATAGCTGAGCACATCCGGGTAACGCAGCCCTGCTTTTTTTTCATGGCGCTCAACCACCGCTTTAAACTTAAACCCCGGGTTGGTGATTAAAAACGGCGCATGGAATATGCGTCCGGACATTCCGTAGGCCATCAGGCCGGTTATGATTGGTTTTGACATGGTGAGCGTATTACATTTATAAAAATTGACAGGTGCCAAAATAGCTAATCGTTTTAATAAATATTCAAATTATTTCGAATGGCCAAATTTCGCAAAATTCTGAAGGAAAAATGGCAAAAAAGGGGCTGTCATGGTGAGGCACTCGAACCATGCGGGGTGGCCTGAACGCTTTGCCATTGGCGGTAATGCATTGATGTCGTGCCTTTGCGCACATGGTTCGAGTGCCTCACCATGACACCCATTATTATTTTGATTACAGCAAAAAGCAACATGTCATGGGTAGCATATTGTAAACGTTTTCGCCACCGGGCCACATCTGCCAATTCCGCAATCGAAATCCCCCAAATTCAATCCTCACTCCCAATCGGGCTCCCGTCCGGCATATTCAACAACGGTACAGGCTTAAATTGTTCCGGGTTTTTCTCAAACGCATTAATTTGTGATAGCCCGAACAATAAATTAGCTTTTTGATTGCCTGATGATGTAATCAAAGTGCCCGTAATCCATTTTTTAAGCCCATCAATTTCCAGCAAGGCTATCCCGCGTACGCTTTCGGATGCCTGCTCATTGGCAGCAAGGATTAACAGCTGTTTTACAACCAAGCCGTTTACCAGGCGCTGCAATTCTCCCTTATAACCTGTTTGCTGCGGAGCTTTCCAGGTTTGGGCAATCAACTTGTCCAGTACCGGGATCAGGCCGGGTTGAGCGTTATCCCTTGCCTGGTATTCAACAAGGCGGGCTGCCCGTTCAGGGTTAAGCATAAATTCAAGTGTGGTACCCGCAGCCGATTCAGCGGCGCTGATCGGGTCGAAAGTAAGCCCTGTCCGGGACTTAAATAATTCCCTTGTGCGCGGGTAACCATCGGGCCGGGGCGGTATTTTTTCGATCAGTTTTTCGGGCAGCGCCAGCGCATCGGGACTTATGGTGGACATCAGCGCATTAAAGGCTTTCCATTGTTCCGCCGGACTGATAAATTTGGTGACGGTTTGCCCGTCGTTTTTAACGGCGTAGGTATAATATAAGCCGCCCAGCATTTTAGAGGCCGCTTCAACCTGGTAACGGTGCAAAAGGTAAACAGGCACTAAAACTTCTTCCAGTATTGCCATTGGCGCATCCTGCCGAATGGCTTTTTCTGAGAAATTATCCAGCAACTGCTTTCTGATGACCATCAGCCTGTTTAATTCATCGGCGGCGTTTGTCCCGTTATCCCATAAATGCGCCAGCGGGTGCGCCCCTCCTGCGGGACGGGCGTCTTCATCAGTAATATAAAAATAACCCTGTTTTAAAGTCTCAGCTATGGTCGCTTTTAAAGCTTCGTCCTCATTTGTCCCTGCCGGGAAATCCTGGTAGCCGTATAAAATTGCGTGCGTATCCCAACCGCCAATTTCTGTGGTGTAGGCTTTGGAGAGATCGACGGTACCATCGGCGTTTAAGCCGATTAAAGGCGAGGGATAATCCATCACCGAAGCCCGGCTGTTTACACTCGCGGCGAAATTATGCTGCAGGCCTAAAGTATGCCCAACCTCGTGGGCTGCAAGCTGGTGCAGGCGGGCGATAGCCAGGTTCATCATTTTATCGCTCACCGGCTTGCCGTCTTCATAAGGCTGTACAAGGCCCTCGGCAATCAAAAAATCCTGCCTGTCGCGCAAGGAGCCTAAAGACACCTGCCCTTTAATAATTTCCCCTGTACGCGGGTCGATAATCGATTCCCCATACGACCATCCCCGGGTTGAGCGGTGTACCCATTGGATGGTATTATACCTGATGTCCATCGGGTCGGCATCTTCGGGCAGTAACTTTACCTGGAAGGCGTTTTTATACCCTGCCGCTTCAAATGCCCGGTTCCACCAGGAGGCGCCTTCAATCAACGCTGTTCGTACAGGTTCGGGCGCGCCGCGGTCAACATAATAAATAATGGGTTTAACTGGTTCACTCAAAGCTGCCGACGGATCTTTCTTTTCGAGCCGGTGGCGGGTAATAAAGTGTTTTACTATGGGCTGGTCAATAGGGGTGGCAAAATCCATGAAGCTGTTGTCATAAAACCCGGATCGTGGGTCGAATCTCCGGGGTTTATAATTATTATCCGGCAGCTTAATAAACGATTGGTGCATCCTTACCGTTACTGCATCAGGGTCGGGCGTAACCGAGCTGATCTCCGCCCCTTTGGCCTTACCTGTTAAGGTTATAATAGCTTCAAACTCCGAGTTATCGGGAAAGTTTTTGGTATTAGCCAGATAAACGGCCGACCGTGTTTCATCTGCCGCAAAATTGCCCTGGTTATTACCGTTCAGCTTGTCGGCAATATTATGGCTGTCGCGCAGCAAAAATTGGGTCAGGTCTATTAAAACTTTACCGCTATCCTGTGCTTCGGCTTTAAAGCCCCATATAACAGATTGGGCAAATGCTTCTTCAACTGATTTTCGCTCACCGGCATTGTTACTGACCGCGCGGTAAGCATAATTTGGCTGCACTAATAAAACTTTAGGGCCGCTTTTAATGAACTTCACGATGCGGCTATTTCCTATTTGCCCGCGGTCTAAACCCAGGTCGTTTGAGCCCACACCAGCAGGAAGGGAATTTACATATAGAAATTCTGTGTTAAATTTATCAACCACCAATAATATGCGGCCTTTTGTTTCGTCCCAATAAAAATTATAATAACCGGCATATTTGGTTAGCCCATGGGTTTGAACTTCAATATCGCTTATTTTTTGCCCGTTTACGGCAGAAAAAAAATGAATTAATAAAAATAAAAACAAGTAATTTTTTTTCATGTTATACTATTGGAATGTTCAGTCTAAAATATTGCTTTTAATTAATATTAACCAACGAAATGGCGGCCTGATTGATAAAACAATTAAACTAAACCAATATTTACCATTTTTCAATAACATTCTGTATATTTTTAAAAAGAATATAACCTTTTAATTTTGTGTTGCGTATAAAGCAACATCAGTTTAAGTGATGTGTATATGAACTTTAATAGCAGACCCGTTAGTGTGTTACTTGTTGATGATGATGAAATAAACAACTTCATCTCAATAAAATTAATAAAGAAAGCCTTAATAAATACGGAGATTATGGCCTGCCTTAATGGTAAGTCCGCTATAGATCAGTTAGTTGAGATCCAGAGAAAGGAGCCGGGAAAATTGCCGGATTATATTTTACTGGATATAAACATGCCTATTATGAATGGTTGGGAGTTTTTAGATGAATACAGCCGCTTAAATATCGATCCCCAGGGCAAAACCAAAATTTATATCATTTCGTCTTCTGTTTTCAGTAACGATATCAATAAAGCCAGGTCATATCCCTTGGTTAAAGATTTTATCTCCAAACCCCTTAATGTTGATAAAATAGTTGAACTTTTTAAAGTTGAAGACCCTGCTTAAGCCGGTACAACCATAAAATGATCGTCCTGGTAAACGACATTACCAATACTTAAAGATTTCGCGTGATAAAATAAACAGGTCCAGCCTTCTTCAGCTGCCTCTTTTCCATATTTTTCGCGAAGTTGCATGGCTTTAGGTCCGTCAAAATCATATTTTGCAATAAATTTTCTGATCAGTTGTTCAGGTTCAGGCAGTTCATCGCCACCAAAAAAGCATTTTCTCCCATCGCTTACAATCCGGAATACCTGGTGAAAAGGGGAGTGACCGCCTGATAATTCATAACTGATACCGGGTTGCAATATGCCGTTCCCATCTACAAAATTCAGGTTGGCCGAATCAAGCAAAGCATCGAAAATTTCTTTATGATAAGATGAAGAGCTGCCGGACATGGCTTTTTCCCATTCTTTTTTTTGGATAACATGTTCGGCCCTTCTGAAACTGGCCTGCAATTTACCGTTGCGCTCCACAACCAGGCCGCCCGAATGATCATAATGCAGGTGTGACATTAAAACCAGGCTAACATCCTCCGGCTCAAAACCGGCATTGCGGATATGCTTATGGATAATTAATTCACCATGCTTGTCTTTATAGCCCAGCCCGGTATCCAGCAGGATCAGGTCGTCGGCCGTTTGAACAAGGAAGGGGTTTACGTGGATAAATATGGAACCCGGCCTTTCCCTGAAATTATCAGTTTCGGGATTAAAAGGAATAAATTTTTTGGTAGCGTCAACCGAATACGAGCCTTCTTTTAAAGCAAAAATTTTCATTAATTCCTTCTATATTTACTGTTTCAAGAAACAAAGATATGAATAAACGGTGGGCTATAAGGGAAAATGCTGATGAAGGGGAGGTAAAGGCCCTGGCCGCTGCGCTGAATATTGATGAAGTTTTAAGCGGTTTGCTGATAAGCAGGGGAATAAGGACCTTTGAGGAAGCACGGCTTTTTTTTCGTCCCGATGAATTGCACCTGCACGACCCCTTCCTTATGGCTGATATGGAGAAAGCGGTACTACGGATAGAAGATGCCATTGCCTCCGGGGAAAAGATATTGATCTATGGGGACTATGATGTGGATGGTACTACAGCAGTTTCAGTTGTTTACAGCTTCTTTAAAAAGCGTTATGACGCACTTGAATACTATATCCCCGACCGCTACAATGAAGGTTACGGTATTTCAACACAGGGAATAGATTATGCCGCTGAAAATGGTTTTAAACTCATTATTGCCTTGGATTGCGGGATAAAATCGGTGGATAAAATTGCTTACGCCAATACAAAAGGTGTTGATTTTATTATCTGCGACCACCACCTGCCCGGCGCGGAATTGCCTGCCGCTGTGGCTGTTCTTGATCCTAAACGCGCTGATTGTGAATACCCGTATAAGGAGCTGTCGGGCTGCGGCATAGGGTTTAAACTGATTCAGGCTTATGCCGAAAAAAACGATATTCCCTTTGAAGAGGTTAACTGTTATATTGATCTGGCAGCCATCAGCATTGCCTGCGATATTGTGCATATAACCGGTGAAAATCGTGTATTGGCCCACCTTGGGTTACAAAAAATAAATTCAAATCCATGTGTCGGCGTTAAAACGCTGATGGAAGTTGCAGGGAGGGGTACCTTTTATACCATATCTGATGTGGTCTTCCTGCTTGGCCCGCGTATCAATGCCGCCGGGCGTATTGATGACGCCAAACACGCGGTTGAATTATTGATAGCAACAGATGAAGCAACGGCCAAAGAAAAAAGCTGGTCGATAAATGTAAAAAATACCGAGCGCAAAGGGCACGACCTTTCCATAACCGATGAAGCCCTGAGTATTATTGATAATGACGAAGAACTGATCAGCCGGAAATCGACAGTTGTATTTAACGAGCACTGGCACAAGGGCGTTATTGGCATTGTGGCCTCGCGTTTAACAGAAAAATATTACCGCCCTACCATAGTGTTAACCCGTTCCAACGGGCACGTGGCAGGGTCGGCCAGGTCTGTTTTAGGCTATGATTTGTACGAGGCATTATGCGGCTGTAGCGACCTGCTGATACAGTTTGGCGGTCACCGTTATGCTGCCGGCCTTACCATGCACCCCGAAAATGTTGAAGCATTTAAAAACAGGTTTGAAGAAGTAGTGAGCGCCACTATAAAACCCGAACAATTGATACAACAGATACAGATTGACGCAGAATTACGTTTAAGCCAGGTGGAACCCAAGTTTTTCAGGATATTAAACCAGTTTGCACCCTTCGGGCCGGAGAACATGGCGCCTGTTTTCATAAGTAAAAATGTGTATGTTAGCGGCATTGCAGGCTTAGTGGGGGGCAACCATGTAAAAATGACGGTTATGCAGGAAGATTCGCCGGGTTTTAGCTGTATAGCATTTAACCAGGCCGAACATCTTCCACAATTAACCAAGGGCGCCCGCTTTGATATTTGTTATGCAATTGAAGAAAATATCTGGCAGGAGCGAAGGAGCATTCAGTTGAATATAAAGGGGATTAGGTTTAGTGATTAGAGGTGGTTTTTGCCTCACCCTGCCCTCTCCAAAGGAGAGGGTTCTTAGAAAAAGAGCGAAGTTAAAGTCCTCTCCTTTGGAGAGGATTATTCACAATTTAATTGTTTTTTAAAGGCGTTCATGAGGGCTACGCCGTTTAGGTGAGGCTAAAATCATGGTTCAAATAACATAATCGGTGCAATCAAACAGTAATCAGTGCAATCATACAGTAACCGGTGAAATCAAATAAATAAAATAGTGATCCTTAGAGCAGAAAATTTATTAAAAAAATACAAACAGCGGACCGTAGTAAACGATGTGTCGTTCAATGTTGAACAAGGTGAGATCGTGGGATTGCTTGGGCCTAACGGGGCCGGGAAAACCACCTCGTTTTATATGATCGTTGGCCTGATAAAACCCAACGAAGGCCAGATATTTTTGGACGACGAGAACATTACCCACGACCCCATGTACCGCAGGGCGCAAAAAGGCATTGGTTATCTGGCGCAGGAAGCGTCGGTTTTTCGCAAGCTTTCAGTAGAAGATAATATAAAAGCGGTGCTTGAGATGGGCACAATGAGTAAGGAAAGACAGCAGGAAAAACTGGAACAGCTGATAGATGAATTCAGCCTTCACAAAGTACGCCGCAACCGGGGCGACCTGCTATCTGGCGGTGAACGCCGGCGTACAGAAATTGCAAGGGCTTTGGCTGCAGAACCAAATTTTATATTATTGGATGAACCGTTTGCCGGTGTTGACCCTATTGCTGTGGAGGAAATACAGGCCATGGTAGCTAAATTAAGGCACCGCAATATTGGTATATTAATCACCGACCATAATGTGCAGGAAACCCTTTCGATCACCGACCGTGCCTATCTGCTTTTTGAAGGTAAAATATTAGAATCGGGCGAACCTGAGGTGCTGGCTGCCAATGAAATGGTGCGAAAAGTTTACCTTGGCGCTAACTTTGTATTAAAGAGAAAAGTTTTTGCTCAAACCTGAATAACCATGCCGGAATATGACCATTTTTAACTCTGTATTTACCTGGTTCATGAAAAAGCGTATCCACCAGATAGAACTTTTTATGAAATACCCGAATGAAGTGCAGGAGGAGTGGTTTGAACAGCTCATATCCGGCGCGGAAAACACAGAGTGGGGCCGGAAATACGGGTATAAAAGCATTACCCACCTCGAACAGTTTAAAGAACGTGTACCGATACAAACTTATGATACGCTAAAACCTTATATAGAGCGGATGCTGAAGGGCGAGCAAAATGTGCTATGGCCATCAGAGATCCGCTGGTTCGCCAAATCATCGGGTACCACAAGCGACCGCAGCAAATATATCCCCGTAAGCGAAGAAGCCCTGGAAGAATGCCATTTTAAAGGCGGTAAGGACCTGCTTACCATTTACTTTAATAACCAGCCGAATTCGAAGATGTTTACCGGGAAAATATTGACCCTTGGCGGTAGTCACCAGGTGAGCGAGTTGAGTCCTGATACGTCTTTTGGTGATCTTTCGGCGGTATTGATGAAAAACCTGCCGCTTTGGGCCGAGTTTCACCGCACGCCGCACATGGACATTGCCCTGCTCGAAAATTTCGAAGAAAAGATAGAGAAAATGGCTTATGCCACCAAAGATGTTAATGTGACCAGTCTGGGCGGCGTACCCACATGGAATATCTTATTGTTTAAACGCATACTGGAGATCACCGGCAAAAAAAATCTGTTGGAAGTTTGGCCGAACCTGGAGATGTATTTCCATGGCGCGGTGAACTTCACGCCCTACCGTGAGCAATTTAAAAAACTTATCCCCAATGATGATATGTACTACCTCGAAAGCTATAATGCTTCGGAAGGTTTTTTTGGCATCCAGGATACCCGCGAACCGGGCGAATTGCTGTTGATGCTGGATTATGGCATTTTTTACGAGTTTTTACCTTTAGAGGACCTGCATACGGAAAACCCAAATACGCTTACCCTTGATGAAGTGGTGCTGGATAAAAATTATGCGCTGATCATCAGCACCAATGCCGGCCTTTGGCGGTACATGATCGGCGATACGGTGCGTTTTACTTCGCTTTCCCCTTTCCGGATTCAAATTACCGGGCGCACCAAACACTTTATCAATGCCTTTGGTGAAGAAGTAATCATTGATAATGCCGAGCGCGCCCTCGACGAGGCCTGTCAGCAAACAGGTGCAATAATTAGGGAATATACCGCTGCCCCCATCTATTTTAACGGCGATGAAAGCGGCGCCCATGAATGGATTATCGAGTTTGAGAAAAAGCCAGCCGAATTTGAACGTTTTGTGGATATACTGGATGAAACCCTGCGCCGCATCAACTCCGACTATGATGCCAAACGCTTTAAAGACATGGCCCTGCGCCGCCCCATAGTGCGCCGTGCCCCCGAAGGCACCTTCTTCAACTGGATGAAAGAAAGAGGCAAAATTGGCGGGCAGCATAAAGTACCCCGCCTTGCAAATGACCGGGAGTATGTAGATAGCATTTTGAAGGTGATGGAGTTGGTGAGTGGTTGATTAAATGAACTTTAGATTTGACAACTTTTCAAAAGTTGTCAAATCTTTTAGCCGACCAAAAGCCTCAAAATTTGCCAGTAAATCATTATATTTGTTTTAAGCCAACAAAAACTTTCCAAATCTTCACCGCCTCAACCGCTTCCTTCACATCATGCACCCGTAATATATTAGCCCCCTTAGTTAATGCTATGGTATTTAAAACGGAGGTGCCGTTCAATGCTTCTTCGGCGGTTATTCCAAGCTGTCCGTAAATCATTTTTTTGCGGGAGATTCCAACAAGTATTGGCAATTGCAACAGGTTAAAATCCTGCAGACGGTTCATTAAGGTATAGCTTTGTTCCGCTGTTTTAGCAAAACCAAAGCCGGGGTCAATAATTACATCATGCACGCCAAGCTGTTTTAACTGATGGTACTTATCAGCAAAATAGTCATAGACTTCTGTGAATACATCCTCATATTGTGCCAGTTGCTGCATATTTTGGGGCTTGCCTTTAGTATGCATTAAAATGTAGGGTACCTGCAGCCGGGCTACTGTAGCAAACATATCCACATCCAGCTGTCCGCCCGAAATATCGTTGATGATATGGGCGCCGGCCTTTATCGCAGCCTCCGCCACCTTTGCGCGAAAGGTGTCTATAGACAAAAATGCCTCCGGGAAACGGTCCGCTATGGCTTCTATTACCGGCAGCAGGCGGTCGCATTCTTCCTGTAAAGAAATATCATCAGCGCCGGGGCGTGAAGAGTAAGCGCCGAGGTCTAAAAATGTTGCGCCTTCATCCAGCATTTTTCCCGCTTGTGATAGCGCTTCATCAATGCCCTGCTTCCTGCTCCCGGCAAAAAATGAATCGGGCGTTAGGTTAATTATACCCATAACTTTGGGACTGCTTAAATCAATCAGCCATCCGCCTGCATTCAGGCTTGTTTTTTTTTGAAAAAATGTATCTTTAGCCATTGATTGTTGGAATCAACAGACTTACGAAGTTTCCAAAACTTCGTAAGTCTTTGTATAACTTTACAACATTACAACTTCTATCAGGAAAATGAAAACAAAATCAAACAATAAATCCACTCCATGGTGGGTGTGGGCTGCAAGGATATTTGTAGGCCTGCTTTTTATTTTTTCGGGTCTTATCAAAGCAAATGACCCGCTTGGTTTTTCGTATAAACTCGAAGAGTATTTCGAAGTTTTCCATCTCCCTTTTTTGAACGGCTTTGCGCTTAGTCTCGCTATCCTGTTATGCGCCCTCGAAATGATACTGGGCTTTGCTTTGCTGATTGGGGTGCGGGCGGTATCTATAGTTTGGGGCTTGTTGCTGCTCGTTATTTTCTTTGGATTTTTAACCTTTTATTCGGCTTATTTTAAAGTGGTGCAAAGCTGCGGTTGCTTTGGCGATGCGATAGCGCTAACCCCATGGCAGTCGTTTGGTAAAGACCTGGTTTTTATGCTGTTTATACTGGTATTGTTTTTTAACCTTAAAAAAATAAAACCGCTGTTTACAGCTAAAACCGGCGACAGGTTACTGATAGCTGCCATCGTGGTTTCGGTAGGGGTAGGGGTTTATACCTATAGTTTTTTACCAGTGATTGATTTTTTGCCTTATAAGGTTGGCGCTAACATTCCCGATGAAATGAAAATCCCGCCGGGCGCCAAACCCGATGAATATGAACTGACCTATCATCTTAAAAATAAAAAAACGAAAGAAAGCAAGGTGATGACCAATACCGATTACCTGAAAAGTAATATCTGGAAAGAGAATAATTGGGAAGTTATCGGCCAACCGGAAAGCCGGCTGGTTAAGGTGGGATATACCCCAAAAATCCGCGATCTTAGCATCGCTGATGCACAGGGGAATGATTATACAAAGGAGTTATTGTCAAACCCCTTTTATAGTGTAATTGTTGTTGCCTATAATCTGCAAAAAACCGATGCAGAGGCTATCAGCCGCTTAAACGTGATGGCAATAAACCTTAAAACAAACTATAATACACGTACTGTTTTGCTTACATCTAATTCGCCGGCCTCCGCACAGGCTTTTGCTAAGGAACACAACTGGGTAAGCGAGATATTTTACGCCGACGATGTGCCGCTAAAAACGATGATGAGGGCCAACCCGGGTATTTTCCTGCTTAAAAACGGCACCATTATTAATAAATGGCATTACCACTCCATCCCTAAGTACGATGAGCTGGTAAAACAATATTTTCAGCAACAGTAAAATGATCAGCTACCTTATCCGCAAGTTTTTTTATGGCTCGGCAGTGATGCTGGGCATTGTGGTGGTGGTATTTTTCCTGTTTAATATTTTACCGGTCGATCCTGCCCGGATGACGCAGGGGCAGCGGGCTGATGTGCAATCTTTACAGGCCATCCGTAAAGAGTTTGGTTTGGATAAACCTGTTCCTGTGCAGTTTGCTTATTATATAAATGATCTGTCGCCGATAGGCATACACCTTAACAACAAAGAGGAGCAGCAGCGCTACCATTATGTAAAATTGTTTCCGGTATCTGCCGCAAAGGTGCTGGCCCTAAAATGGCCCTACCTGCGGCGCTCCTATCAAACCCATAAAGAAGTTGCCTCCCTGCTGCTGGAAGTAATACCGAATACGCTCGTGCTGGCAACCACGGCGATGTTGTTTGCAATCCTTATTGGTGTTTTTTTAGGGGTGATGAGCGCGGTTCATCAAAATACATGGATAGATAAACTGGCTATCGGCTTTTCAACTTTGGGCGTATCGGCCCCTTCGTTTTTTGCCGGGATCATCATTGCCTGGATCTTTGGTTTTGAACTGAGTAAATACACAGGACTGAATATGTCGGGCAGTTTATATACTTACGATCCATTTAAAGGCGAGGTAATCAGCTGGCGAAACTTAGTATTGCCCATGGTAACCCTTGGCCTGCGTCCGCTGGCGGTGATTGTACAGCTTACCCGTAATGCCATGCTGGATGAGTTGAGTAAAGATTATATCCGCACGGCAAGGGCAAAGGGATTAAGCGAAAATGCCGTTATTTACCGTCACGCGCTGAAAAATGCAATGAATCCGGTGATCACCGCTATAGCCAACTGGTTTGCCTCATTGCTGGCAGGTTCGTTTTTTGTGGAATATGTGTTTGGCTATAATGGCCTCGGTAAAACCACGGTTGATGCGCTCGGAATGTCGGATTTTCCTGTTGTAATGGGTTCCATCCTGTTTATTGCCTTTATTTTTGTGGTGATCAATATTTTGGTAGATATTATTTATGTTTGGGTGGACCCACGAGTAAAACTAAGTTGACGATGAGCGATAGCATAACCTTGGCCGAATTATTTGAATTAATTGTTTTATTTAGCCTTCCTATTTCGGCTTTAGGCAGAATTTGTCAATTTTTTTATCTGTATTTAAGACTTAATTTATTGCCGAAGAAAATTATTTTAATACTGGTAGTTTCTGAATTTATCTCATGGATATTGACCGGAGTGTTCTGGTTTAAATGGCCATTTAAAACGGATATAATGTTTCATTTTGTTTGTTTGCCGACACTTGGAGGCGAAATTATCTTATTGGTATTTACAGGCTTTGTATTTAAAAAAGGAGTTAAGTCATGGGCTTGATTTTCCTCGTTGGATTTATGGGTTGCGGCAAAACTACGCTTGGACGAAAGCTGGCGTCGCGGCTGGGTTATGCTTTTATAGATCTTGATCATATTCTGGAAGCACAGGTTGGTATGACCATCGCTCAATATTTCTCGGAATTTGGCGAGGATGCCTTCCGTCGCCTGGAGTCGGAGGTGCTGAAGCAAACAAAATATCCAGAAAATGCCATAGTTTCCACAGGCGGCGGCCTGCCTTGTTTTTTTGATAATATGGACTGGATGAACGCTCAGGGCAAAACGGTTTATATCAGGTTATCACCCAAAACCTTAGCCGGCAGGCTTGAAAGCGAAAAAGCTAAACGTCCCTTACTAAGAGAAAAACACGGCGAACACCTGATTGAATTTATTGCTGAGAAATTAGCGGAGCGGGAAAAGTTTTATGCCAAAGCCACTATTATTGCTGATGGGTTGGGTTTAAATGCAGAGAAAGCGGAGCAATTGTTGAAAATTAAGGCCATTTAGAATAGCCCATTCTGTTATCGATTACAGCAATTACCTTAATTGTTTTTTTAGAAACGTTATAAAAGATCGACAGTTGCTTGCTTAGGACAGCCCGATGAAACTTGGAATTTTTTGTACTTTTTGGATACAATTTCGGATTAAGTACAACTCTTTTTTCGAAAGACTCAAGTAACAAATAGAAATTATCAATTTCCCTTTGAGAGAATTTTAGCTGTAAATATTCTCTTATGATTAACGTACCCTTAATTGCGCGGCCTGACCAAAAAATGAAAATGTGTTTATTATCCATTTTTTAATCTTTGCCAAAAAATTTCTGACGAATATACATCGCCGTTTTCAGCTTCTTTTAATCCTTCTTCAAGGTATTGTTTTTGACTTTCAGTAAGATCATCCCACCAATCTTTGCTCGTATTAGCAGTTCTTACCCCATCCAATGCGTTTAACAAGTTTATATCCGACAAGCCTTCAATCCAGCTTATCAGATTTGATTTTGTTTCTTTGATTTCTGCTACCGACATATTCAAATGGTTTATACAAATTTAATAAATTTTACCTCAAATAAACCCCATCTTCTTCGCCTTCCACATCCAAAACAACATCAACATGCTCTTTTAAAACGGTCGAAAGCGCAATCCCGGCAAAGTTTGTGGTAATGGGGAAATTTTTATGGTTACGGTCCACCAGTACAGCGGTACGGAATTTTTTTATCGGTACATCCAGAAAAATGCCGAAACCATAAGCCAGCGCTTTGCCGCTGTTTAATACATCATCCACCAAAACAACAACTTTGTTGCTGCAATCATTTACATCGAAGTCGATGTCGGCATGCAGGTAGGTGCTTTGTTTATCCAACGCAATGGTGAGGATTTGGCTTTTGAACGGCGCGATTTCATCCAGGATGCCTTTTAATCTTTCGGCAATTTTTTTGCCGCCCGGCAAAATACCGGCTATCAGGATCTCTTCTTCATCAAAATTATCTTCCAGTATCTGGTAGGCTATCCGGTCAATCTTTTGCTGGATCTGTTGCTGGTTTAATATGAGTAGTTGTTTGTCCATTATTTTGTTGAAATGTTGTAAGATTGAAATGTTGCAATTTGAAATGTAAACTACCGGATCAATTACTTATTCTGTAAAGGTAAAACTAAGCTTTCAACCTTACAACATTTCAAATTACAACATTACAATAAGTTATTTCTTCACATAAGGGTAATAAATAAAATTTGCCCCCTCAGGCACAACTACGAACACACACATAAAATCGTTCGGGTTTTTGTAGCTGCTGATAAAGCGGTCCTTTAATATTTCTTTAATGATCCCTTTTTCTAAAAACTCTTCCATAGTTGAAGCGTGGATACTCCATTCCGTGTGCAGGTCGCGGCGGTCTAAAATTACTTCGCCTAATTTTAAGTCATGCTGGTGGGCTATAAAAATAGGGTAATTGCTAAGCCCTTCCACCATAATTTCAATGGCCACCTCGCGGATGGATTCGTTGAAAAGTTTCAGGTCCGGCTCCAAACTTACCAGCGGACTTTCCTTTTTCGGTAATTCGTTATTTTTCTCTTCGTTTAACAGTTCTTCCGGTTCCATATTGAACACGATTTTTATGATTTAAATGATTTTCAGGATTTTTTATTTTGCGATTACTCTTTTCGGCAATGAACTATGAACCATCACCTATGAACTCTTCAAAACCAGCAACACTACATTCTCCACATGCTGCGTATGCGGGAACATATCCACCGGCTGAATTTTTACCGTATCGTATTTTTCTTTTAATACCAGCAAATCGCGGGACTGGGTGGCGGCATTGCAGCTTACGTAAACAATTTTTGGGGCTTCAATTTCCATTAGCCGGTTCACCACGTCGGGGTGCATACCTGCGCGCGGCGGATCGGTGATAATCACATCCGGTTTGCCGTGTTCAGCTACAAAATCAGCAGCTAAAACATCTTTCATATCGCCTGCGTAAAATTTTGTATTGGTAATGTTGTTGATAGATGAATTGATCTTCGCATCCTCAATAGCGGTTGGTACATACTCAATCCCCACTACTTCGCGTACACTGCCTGCAATAAAATTAGCGATAGTTCCTGCGCCGGTATAAAGGTCATAAACCAGTTCGTCGCCCTTAAATCCGGCAAAATCCCGCGTTATTTCATAAAGCTTTAAAGCCTGGATAGAATTGGTTTGATAAAATGATTTCGGCCCGATGCGGAACTTAATGCCATTCATCTCCTCGTAAATAAAACCTTCTCCTTTATAAACAATTACATCCTGATCGAAAATGGTATCGTTCTTTTTCTGGTTAATTATATACAATAAAGAGGTAATTTCAGGGAATTTCGCATCAATAAAGCCCATCAGTTTATTTACTTCTTCTTCATCGGCGTAAGCAAAAACCACAATCACCATGGTTTCGCCGGTTGATGAGGTACGGATGATGAGGTTGCGCAATGCGCCGGTATGGGCTTTCAGATCGTAAAAGCTATAACCATGCTTGAGCACAAATTCACGGATGCTGTTCTTTAAGCTGTTTGAAGGTTCGGCCTGGAGGTAGCAATGGTCAATATCCAGTATCTTATCAAACCGGCCGGGGATATGAAAGCCGAGGGCGTTCATGTTCAATACCTCGTCGCTGCGGTTTTCGCCGTCATTTAGCCAGCGTTTGTTGCTGAATGTATATTCGAGCTTATTGCGGTAATATTTATCAGCAGGGGAGGGTACTATCGGCAGAATCCCTGCAACATCTATTTTGGCAATGCGTGTTAAGGCATCCACGACTGATTTTTGCTTAAACTTTAACTGAGCCGCGTAGGTCATGTGCTGCCATTTGCAGCCGCCGCAGGTGCCGAAATGCTTGCAAAAAGCCTCGGTGCGGTATTCGGACGCCTGTTTTAACTCGGCTATTCTGCCTTCGCCGAAGTTTTTTTTGCTGCGGTAAACTGCTATATCGGCAATATCGCCGGGCACGGCATTATCTACAAAAAGTACAAACTCATCGGCTTTGCCTACGCCTTTGCCTTCTTCGGCGATGTCAATAATGGTAACGTTTTCAAAAAACCTTTTTTTCGCGACTTGATTCATCAGCCTGCAAAGTTAATGGTTTTTTTGTTGAAGTGTTATGATTATCAACTCCGCCAGGGCTGACGCGTTAGAAAACGAAAAAATCGTTGTTTTAATCCAGCAGTGTGTGTCCATACAGGCTGCTGCCTTTAAACCATGCAAAGTTATACGTCCCGGTTTGGCGGTACAAACCAGGGCGCAAAGGAAAAAAACCGGCAATTAAATAAACAGGTTGAATACAGATTCCCAGAAGTCGTCTGTTTCAATTTCTATTTCTGTGGGTTCAAACCGCTCGTCGATCAGGTCCGAAAATTCAATTAG
This sequence comes from Mucilaginibacter sp. UBA5151, assembly GCA_002413785.1. GTDB lineage: Bacteria > Bacteroidota > Bacteroidia > Sphingobacteriales > Sphingobacteriaceae > Mucilaginibacter. Next base: position 134,056 of record DHXR01000017.1, read on the forward strand.
TTCCTGGCTCATGGGTAAAATGCTTTAATTATACAAATAACGTTATTTATATACCAAAAACCAAAATGGTATTGTGAAATTTGTGTAAAATTATTTATCAGTTAGAATATGTCCGTTAAAAATTGTTCAAGCTTGTCAAATAACTTAAACTATAAGTTTTTCGCTCGACGACTTTTGGCCAATTCCATTCTTCTATTGAGCTTGTGTTTACTGTTTTTTCCACCAATATGCTATCTCCTTTGCATTTTACTATAATTTTTTCGTCTTCTTCATCAGCAGTCCCCAAATAGACCCTGAAATTAGTTGAGTCGGTAAGATAATACGAATCAACATCACTGCCCAATGCGCCCATGGCATAAACGCAATAAACCTCAATGTATAGATTGCAGCTACAACCATTTGGTTTATAGTTACACAGTCGAGCTGTGAATCTATAATTTGTTTTGTTTCTAAGGTGGGAGCATCCGAACATTGTTAATATTAACATGATTATGAAATATTTTTTCATCATTTATCTCAAATTGAGCTGTTTTTGCGAGTTTTGAATGAGGGCAGAATGCCTTGATATTCTACCCTCATTTTAATTTATATCCTACTCCCAATTAATTTTTCCCGAAAAATACATCAGCATGGCTACAATGATAAATAATGCAATGCTGCCAATAATCAGGGCGAAATCTTCTAACTGGATAATTACATAAATGAAAATATAAAACACCGAAAGGATGAACCCGAAAAGCAGTGCCGCATTCCTGTTTTTGAGCAGAGATCCGATAAATGTAGTGATAAGCCCTATCGTAGCTACTGAAGCTACCAGGTAAGCCGCGTTAAAACCAATTTGTTCCGAAAACGACAACAGCAGGGAATAATAAATGATCATGGCCGCGCCAATCAGCAGGTAATTAAATACATGGATCTTTTGCTTGCGGATAACCTCCGTCAGAAAAAGTGAAATAAAGGTCAGCAGGATGATGAGCAGGGAATATTTGCTGGTGCGCATGGTTTTTTGGTACTGATCAACCGGTAATCGCAGTTTTACACCAAAAGTAGCCTGCTGCTGTTTTTGCGGATTAGTTAGCAGCGAAATATCACCCGTCCATTGTTGCGGAAATGGCCGGTTATAATATAGCATCCGCCATTTGGCGCTAAAGCTGTTTTGATCAACCTTTCGGGTATCCGGCAAATAACGGCCATCAAAACTCGGACTACCCCAGTTGCCGCTTGCTTCCACATCGGTGGTTTTGCCTAAGTGTAAAAAGCTTATTTCCTGGCTCCCTTTTAAATCAAGGGAGTAGTTGAATGGCACCTCACGATCTCTAAAAGCTGATAAATCAACAGCCGCCTGCAATCCATTGTTGAACAGGGTATCCCCGTTAAAGGCCGGTTCCGCTGTCGGGTTTTGCCCTGCCGCGTTTACCACCGGGTTGGTTTTTAAACCTTTGAGATCGGAGATACTAAAAACAATCTTCGATTTGTTAAGGATCAGCTGATCGGCTGACAGGTTAAGCGCAGCCAAATCTGCTTTCGCAAAATTGCCCGAGATCTTAACTACGGTATTATACACCACCACATCAAATATCCCCCGGTGCAAAATTTCTGTTTTCAGTTCGGCTTTAATATGCAGGTCGTCGGGCAATAGGTATAGGTTTTCAATTACATTTTTCTCTTTTTCTTTCTGATCATTATCAAGATATTTTACCTGTTTTTGGTATGGGATAATCAATACCGGCCCTGCTATCAGCTGGGCGCCCGACCATTTGTCGGATACATCCTGCATCATTTCCTGTTGCCGGCCCGCGCGTTCATTGATCAGGTTTTCAACTAAGGAAGAGGGGATAAGCAGCACTAAAATAAGTACGCCTATAAAACTTAACTTAACGGTCACCGACTCCTTGAGCCAATCCATCAATCCGCGTTTTTGTTCTGGTTGTTCTGTCATGATTGTTTAATTAAAAGTACTTTGAAAAACAAAGTATATAGATAAAAAAATTTATGTTGCTTTTTGCTGTTTTATCAATTGCTCCAGCGCATTCAGGTGCTGCTTAAAAGCCGTTTTTCCTTTTTCGGTAGCCTCATAGGTCGTATTCGGCTTACGGCCAAGGAAGGCTTTATGCACCACCATATATTCCTCTTTTTCAAGGGCTTTTAAATGCGAGGCCAGGTTACCGTCGGTAGTGTCCAGTAATTCTTTCAGGGAATTAAAGTCGTACCGGTCATTAACCATCAGCACACTCATGATTTGTAGCCTTAAGCGGTTCTCAAAAGCCTTATCAAGTTTATCAAAGGGAACTTTCACCTATCGTATTTTAAGTACATCAGACTGCCATAAATAATATGCAGCACGCCAAAACCAATCGCCCAAAATAATAAACCATAGCCGGGTAAACAAGCGGCTATTAGGCCTATTGCTATTTCACATAAGCCGAGATACCGGACATCTTTGTAAGTGAAATTGCCGGCGCTTACTAATGCGAGGCCATAAAAAACAAGCGATGTTGGCGCTGCAATACTATAATGCCCGCGAATGATCAGTATAAGGATTAATATTCCCCCTGTTATTAATGGCGTTGCCATGTGAAATAGCAATGTCCGGCTGGTGCTGCTCCATATTGGTTGGCCTTTATGTTTTGCCTTGCGGACTGAAAGAAATACTCCGGTGCCAATGGAAGCAATCAAAACAACCAGTGCAATTATAATGAGGGTGATTGAAATTTGAGAATAATAACGATCAGAATAATTAACCCAAATACTTCCATAGGAATTGATTTTTGTTGGATTATTAAGAATATAGGGATTAATCTCATCATGCATATGATAATAAAGAATATAATAGGCAAACCCCGCCCCAATCAATGCATAAACCCCCGCCAATATCCCCGATAGCCCGCTCAGCGATATGAATTTTGAGGAGCGTTCCATCATACTGCGGATGGACACCAGCTCATCTTCTATTTCTTTTTCTTTCACGTAAAAGTACTTTGTTTATCAAAGTAAATTATTATAAATTTGATTTCAAAATATTTGAGCAAATAAATATTTAATCAGCAATCCTGTTCAGGCAAAAAATCCTCCATTTGCCTATCTTTGCCCCAATGAACAAACAGCAGGTATTCTCCATAAAAAACGGGCGGGCTTTCGATGATGCGGCTTTACAGGTTTTTAGGTACCAGGCTGAAAACTGCATTATTTATAAAGAATTTATCGCGGGTTTAAACATCGGCATAAAAAAAATTCAGGAAGTAAGCCAAATACCATTTTTACCTATTGAGTTTTTTAAATCGCACGCTATTATCAGTTCAATTGATCCGGTTGAAGTTACATTTACCAGTTCGGGCACTACCGGAATAACAACCAGCAGCCATTTTGTTACTGATGTGGGCTGGTACGCCGAAAGTTTCAGGTCGGCCTTTCGTTTGTTTTATGGTGATATTGAAAAGTACTGCATCCTTGCACTGCTGCCTTCCTATCTTGAACGTGAAGGCTCATCACTTATTTACATGGCTGATGACCTGATCAAACAATCAAATAACCCGGACAGCGGATTTTTTCTATATAACCATGATGAATTATATCATCAGCTTAAAAAACAGCAGAGCGGACAAAAACCAACCTTGCTGATTGGTGTAACCTTTGCCCTGCTTGATTTTATTGAACATTACAAGCTTAATTTCCCCGAACTGATTGTAATGGAAACCGGGGGAATGAAAGGCCGCCGAAAAGAAATGATCCGCGAGGAACTGCACACCACGCTTTGCAATGGCTTTGGGGTTGATGCGATCCACTCCGAATACGGTATGACCGAATTACTGTCACAGGCCTATTCAAAAGGAAACGGTATTTTCAACTGCCCGCCCTGGATGAAAATAATCGCCCGTGATACCAATGACCCAATGAGCTTACTGAATGATGATAAAGCAGGGGGCATCAATGTGATCGACCTGGCCAATATCAATTCCTGCTCATTTATAGCCACCCAGGATTTGGGTAAGGTTTATGCTGACAATTCGTTTGAAGTATTGGGCAGGTTTGATAATTCGGACATCAGGGGATGTAATTTACTGATTGCTTAAAACTTAACTTACAACCAACATAATATTATTATTTTTGCGCTTATTATAAAAACATTGCCATGATCGAAAAATTTTTGACCGAAGAACAGGACCCAAAAGCTGTTGAAAAGATATACCAGCGCTTAAAAGACCTGCTTACTACAGGTGAAGAAATATTATACATTGCGGTTCAAAAAAAGCCGATTGTAAATTTATTCCCCGATTGCGTAGCGCTTACAAACAAACGCATTTTATTTTTTACCCCTGCCAACCTTGGCCTTACCATAAAATTTATTGATTTTGTTTGGAAAGATATTATTGACGTTTATACCAAAGAAGAGATCATCGGCGCTATTTTCAGCGTAAAAACCACCAACGGCGCCGAAATGGGTGTGGATTACCTGCCTAAAGTTCAGGCGCGTAAACTATACCAGTATGCACAGGAACGTAAAGAATCAGAACGTGAGGCCCGCCGCCTGCGCGATCTTGAAGAAAAACGCGCCGAATCGGGGGCTGTACAATTTGATACGGCTGCCCGGGCGATAGCGCAACAACCTGCTGCACCTGCACCTGAACCGGTTTATGCACCAGCGCCGTCTGAAGCGCAAAAGCCGGATGAACTTACCGAAAAACTAAAAAAACTAAAAATGCTGTTCGATAACGGCCTCATTTCACAGGAAGAATATAACCACAAGAAACTGGATCTGTTGAGTGACCTATAAGCCCCACCCAACCCTTCCCGGTAGGGCAATGTCATTAAGTTAAGGGAATTTAATTTTCCGCCAAAGCTTTTTAGCCCCACCTAAACGGCAAAGCCCTCATGAACACCTTTAAAAAACAATAATTACGTGAATAATCCTCCCCG
>DHXR01000041.1:0-1712 GCA_002413785.1 Mucilaginibacter sp. UBA5151
GATCGGAGATGTGTATAAGAGACAGGGATGGGGCTGAAAACCCCTTAAATAGCTTATTTAAGGGGTTTTTTCATTTATTTCCCCCTCAGCAACCCTTAAGAAAGCCAAACTTCTGTGCACTTAACTGAGCACCTGTTTTAAATTTTTAACTTAGTGCTCAGTTTTGATTTTATGTGTTAATTAACAGCCGATTACAAAGAATAAACTCTTTGAAACGCTGAATGATTGCAAGTTTATCGCTATCGCGTTACAGCGTGGCTGTAATCAAAAAAGAATCAAATTAAAATTATATTTATGAAAACTGCACAATCGTTTCGAATTCACTTTGTCTTAAGGGCCTATTTAGCCAAAAACGGAAAGGCGCCGCTTTATGTCAGCGTAACAGTAAATAAGGAAAAATGCCTTATAGGTTTAAAGCAAAGTATTGACCTCAATAACTGGGATACTGAAAAAGGGATACCTAAAGGAAACCGTGAACAAGTAAAATTGCTGAATAACTATCTGGATGAAGTTAAACTGGCCCTTGGCAATTGTTATAAGGAATTAATGCTCAAAGGACGGTTACCGTCTGCCACCGCCGTCAAAAATCTTTACCTTGGAGAAGCTGATGAAGGTTTCACGTTAAGCAAGCTTTTTACTTACCACAATGAATCTTCTACCGAAGACCTGAAATGGAGTACCCTTAAGCATTATTACGTCACCCAACGGTATTTAGTGAAGTTCCTGGGAGAGTGTTACAAAGTTACTGACATATACCTGAGAGAATTGAATTATAAGTTTGTTAAGGACTTTGAGGTTTATCTGCGGAACCATAAACCGAAAGACCATCAAAAACCAATGAATAACAATGGGGTTATGAAACACATTATCAGGTTAAAGAAAATGGTCAATCTCGCTCAAAACCTGCGCTGGATCGGCAATGATCCCTTTGCCACCTATAAACTTAAAATGCAAAAGGTAAATCGCGAACAACTTTCTGAGGTCGAGCTTAAATCGATTGAAAGCAAAAAGCTATCTATTGAACGCCTGGATATGGTTAGGGATATGTTCGTTTTCAGTTGTTATACAGGTTTATCCTATGTCGATATGATCAATCTGACACCTGAAAATATTATTGCCGGTACAGATAGTGACCGTTGGATCAGGACCTGCCGGGAGAAAACCCTGATTCCGGTAAATGTGCCATTATTACCCAGTGCTTTAAATATTATAGATAAGTATCAAGCCAATGAACGTGCTTTAGCAGGCGGCAAAGTATTTCCAACCGTATCAAATCAAAAAGTTAATAGCTATTTGAAAGAGATAGCCGATCTATGTGGCATTACAAAAAACGTAACCTTCCATATTGCCAGGCATACTTTTGCTACTACCATTGCGCTTTCAAACGGTGTACCCATTGAAACAGTAAGCAAAATGTTAGGGCATACAAAAATTACAACCACTCAGATTTATGCGAAAGTGGTTGAAAGAAAATTAAAGGAGGACATGCAAAATCTTAAAATACGATTGGCAGAAAAACTATAATTTGCGTTTTGACGTTAAGCTTGTTCATGTTTCATGAACATTTATTTATTTTGAACATATTAGTAAATAATTAGGAAATCATATTTACGTTCACTATATTTGAATGTTCATGCAACATGAACCTATTAAATAAATGAACATGAAAGAGCAGGAAACGCTACAGATAGCCACTGAAAAGTTATCCAATA
>DHXR01000041.1:1852-3407 GCA_002413785.1 Mucilaginibacter sp. UBA5151
ACCAAACAGCAAAATGCCATCCCCAATTTATTGATCAGCCAATATATTCCTATGCCGCTTAAACAGGAGCTTAAAAAAAGAAACATTAATTACCTGGAAGCCGCAGGCAATTGCTTTATCAGCACATCGAATATGTTTATTTATGTTAATGATCAACAAGTGACCGACATAAGGATACCCGCAGAGGGAAAATTATGGAAATCAGCAGGTCTAAAATTCTTATTTGCAATTTTAAGGTTCCCGGAGTTATTAAATAATTCTTACCGGGCTATTGCCGAAGAGGCGGGCATCGCGCTGGGCAGTATTGGCGGATTATTGGATGAGCTTACCAGGGAGGGTTTTTTGAAAAACGGCAGTAATAAAGGCGGCAAAATGGTTTTTATAGAAAACCGAAACCGGCTCATTGAACGGTGGGCGGAAACTTATCGGGCAAACTTGCGCCCGAAAGAAATAATCGGCAATTTCAGGTTCATAGACAAAAGCGCCGCTAAATCATGGGAAAATTTAGAGCCAATCGGTTTCAAATGGGGCGGCGAAAATGCCGGGGCTTTATTAACTAAATATCTACAGCCAGAAAAATTCACGATTTATATTACAGAAAACCGGGTAAAAATAATGCGCAGTTTAAAACTCGTTCCTGACCCAACAGGAAATGTAGAAATGTTACAACAATTTTGGCCGGATGGTGAAATTGAAACCGGCCATAGCGCAACAGTGCCCCCACTATTGGTATATGCGGATTTAATAACGAGCTTTGACAGTCGTAACCGTGAAACGGCTGATCGCATTAAAAAACAGTATCTTGACTAATTTATTGTTGCACCCCAGCATCATTGAAATGCTGAAAGACATGCAGGGTGTTTTTACCGATTTTGGGATAGACTATTACTTGGTGGGTGCTGTCGCCAGGGACATCCATTTATCAGCAGATGCAGATGCCGAAGCAGTCAGGAAAACAAAGGATGTTGACTTGGCGATTACGATCAATGACAACGGGCAATACAATGAACTAAAAAAAGCATTAATTGCAACCGGCCACTTTACCTCACATCCGAAAGAGGCTATCAAATTGTTTTATAAGGGAGGTATTGAGGTTGACCTGTTACCATTTGGCGAAATAGAAGGGCCAAACAGGAATATAAACTTAACCGACCCCACATTCGTGCTGAATATGCAAGGCTTCCGGGAGATATATCCTTTTGTCAATGATATTATGGTAGAAGAGAACTTTGCAGTCAAAGTTTGTACTATGGAGGGCATTATTCTGCTGAAGCTGATTTCCAATGATGACAGACCCGAGCGCACAAAGGATATTTCAGACATCGAACATATTATTAAAGTGTACTTCGACTTGAATTCAGGTGATATTTATGAGGAGCATTTTGACACGATGGATCTTTATGATATTGCCGAAAGCGACTATTTGCAATTGGTATGTTGCCGGGTTATCGGCAGGAAAATGAAGGGATTATTAAATGATTCCGATCAATTACGGGTACGTATTGAACGGATATTGGAAAAACGACCTACAGAGCCTGGTGGCATGCCATGCTTA
>DHXR01000044.1 GCA_002413785.1 Mucilaginibacter sp. UBA5151
CTTTCAGATTTGTTCTTTGCGATATTTGGCACAACTTTGTGGCACTTATATCCGCGCAGGCGCATGTTGTGATTTGCTTTCAGATTTGTTCTTTGCTATATTTAACAACAACCAAATGGGGGTTCTTCTCTCTTGTATAATAGTTGTGATTTGCTTTCAGATTTGTTCTTTGCTATATTTAACAACAACGTACCCCTGCTTATCACATTGATTTATAGGTTGTTATAGCTTAAAACTACAAAAGAAAAAATGCCCGGCTACTTTCATAAGCAGCCGGGCATTGTTCATTAAAACAGTTCTAATTGCTGCGGCGTACCCGGCAGCTCCTTTTGTTCGCGGCCATAAAATAGCTCCATCATGCCAAATTGCTTATCGGTGACCGTTAAAATCCCGACATGCCCACGCGGCGGCAGCAGTTTTTTTACCCGGTTAATATGTACATCGGCATTTTCGCGGCTGCTGCAATGCCTTAAATAAATCGAGAACTGAAACATAGCAAAGCCATCCGTCATAATATCCTTTCGGAACCTGGCAGCGCGGCTCCGGTCCTTTTTGGTTTCGGTCGGCAGGTCAAATAATACAAGTATCCACAAAATACGGTATTCGTTAAAACGCATATTTTTTAAGTCCGAAAGTCCGAAAGTCCGAAAGAAGAAAGTTTTAGGTTCCGAAGAACATTTGTTTCTATTTCAGACTTCCTAAAATTGGCATTACCGGGTACAAAATTTTACGGCTTTTGCCTTCGTAACATTTGGCAAGCGAAGCGGTGGTACGCTGTAAACCCACCATCAGCGGGCTGCTTTCCTTTTCAATATGCACATCCCTTGTGGCAATACCCAACAGCCTGATTTTTAGTTCGGTGGTTAAAAATTCAAAATCTTCGCCCTCATCCACTATTTCGCAAACCAATTTATCCACATAAGGCCGGTAAGGTTCCATAATATCGTCGGCAAGGCAATAGGCGTTATATTTATTGCGGTGGTGTATGCCCAGCGTGGGCAGCAGGCCCGAACCAACCAATCCACGGGCAACCATGGCCCGCAATATAGCATAGCCGTAATTAAGCAGGTTGTTTGGCGCTTCGCCCTCGCGCCGGCGGAAAAAGTTTGTTTGCGCCCCGAAAATATACCGCCAGTAATAAGCCGCCGCCCGGCCTTCGTAATTATCCGGGTCGCCGCTGCGCACGCTTTTTGCCCAATGCAGCAGGTTATCAGTTTCAATCCCCCGGTCATTTAATATAGCAGCCTGGTTTACTATTTTAGCGCTTACGGTTTGCTGCCATAACTGTTTTTTTAGCGGTTCGGTAGCGTTAACCTGGTGGCGGAAACGCTCGCTTTGCACATCGTGTCCGTCCAGCGGTAAAAACAGGCCTACCGGATGATGGGTATCGTTGCAGGTAATAATGGCCGCGTTGTTTTGCAGCAGGGCCGCTAAGGCGGCCTGGGTGATGGTAATTTGCTGGTGGTCCAGTATCACAACGCCGATATCCTCAATAGGCACCGAACGTTTGGTGTTCCCTTCACCTAATTTTGATGTCCCGGGCAGCTCCACCTGCAATTGCTCCAGGTGCTTGCTGAGGTATGCCGGGTTGCCGAAATGGAGGGTGCGTTTGATCATGCTTGGCTCAATTATATTGCAATAAAAGTATTAGTGAATTTACCTATCAAATATATTTGAAGTTAAGCAATAAAAAAAGGGGTGAAAACACGGTATTTATTACTGTATATATTGGCTGTTTGTAATGGGCTAAAACAGAGAGTCGTTTGAATTACTAAATAAAAGACATAAAAAAGCCCCGTATTGTAAGACGAGGCACTTATGTTTACACAACGGAATAATCCTTATTGCGATTTGCTTTCAATGTAAAGATATATAAATAGTTCTCATTTGAACAAAAAAAAATCAAATCACAACTATTTTGTATATTTGTGCGTAATAAAATTTTTGGATCGGGGTGTCCCCAATCGGAATAAAGCCAGTTTATCTGGCTTTATTTTTTTAAGGAAAGATTTTTAACCCGTATCTTTTTTCTGATTTTTTATAAAGCTTATCTTTAAATACCTCAAATGCAGGGTTAATTCTTTCAGGTTCTAAAATATACCTGGCTATAGGATACGCTATCAGATCTGCTAATTGTAAGCCGTTGATGTTTTCTTTCTTGTTTTTAAAACTGATAGTTAAGTTATATTCAGATAATTTACCGGCTTTAATATAACCCGTTCCCCTTGATGATATTTTTTGAAAATGCTCCTGTAGTTTTTTATCTTCTTTAGCGCCCCTTCTTTCAATAATGATTTCCAGGGACACATCGCTTTCTTTTAAACTCTGTAAATAGAATATTGTACGCTCAATTATAAAGGAGAGGCTTATTTCGTACACATCGTCAGAAAGCTTTCCATACTTTTTAATGTAATTCACTTTCTTAATAGCTGCTGCAATAACCTTATAGTTGCAACTGGTAATTATATTATCCAGCTTTTTATAAAATTCGGCTTTCAGGTTCAGGTTAAATAAATACTTAAATTCCTTTTCACATTTGCGGATATCCCTTGAATGAAAAATAACATGCTCACTTTTCCATATATCCCGTTTAACTGAATTGAAACCATTGTTTAATTTTTCGTAATTTTCAGAAGAAATTACAATTCCGCACAATAGAAATATTGGGAAATCGGGATTAAGGTTACTTAAGCCATGATCTCCGCTTTCATCTATATATAAACTGTATTTCATCTGATTATTATTATATTCGTAATGTTTTATTTATAAAAAAAGCACCGAACTGATAAGAACTGAAAGCAAATCGCAACTCAATAAGTGATAAATATATATTGAAGTGGTTGTTCGGTACTTTTTAAATAATAAATAACAAGTGCAACTTATCAAAGCGGCACTTGTTATCGTTTTTTTTGCATGGTAATGTAATGTAAACAGCGAATGAAACCATTCCATTATTGCAACTCTAATGTGATCTGCCGTATATGTTTTCAGGCACATGCAAAACAATGAACAAATGTAGAAATTAAATTAACCAATTACGCAAATAATATATAATTATTCTTATTGATAGTTTTATATGTGATATCTTATTGATAGTTTTGTATTGCACTTATCATGTGTGTGTTATCCTTTTATAAATATGAAGAAAATTTTAGGTCTGGATTTAGGAACAACATCAATCGGATGGGCTTTTGTTAAGGAAGCCGAAGATGGTGATAATGAACCGTCATCAATTGTAAAAATTGGAGTGCGGGTAAATCCGCTTACCACGGATGAACAAAAAGATTTTGAAAAGGGGAAATCTGTTTCTGTAAATGCAGACAGAACATTAAAACGTGGAGCAAGGAGAAACCTGCAACGCTATAAACAAAGACGCGGAAACCTGATTGAAGTACTGAAACAAAACAATTTAATAAATACTGATAGCATTTTAGCTGAAAATGATAAAGATACAACCCATTTCACCTATGCGATAAGAGCAAAAGCGGCAGCCGAAGGAATTACTAAAGAAGAGTTTGCCCGTATTTTATTAATGATCAATAAAAAAAGGGGATACAAAAGTAGTCGTAAAGCCACTAAAGAGGATGAAGGGCAAGCAATTGACGGGATGGCTGTCGCTAAGCAACTGTATGAAGATAATCTAACGCCTGGGCAATTAAGCTACCAGTTTTTAAAAGAAGGCAAGAAACATTTGCCAGATTTTTATCGTTCTGATTTACAAGCCGAACTTAGCAGGGTTTGGGATTATCAGGAGAAGTTTTATCCCAATATTTTAACAGCAGAATTTAAAAAAGAACTTGAAGGAAAAGGCCAAAGGGCAACTTCTGCTATTTTCTGGAATAAATATAAATTTAATACTGCCGAAAATAAGGGAACAAGGGATGAGAAAAAGCTAAAGGCTTATGAATGGCGCAGTAAAGCTATAAATAGTCAATTAGCGATAGAAGAGGTTGCTTTTGTTATTACCGAAATCAATAACAATATTAATAATTCGAGCGGGTATTTAGGCGCTATTAGTGACCGTAGTAAAGAGCTTTACTTTAACAAGCAAACTATAGGACAATATTTGTTTAATCAGTTGCAAAATAATCCGCATACAAGGATGAAAAACCAGGTGTTTTACCGGCAGGATTATTTTGATGAATTTGAAACGATCTGGGAAACTCAGGCTAAATACCACGCTGAACTTACGCTGGTTCTGAAAGAAGAAATACGGGATATTATCATCTTTTATCAACGGAAGTTAAAATCGCAAAAAGGATTGGTTAGCTTTTGTGAGTTTGAAAGTAAAAAGGTGGAGTATGAAATAGATGGAAAGACGGTAATCAAAACCATAGGTGCAAGAGTTATCCCTAAATCATCCCCGCTATTCCAGGAATTTAAGATATGGCAAAATTTAAACAACATAGAACTAAAAAATAAAAAAGACAAAAGCCGGATTTTGATTAAGGACTTTGATTTGGATATTAAAGAGCAATTGTTTAATGAATTAAATATTAAAGGTAATCTAACTAAAGCCAAAATTTTACCAATTTTAGTGGACAAACCTAATGACTGGGAATTGAATTATATGGTAATAGAGGGCAACCGTACCCATCAGGCATTATATGAATCATATTTCAAAATGATGGAATATGAGAGCCACGATGATATTGATTTGGAAAAATTGACGGCTGCTGAAATGAAGTCAGCTGTTCTTTCTTTTTTTGAAACTCAACACATCGATAGAACCATACTTGATTTTAATGCAGAATTGGATGGCAATCATTTTGAAAAGCAACCAGCTTATCAATTTTGGCACTTGCTGTATGCTTATGAAGGCGACAACTCAAATACAGGAAACGATAAACTATATGAATTATTAAAAAGCAAATTTGGCTTTAAAAAAGAATACGCTTCAATTTTAGCGAATATAAAAATACAGGATGATTACGGAAGCTTAAGCGCAAAGGCGATTAAAAAGATTTTTCCATTTATTAAAGAAAATAATTATAGTGATGCTTGTGCCTTAGCTGGTTATAACCATTCCTCGTCACTTACTAAAGAAGAAAATGATAAAAGGCCGTTAAAAGGCGAATTGAAAATATTACCTAAGAACAGTTTGCGTAACCCGGTTGTAGAGAAGATATTGAACCAGATGGTAAACGTAATTAATGCTATAATTAAAGACCCACCTCTTGGCAAGCCTGATGAAATACGTATAGAATTAGCCCGTGAACTAAAAAAGAATGCTAAAGAACGTGAGGAGGATACCAAACGTATAAACGAAGCAAAATCCAATCATGATAAGATCAGGGAAATACTTATAAGAGAAGATAAAATTCCAAATCCTACCCGGAATGATATTATCCGTTACAAACTTTATCAGGAGTTAAAATTTAATGCCTATAAAGACCTTTATACTAATGAGTACATTGCAAGACAAGATCTTTTTACAAAAAAGTACGATATAGACCATATAATACCGCAGGCAAGTTTATTTGATGATAGTTTCTCTAATAAAACCTTAGCGCCACGTGAGGCAAACTATACTAAGGGTAATAGAACAGCTTACGACTACATTGATAAAGATCGTGGTGCGGAAAGCTTGACAGATTATTTGGAAAGGGTTGAAATGTTATACCAGGTAAATTATAAAAGCAAAGATGAGGGTATTAGTAAAGCCAAATACAAAAAACTACTTTTAAAAGGAAGTGAAATTGGCGAAGGGTTCATCCAACGTGATTTACGTGATACCCAATATATTGCAAAAAAAGCCAAAGAAATGTTGCATGAAGTATGCAGAACTGTAGTAGCCACAACCGGAAGTATTACAGATAAGTTGCGGGATGATTGGGGGCTGGTCAACGTAATGCAGGAACTCAATATGGATAAATACCGCAAGCTTGGCCTTACTGAAATGATTGAAAAGAAAGATGGCGGCTTTAAGGAACGGATTGTAGATTGGACAAAGCGGAATGACCACAGGCATCATGCGATGGATGCGCTTACCATTGCTTTTACAAAACACGAACATATCCAGTATCTTAATAATCTCAATGCCAAAACGAAAGAGGATAAAAAAGGAAAGGAGATTTATGCTATTGAGCAAAAGATTACTGAAAAATTCGATAAAGACAAAAGGCGTTTTAAATCACCCTTAGATAATTTCAGGGAAGAAGCTAAAAATCATTTGGAAAGTGTTTTAATTTCCTGTAAAGCAAAAAACAAAGTTGTAACAAAAAACAAAAACAAAACAAAAAGTTCTAAAGGAGAAAAAAGTCAGCCAACACTAACGCCCCGCGGACAGTTACATAAAGAAACGGTGTATGGGAAAATAAAACAATACGTAATTAAAGAAGAAAAGGTAAGCGGGAAATTTGATGAAGAAACAATTTTTAAAGTATCAAAACCACAATACAGTAGCGCCCTTTTAAAAAGATTACATGAAAACAATAATGACCCTGTAAAAGCATTTACCGGAAAAAATAGCTTGGCTAAAAACCCGATTTATTTAGATGATCAAAAAACGGTTCAGGTACCTGAGAAAGTAAAGCTGGTTTGGTTGGATGATGATTTTACCATTCGTAAAGATATTTCGCCTGACTTAAAAATCGATAAAGTTATAGACATTGGTATTCAGAATATATTATATAAAAGGTTAGAACAATTTGGCGGAAAAGAAAAAGAAGCTTTTTCTAATCTGGATAAAGATCCTATTTGGCTCAATAAAGATAAAGGCATTGCCATAAAACGGGTAACAATAAGTGGTGTTAAAAATGCAGAACCCCTTCATTATAAAAAAGATCATCATGGAAAAGAAATTTTAGATGATAATGGTAAACCAACTCCGGTTGATTTTATAAGTACAGGCAATAATCACCATGTGGCCATATATCGTGATGAGAACGGCGATCTGCAGGATGAAGTTATCTCATTACATAAAGTAATAACTGAGCGTGTAAACCAGGGGCTACCAGTGGTTGATAAAACATATAACCAACATTTGGGCTGGCGCTTTTTATTTACCATGAAGCAAAACGAATATTTTATATTTCCATCTTATAATTTCGATCCTTCTGAAGTAGGTTTATTAGACCCGGCTAACAATAAACTGATAAGTCCCCACCTTTTTAGGGTTCAAAAATTTTCAAAGGTCACTTATGGCAATTCATCGGTAAGAGATTATGTATTCAGACATCATTTTGAAACATCAGTTGAAGATAAAAAAGAGTTGAAAGATATAACATATAAGTCAATCAAGAGCTTACCATATTTTGAGAATATAATAAAGGTGAGGATTAATCATATTGGGCAAATAGTGAAAGTTGGCGAGTATTAATTTACGCCCATGTTGCCGTTGTCACCAACAAGTACCGGCATTCTAAGTGACATAAATGCCTGGCCGTGAATCCCAGCCTCAAAAATAGTCCATGTGGTTGGTGACAACACCAACAACGGCGAAAGCAACACCAACAAATGCAATATGCCTCATAGAGGCTACCCCTTTGTAGAAAAAAAAACAAGAAAAATATTGCCCCGTCAGGTGGCTACCCAATTCACGAAGGGTAGCCACCTGACGGGGCAAGAAATAATACGAATTTGTTTTTCTACAAAGGTTTTGCCCGTACCGGGCAAGGGAATTTTTGAAAAGAAAAAAATGTAATTCCCCGCGTTAGGGATAGCAGCGGATACCGGCCCTGCGCCTAAGTCCGCCTATTGGCGGAGTATGATCCCGATCTCCATCGGGACAGGTCTCCAGGCCCGGCCCGGTTCTATCACCGGGCAACGCCCAAAATCATTAAAATCAACCATCAATTCCCCCCCGCTAAAAAATCCCCTTCAGCCCGTCGATAATGCTCTGGAAAAACGTGGGTATGCTGAGGCCGCTGTGGTAGTTAAAATATACAAAAATGCAGAAAATGATAACGGCGATAATGATGAACCGTTTAAACATATAGGCCAGCAAAAACAGGCCGCAGGGTATGGCTAAAAGCAGCACCCAGCTAATGTGGAAGGGGCGTAGCTTATCGGCGTTTTTGTAAACATAATACAGGATAGAGTGTGTGCCGCTGTCGTTTTGGTGCCTCACGTATAAAAAGGTGCTGCGCTCAATCTTATGCCTGTAAAAGGCGGTGCCTTTGTCGAAATGCAGGGTGTCCTGGAAACCGTTGACGGTAAAACTGAAGGTGCCGTTTACGTTTTCCCGCACGTTGCCGGCGGTATCGGTGGCAATAATGGCGACTTCGTTTTTTGCAAAGGGGTTTTCTTTTATCACAAAGTGGTTGATGGCCACGGTAATGGTATCTGCAAAAACAAACATCGCCGGGGCGCATAATAAACAAAGGACAATAAATATTTTCTTCATGGTAGATAAGGCCTGTAAAGCCGCTATAAAATTAATGAAATAATGTGTTTAATGATTGAAAAATAAGGAATAGAGCGAATTAAAGGCAACGGCCTGTGCGATTCCCCTCTTGAGAGGGGTGGAGGGGTGTGTTAACAGGTATATAGGCTAACACACCCCCGCCACAACGCAACCGGCCGCACCCCCTCTCAAGAGGGGAGTTGCCATAACGTTCACATTATCTATTCATTATGATTATTGTGCAAATTTCCAATCACTAAACACGTTAATGAAATATTACTTATGCGAACGTTTGAAGGGGAGAATAGTTTTTCTCCGTCCCCGTCAATCTTAATTCCCGGTTCTTTGTTTGTATAACCGACTAAAAAAGTATTTTTACGCCAAATAAACCCGAAGATGTTTTTTGTACTTTCAAAGCTGCTTGTCCTATTTATTTTCCCGCTCACCTGGGTGTTCAGCCTTTTAATAGCTGCTGTTATCAGCAAAAATCAAAAAAAGAAACGCCGGTTTTTGATACTATCAGTTGTGTTATTATGGGTTTTTTCTAACGCCTTTTTTGTGAATCAATTTGCAAAACGCTGGGATATTAACCCTGTCCCCTTAAAAACCACCGGGGCATACAGCTGCGCCGTAGTTTTAGGCGGCTTTACCACGGAAGACGCTAAGGGCGGCGGTTTTTTTAACGCAAATGCCGACAGGTTTATACAGGGGCTTAAATTGGTCAGTACGGGTAAGGTTACACATATCCTTATTTCGAGCGGCAACGGCAATTTGATACACGATAATTTTACCGAAGCCGATTGGGTTAAAACCCAGCTGCAGCAATTTAAAATCCCCGACAGCTGCATATTGATTGAAAACAAAAGCCGGAATACCATTGAAAATGTGGCCTTTTCAAAATCGCTGCTAAATGCCCGCCATTTGCAGCCTCCCTATTTACTGGTCACATCGGCATTTCACATGAGGCGTTCGCTGGGCATTTTTAAAACAACCGGGATTGAGGTAACTCCTTATCCCTGTAATTTTATAGCGGGAAAGGATGGTTTTTCTTTCGCCTCCCTGCTCCCGGATGCGGAATCGTTGTTTAAATGGAATATCTATATCAGGGAAGTAATAGGGACGGGGATTAACTGGTTCAGGTAGCGTTTTGTTTACGTTGACTCTTGGCTCTTGATTTCCGCCGTCTTTCAATTAAATCTGTTCATTATTGCCACTTTATCGTCATAACTAAAGTCGCCCGTATTTTTCATTATTTGATTTGTTGCAGAATGATTACTTTCGGGTTCGATTTTAAAGCCGTTTGTTAACAGTGATTTTATTTGCCGGAGAATTTATTTGCCGGTTTTAGTAAATTTATAAATGAGGGTATTTTTTAGGTTAATCATATTTATTACCGGTTTATTATTTGCAAACAGTTTATTAGCACAGGAAAATAAACCTGTACCAATTACAACCATTCCTGTTCAACCGCAAACAAATAAAGTTGCAGCAAAGGATACCATCATCAGTAATAAGAAAGGTGTAACCCAAATAGATATTACGGATGTATTGGAGGAAGTGTTTAAAATTAAACACAAAGCGACAGTGGATTCGGTAACATCAAAGCCCACAATTTCAATTATTCCGGCGCTTGGATATTCCCTGGTTTCGCGCCTTGGCATAGTATTATCAGGTAATATGGCATTCAGGACCGGGCCCAAATCAAGGATTTCAACCATCGTGGCCAGTACCGCATATACACAAAACAGGCAATATACCTTGCCCGTGCAAACCAGTATATGGAGCAAGGATAATGTTTATAATTATATTGGTGAATATCGTTTTTATAAATACCCGCAAAGCACTTTTGGTTTGGGCAGCAACTCAAATATCAAAAATGAGGACCCGATGGATTATTCTTATTTTCAGTTTAACGAAACGGTTTTGCGGCATATCACCGGGAATTTGTATGCCGGCTTAGGCTATGTATTTGATGATCACTGGAATGTTTCGGAGAAGGGTAACCCCAACGGCACTTTATCTGATTATGCAGCTTATGGTAAACTTGCACATTCAATAGCCTCCGGATTTACACTGACCGGCTCATACGACTCGCGCGACAATGGCCTTAATCCCTCAAAAGGCGGGTATGGCTTTGTCCAATTCCGTACAAATTTTAGATTTATGGGGAGTACAAGCAACTGGCAATCGCTGATCATAGATTTACGGAAATATTATCGTTTTCCGGAAGGATCTGACAATGTGATCGCCTTGTGGAGTTACGACTGGCTGGTGCTGAGCGGAAAGCCGGCTTATGTCGATCTGCCGGGTAACCAGTGGGACCCCAGCTCCGCCACCGGCCGGGGTTATATACAAGGCAGGTTCAGAGGAGCCCAAATGGTGTATCTTGAAGGTGAGTATCGTTATAAAATTACGTCTGACGGTTTGATAGGCGGTGTGTTTTTCATAAACCTCGAATCATTTTCGGCTGGGCCCGGAACCAGGCTACAGGGCATACAGCCGGGTTTCGGCCCTGGCTTGCGTATAAAGCTCAATACCATATCCAGAACCAATGTCACCCTTGATTACGGCTTTGGCCGCCAGGGGTCAAATGGCATGTTTATTGATGTAGGCGAAGCATTTTGAGATTTTGGTTGCTTAGTTTTTTCAGACTTAGCAGACTTACGAAGTCTTTAAGACTTCGTAAGTCTTTATAGAACAGTCTTTTAATGATGTTCTATAACATCCTTTCAGTGCTCCCAGAGATACATTTTTCGAACTATTTTATAGATCAACTTAAAAAATTGGCGGAATTGTCAAACGAAAATATTTAATTATTATAAAACTTTCCTTCCGTTTATGAAAATTATCTTAAAAATATAATAAATAGGTTTGATTTTATGGTTCGGGTCCAGGCAGGGAATCCAAATAAATCGGGCTGCCTTTTTTACTAAAATATTACCGTCAATTATACACTTCTTTTTTTAATAAAATATACTACATTTGAAAAGATGGTTTCTGTATCCTTTTTGTTACAGAGATTTACCCCGCCAATTATTTACCCGTTATAAAATATTAATGAGAAGATTAATACTTATCGTTTTAGCGCTAATTGTTTGTTCAGGTGGTTTCGCTCAGGGGCTATTTACTAAAAAAGTAAAAAAATATTCATTGAAAGATGGTCTTTCATTCGGTATAATAAATAGTATAACACAAGATAATAAAGGGTTTATGTGGTTCGCCACGGGCGATGGTTTAAATCGTTTTGATGGTACAAATTTTAAAGTATTCAAATTTGAACCTAACAATCCCTATAGTTTGCCAAGTAATTATGTTCAAACAATATATAAGGACACCCAGGGCGATATTTGGATATCATCAAGAAGAGGGATTTATCAATTTGATACTAACAGAGAGCGTTTTACAAAGTTTAATCCACCGGGCGTTCCGTTGGCCTATTTAAGCAATGTAAACAGTATTTCCGGAAATAATAAAGATCAGCTATGGTTTTCATGTGGCGGTTTTGGATTCTCTTCCTATAGTAAAAAGAGTAAACTGTTTAAAACTTATACTAAAAAAGAATTGCCTGGTTTAACAGGTGATTTATCGGTTCTTAATGTAATTGAAGATAATTACGGACTATTATGGGTGGGTACACGGGATGGCGGCCTCAATGTTTTTAGTACAAAAGATGGGACAGTTTTAAAGAATTTGAATAATCAATTCCCGCTTAATCAGGTTCCTCAGGGCAGGGTCAATTGTATTTACGAAGATCATAATCATGATATCTGGATAGCTACCAGTAAGGGATTAGCGCTATATCGAAGAAAAGAGAATAGTTTTCATGTTTTTTCAGGCTCAAATTATAAATTAAGGAGCAACTATTTTTATTCCCTTCTGGAGGATGACCATAAAAATCTGCTTGTTGGTCTTCAGGATGGCGGTTTGTATAATATAAATCTTGAAAAAGCAGAAAAGTCGTCGTATAAAGACATTACTATCGATCCTGTGAAATCCGAAGATAATTTTGGCATCACAGCCCGCACAATACAAACCTTATTCCAGGACCGCGATAAGAATATTTGGGCCGGAACTTATGGTGACGGTATTTATATGCTAAGTAACGTTCCCGAAAAGTTCATAAAATTTCAGAATAAATTAACAGATGCTTATGGTGTTAGTTTTTTAAGATATTACGGCATGTGTATGGATGATGATGGTTACTTGTGGCTTGGTACAGATGGTGATGGAATATATAAAAAGAAGCTGAATAGTGAGTTTGTTAAATATTATAGGGCAAACGGACAAAACGGTTCATTAACCGATAATAATATTCTTTGCGCCTATAAAGACCATTCAAACAAATTGTGGTTCGGCTCCTATTCACATGGACTTTTCCGGTATGATAGAAAGACTGATTCTTTTACAAATTTCATTCATAAGGCAAATGATCCGGCAAGCATCGGTTTAAATGATGTAAGGGTGATCCTCTCAGATTCAAAAAACAATTTATGGATTGGGACAAACGGCGGCGGGTTAAGTTTATTACCTCCGGGCAGCAATCAGTTTGTTAACTATAATCCGCACAATAGTAATATTGCATCAGACTATATCCGGGCGCTTGCCGAAGATAAATATGGCAATCTGATTATAGGCACGTATGCCGCGGGCCTCAAATATTATATAAATAATCAAAATAAGTTTATTGATTATTTTAGCAGGGCCCAGGCCGAAAAACGGGAAAATCAACTGTTTATCAACCAGGGGAATGATAAAGACGGGATTCCTCATTTTACCGAGGAAGCGAAGAAGTACGGATTAGCCGATGCGGGGTACAGTACCCAGGCCGTTTTTTTTGATTACGATGGCGATGGTGATCTTGATATGCTTTTGTTAAACCACAGCCCTGTTCAATTGCCGGTTTTGGACAAAGCAAATATGGCCGCCGCTTTAAAAAAATCAAACTCATTAAATGGGGTCAAATTGTACAGAAACGATAACGGCTTTTTTAAAGATGTAACTGAACAGGCCGGGATCAGCAGTTCTGATTATACCTACGGGCTTGGTGCAGCTGTCGCCGACGTTAATGGGGACGGTTTGCCTGATATTTACATATCCAATGATTATACCATACCCGATTATCTGTACATTAATAATGGGGACGGCACTTTTACCAATAAACTGCAATCATCTTTGGGGCATACCTCACAATCATCAATGGGGAATAATATCTCGGATATAAATAACGATGGTTTACCCGATATTTTTACGGCTGATATGCTTCCGGAAGATAATCACCGGCAAAAGATATTGTTTGCGCCGAATAATTATGAAAAATTTGATTTAACGCTGCGTGACGGATTCTACTACCAGTATATGCGTAATATGCTGCACATAAATAATGGTAACGGAACTTTCAGCGAGATTGGCCAACTATCCGGTATCTCAAATACCGACTGGAGTTGGTCCCCTTTGTTTGCTGATTATGATAACGATGGCTGGAAAGATCTGTTTGTAACCAACGGCTATGCCCGTGATTTTACAAATATGGATTTCATGAAATATATGTCCGATTTTTTGAATGATAAAAGATTGATGCGTAAGGATGTCTATAATCTGGTGCAACAAATGCCATCCTCGCAAATCAAAAGTTATTTTTTTAAAAATAATGGCGATTTAACCTTTACCAACACCACTGCTCCATGGGGCATTACCCAATCATCCAACAGCAATGGGGCGGCTTATGCCGATCTGGATAATGATGGCGATTTGGATTTGGTAGTTAACAACGTTAACCAACCTGCATTTATCTATCAAAACGAAACCAATAAACAATTAAACAATCATTACCTGCAACTAAAGCTGGAAGGCGCCGGAAAAAACACACAGGGGATAGGGGCTAAGGTTTCCATTTACGTAAAAAATAAAATGCAGTACCTTGAACAAATGCTGAGTTGTGGTTTTCAGTCAAGCGTATCGCCAATATTACATTTCGGGTTGGGAAAGGATACACAGGTTGATTCTTTATGTATAGTGTGGCCGCTGGGAAAAATGCAGGTTATAAAGAACGTTAAAGCAGATCAGCTGCTAACGCTTAATGAAAAAGATGCTGTTAACCGTTATCAGATACCTAAAGCTGTAAAACCTATTTTCACAGAGGTTCAATCACCCGTAATAAATAACCAGGAAAAAAATAATATCAACGATTTTAAACGGCAGCCGCTAATGGTAAACCCGTTGTCATTTTCCGGGCCGTGTATCACAAAAGGGGACGTAAATGGCGATGGCCTTGAAGATGTTTATGTAGGCGGAAGCAACGGGAAGCCCGGTATAATATACATCCAGCAGGCTGATGGTAAATTCACAATAAAACCAGAACCTGCTTTTGAGGCTGATAAAAAGAGCAGCGACGCCGATGCTGTATTTTTTGATGCCAACGGCGATGGTAAGCCAGATTTGTATGTGTGCTCGGGGGGCTATGATAATTATTCTCCTGATGATCCTTTATTGCAGGACAGGCTCTACCTGAATGACGGAAACGGTAATTTTACGAAAGCAAAAAATGCTTTACCCATCATGCGCAGCAGTAAAAGCTGTGTAAGAGTAGCCGATATTAATGCTGACGGACACCCGGACTTATTTGTAGGCGGGAGGGTAATACCCGGCAGATACCCTGAAACGCCGTCAAGCTATATTCTTATCAATGATGGTAAGGGCCATTTTACAGATCAAACCGAAAGTTTTAACCCTCAGCTAAAACATATAGGTATGGTAACCGATGCTGCATGGGTAGATATGAACGGAGATAAAAAGCCGGATTTGGTTTTAGTAGGAGAGTGGATGCCGGTAACTGTTATGATAAATACTAATGGTAAACTTATAAATAGTACAAACGACTATTTTGATAAACCAAACAGTGGCTGGTGGAATAAAATCCTTGTAGCGGATTTTAACCACGACGGACATCCTGATCTGATTGTTGGCAATCAGGGGTTAAATACCCAGTGCAAGGCCAGTGTTAAAGAGCCGGCAGAGATGTACTATAAGGATTTTGATGCTAATGGCACGATTGACCCCTTCCTTTGTTTTTATATCCAGCATAAAAGTTATCCTTATGTAACCCGTGATGAACTCCTGGAACAGATGAATATGATGCGGTCACGTTTTCCTGATTACAACAGTTATGCTGATGCAACGATTACAGGTATATTTACTGCTCCACAATTAAAAGGAGCAGGTCATCTGCAGGCTGATAACCTGGCAACCACCTGTTTTTTGAGCGATGCTAAAGGTAAATTACATGAATCGGCATTGCCGTTACAGGTACAGTTTTCGCCGGTATTTACCATAACCGCTTTAGATTATGACCACGATGGGAATCAGGACCTGCTTTTATGTGGTAATATCAACAGGGCCAGGCTGCGCTTTGGAAAATATGATGCGAATTACGGTATTTTATTAAAAGGGGACGGTAAAGGCCATTTTCAATATATCCCACAGGCACAGTCAGGTTTCAAGCTTTGGGGAGATGTAAGAAGTGTGACTGAAGTAAACCATACCTTGTTGTTCGGAATTAACCAACAGGGAATAAAAGCCTATAAAGAAAACTAATTATATGAAGAGATTGCCGCATGTTTTGCTATTTATAATCATATCATTAACAGCAACAGTTAAAACTGAAGCGCAATCAAATCTTAATACGATGCCCCATTATTTTTATCCCGGAGCAATATGGCCGGATAACAATGGTGTTCACATTAATGCCCATGGCGGAGGGATATTATACCGGATGGGTGTTTATTATTGGTTTGGCGAGCATAAAATTGAAGGCGAAAAAGGCAATTCAGCCCAGGTTGGTATTCATTGCTATTCATCCAAAGATTTATATAACTGGAAAGATGAAGGAATAGCTTTAAAAGTAAGTGACGACCCCAAAAGTGATATTGCAAAAGGTAGCATAATTGAAAGGCCAAAAGTTGTTTATAATAAGAAAACCCAAAAATATGTAATGTGGTTTCATCTTGAACTATTGGGAAAAGGATATGCTTCTGCATTAGGCGGTATAGCAATCAGCGATAAAGTAAATGGTCCGTACAGCTATTTAAAAAGTTTCAGGGCAAATGCCGGTAAAATGCCATTCTATCCCGCCGGGACGGCTGAAGAAGAAAAAGTCAATTGTGCGGATACGCTCAATAAAGACAATAAGTTTTTTTGCCGTGATTTTTCCCGTGGACAAATGATACGGGATATGACAATTTTTGCAGATAGTGATGGAAAAGCCTATCATGTTTTTTCATCCGAAGAAAATAATACCTTACAGATAGCGGAGCTTAATGACGATTATACCGGTTATACAGGCAAGTTTGTAAGGGTTTACATCGGCCACCAAACTGAGGCCCCGGCATTGTTTAAAAGAAATGGCAAATACTATATGTTAGGTTCAGGTTGTACCGGATGGGCGCCTAATGCGGCCCGTTGGTTTACCGCTGACAATATATGGGGCCCCTGGATATTCCATGGAAACCCATGCCAGGGACCTGAAGCACAAATAACCTTTAAGGGGCAAAGCACATTTGTTTTACCTATTGAAGGAAAAAAGAATTCATTCATTTTTATGGCTGACAAATGGGAACCAAAAAATGCTGTTGATGGCAGGTATTTATGGTTGCCAATTACTTTTAAAGGCGATGATATCCAGATTACCTGGGTTGATAAATGGAATCTAAAAGTTTTTGATCAATGATTTTTAGTGGTCCCAATCAAACTGAAAATCCTAATGTACATTCCCTTAAAATTTAAAAAAGCCTGACAATGCTGAATATGAAACTAAAAAAACTGATACTTCTTACAATTATTTTTTTAAATGTCGCTAATACATTTGCTCAAACACATACATTTAAACTGGGTGACGACGCATTTCTGTTAGATAATAAGCCATTTCAAATGATCTCGGGTGAAATGCATTATCCAAGGGTGCCACGTGAAGCATGGCGTCAAAGAATGAAAATGGCAAAGGCAATGGGTTTAAATACAATTGGCACTTATGTTTTCTGGAATTTACACGAACCTCAAAAAGGGATATTTGATTTTACCGGAAATAATGACGTTGCTGAATTTGTTAAAATAGCCAAAGAGGAAGGCCTGTGGGTCATACTTCGTCCAAGTCCTTATGTATGTGCCGAGTGGGAATTTGGAGGATATCCTTATTGGCTCGAAAAAGAAAAAGGATTAATTGTACGCAGTAAAGAAGCAAAATACCTGGAAGAATACCGGAAATATATACTACAGGTTGGTAAGCAACTCGCTCCTTTACAGGTAAATCATGGCGGGAATATTTTAATGGTGCAGATAGAGAATGAGTACGGCTCTTACGGCAGTGATAAAGAATATCTGGAGATCAACCAAAGATTGTTCAAAGAGTCGGGCTTTGATGGCCTGCTTTATACCTGTGATCCCGAACCGGATATAAAAAACGGGCATCTGCCAGGTTTGTTACCGGCTATAAACGGTGTTGATAATGTGAATAAAGTTAAGGAACTGATCAATAGTAACCATGACGGTAAAGGCCCTTATTATATTGCAGAGTGGTACCCTGCCTGGTTTGACTGGTGGGGGACTAAACACCATACTGTTCCGGCCGAAGAATATCTGCCACGGCTTGATGCTGTATTGAGCGCCGGAATATCTATAAACATGTACATGTTTCACGGGGGCACAACCCGCGGGTTTATGAATGGCGCCAACTATAAAGACGGTACGCCTTATGAACCGCAAATAAGCAGCTATGATTACGATGCGCCGCTTGACGAGGCGGGAAATGCTACAGAAAAGTATATGAAGTTCAGGGATATTATTAAAAAACATTTGCCGGAAGGACAAACGTTGCCTGAAGTACCTTCGCCTAAACCAACTATAGTGATACCTCAAATCAAGCTCTCACAAAAGCTCAGTATATTCAATATTTTACCGGCTCCTGTAAAAAATACAACACCGCTTACTTTTGAAGATTTAAACCAGGCTTATGGCTTTGTTTTATACCGCACAACCGTTAAGGGTGGCCGGTCCGGAATATTAAAGTTAAATGGATTACGTGATTATGCCGTAGTATTAATTAATGGTAAAAGAGCTGGTATATTAGACAGGCGTTTAAACCAGGACAGCCTCAAGATTACTTTACCAAAAGGGGATATCAGACTGGATATAGTAGTAGAAAATTTAGGCCGTATCAATTTTGGGAAATACTTATTGCAAAATAAAAAAGGGATCACTCAGGGTGTGCAGTTTTCAGGCAAAGAGGTTAATGGATGGAAAATGTATAGCTTGCCATTTAACAACATAAATAATATCAAATTTAATACCACTAATATTGCAGGTGGCAGCGCCCCGGTAATTAAAAAAGGGTTGTTTAACCTTAAAACAATAGGGGACACCTATCTGGATATGCGTAACTGGGGTAAGGGTGTAGTTTGGGTAAATGGTCATAATTTGGGCAGGTATTGGTCTGTCGGGCCACAGCAAACGCTTTATTTACCAGTTGAGTGGTTGAAAAAAGGAAGTAATGAAATACAAATATTAGAACTGATTAAAACAGATAAAAATATACTGAAAAGTATAGATAAGCCAATTTTGAACGAACTAAATTAAACCCGATAAATGAAAAAGATATACAAATATATCATCTCGCCAACCTGTATCCTGACTTCTCTGTTTGCTGTATTGGCACAAATCACATTTGCCCAAACGGTAACTATCCCTGTAGAAACGGCTAATAATGCCCTGGTTTTACAGGTTGATAAAGGTAAAGATGTCAATACCGTTTATTTTGGCACTAAGCTCGCCAATGCCGCTGAATATGATCAGGTAACTGGTGTTTACAAGCAATTCTGCGTGTGTAACGGTACCGGCGATTACACAGGGCTTTTAAGTTCCGCCTATACACCTTCGGGATCAAGGAACCTGGCCGAACCGGCCATTACCGTTACACACGCAGATGGTAACAATTCGCTTGATTTGAAATATGTAAGTCACAATGTTACAAAAATCAGTGATGATGTATCCTTGCTGAGCATAGTACTCAAAGACCCGGTTTATGATTTTGAGGTTACGCTGTATTATAAATCTTATTTTAAAAATGATGTAATAGAACAATGGAGTGTAATAAAACATCATGAAAAAGGGAATGTAACATTAAACAAGTTTGCATCGGCTAACCTTTACCTTAAAGCCAAAAGTTTTTGGCTGCGTCAGTATCACGGCGACTGGGGAAAAGAAATGCAACCTGAAGAAACCAGGATTACTCACGGAATAAAAACAATTGATACCAAGCTGGGCGCCAGGGCTAATTTATTTGAACCTTCGGTATTTATGGTTTCGTTTGATAAGCCGGCTACCGAGGATGAAGGAAATGTGCTGTATGGAGCTATGGAATGGAGCGGTAACTTCCGTGTTGACCTTGAACTTGATCCGCTTGATAATTTAAAGATAATTGCCGGGATCAATAATTTTGCGTCTGCTTATACTTTAAAGCCGGGTGAAGATTTTACGACCCCTGCATTTTTATATACTTTTTCGGATAAAGGTAAAGGAGATGCAAGCAGAAAGCTTCAAAGCTGGGCCCGCAATTATAAGTTAATGGATGGAAAAGGATCAAGGTTAACGTTGCTCAATAACTGGGAATCTACCTTTTTCGACTTTAATGAAAGCCGGCTGAGCGGGTTATTGCAAGATACCAAAAAACTGGGCGTTGATTTGTTTTTGCTGGATGACGGCTGGTTTGCCAATAAATATCCCCGTAATGATGATCATGCAGGTTTGGGCGACTGGCAGGAAAACCGCAAAAAACTGCCCAACGGTATAGCCTCGCTGGTTAAGGAAGCGCAAAACGACGGTGTTAAGTTTGGAATATGGATAGAGCCGGAAATGGTAAACCCTAAAAGCCGCTTATATGAAACCCATCCGGATTGGGTGATAAAACAGCCCAAAAGAGATGAATATTATTACAGGAACCAATTGGTGCTTGATCTGAGCAATCCGCAGGTGCAGGATTTTGTATTTAGTATAGTTGATTCCTTATTTATTAAAAGCCCGGGGCTTGCTTACATTAAATGGGACTGTAATGCGGTAATATATAATGCTTATTCGGCGCACCTGCAAAACCAGTCGCACCTGTATATTGAATATGTGCGCGGCTTATATAAAGTGCTTGAACGTGTACGCGCCAAGTATCCTGCTGTGCCGATGATGCTATGCTCAGGCGGTGGCGGACGTGTTGACTACGCCGCGCTGCAATACTTTACCGAGTTTTGGCCAAGCGATAATACCGAACCTATGGAAAGGATATTTATACAATGGGAGTATTCCTATTTCTATCCGGCCCTTATCAGCGCAAACCATGTTACCGACTGGGGCAAACAACCGATAAAATTCCGTACCGATGTGGCCATGATGGGCAGGCTTGGATTTGATATTCCGGTAAGCAAACTCAGTGGTAACGATCTTCAATTCTGCCAGGAGGCTGTTAAAACCTATAATACAGTAAAGCAAATTATATTTCAGGGTGAACAATACCGTTTGTCTGACCCCCGCGAACAAAGCGTTGCATCGGTAATGTATGTTGATTCGGTTAAAACATCAGGCGTTATATTTAATTATCTGGTAAATAACAGGTTTGATGAGGGCAGCAAATTGCCCATTCGCCTTAAAGGCCTTGATCCTGTAAAAAAATATACAATTAAGGAAATTAACCTTTATCCCGGTATTGTTTCACCAATAGATAGTGCGAAATCATATTCAGGCGATTTTTTAATGAGAATAGGTTTTAATCCTGAAGTTAATGCCGGGCGCACCAGTGTTGTACTTCAAATTAACGAAAGCAGGTAATGGCGTATTAAGGTTTTATTACACCCATAATGCTGTAATTTATTTGCGAACTGGTCATTTGCCATTCCAAGAGATTTGGAATCGTCAGGATTGTATGGTCCTTTAAGTTGACGGTCACTCCAATATTCATTTTTTTGAACGATTTATATAAATCCGCCTCAATTGCTTTCGGCGACTGTACAAAAAGGCTGCATGATATAAAACACGGGATAAAAAACGCGACAAGGCCAGTTGGTTTCATTAAAAACAATTATTTTCCATAAAAAATAGGGATAATCTCCCGATCATCCCTATTTTTATCATTTTCAATATCACCACCGGAAACTAATCTCTAATCTCCGGTCTCTAATCTCTACCCTAAACCTCCACAGCCTGCCCTATCAAATGCTTTTCAGCTAAATATTCTGCTATCTGCACGGCATTGGTTGCAGCGCCTTTGCGCAGGTTATCTGATACTATCCAGCAGTTTAAAGTATTTGGCTGGCTTTCGTCCCTGCGGATGCGGCCTACAAATACATCGTCCTTATCATGCGCATCAAGCGGCATAGGGTATTTAAGGTTGGCTATATCATCAACTACCACAATACCGGGTGATTTTGCCAGCAATTGTTTTACCTCTTCTACATCAAAATCATTCAAAAACTCAATGTTTACCGATTCTGAGTGACCGCCCATAACCGGGATACGAACTGTAGTAGCAGTTACTTTAATGCTGTCGTCACCCATAATTTTGGTGGTTTCATTCACCATTTTCATTTCTTCCTTGGTGTAACCATTTTCGGTGAACGAATCAATTTGCGGGATCACATTCAGGTCGATGGTATAAGGATAAACCTTAGGGCCATCGATGCCTTTACGTTCGTTAAATAGCTGGTCAACTGCTTTTACGCCTGTACCTGTAACCGACTGGTAGGTTGACACAACCACCCTTTTAATTTTATATTTATCGTGCAGCGGTTTTAAGGTCACTACCATTTGTATGGTTGAGCAATTGGGGTTAGCAATAATTTTATCTTCGGCTGTCAATACATGCGCGTTAACTTCGGGCACTACCAGTTTTTTGGTAGGGTCCATGCGCCATGCAGATGAATTGTCGATAACGGTTGTGCCTGCTGCCGCGAAAAGTGGCGCCTGGGCCAATGAAGTGCCGCCCCCTGCCGAAAATATGGCAACATCGGGCTTCTGTTTTATCGCATCCTCAACAGAAACCACCTTGTACTGCTTACCCTTAAAAGTGATTAGTTTACCAACACTTTT
This sequence comes from Mucilaginibacter sp. UBA5151, assembly GCA_002413785.1. Classification (GTDB taxonomy): domain Bacteria; phylum Bacteroidota; class Bacteroidia; order Sphingobacteriales; family Sphingobacteriaceae; genus Mucilaginibacter. The sequence goes on from DHXR01000044.1 coordinate 22,463, forward strand.
TTCTGAAGCTACGGGGATTAATTCTGTAACGGGGAAGTTGCGTTCTTCAAGAACCTGCAACATTTTAGTGCCTACCAAACCGGTAGCGCCTACTACTGCGACTTTCATTGTTTTTAAATAGTTTATGAATAAATATATTTTAGATGCAAAGATGCGAAATTTTTGGTTGATTAAGTTAGAATTGGTTGATTAAGTCAGGGCAGACGCATTAAAATAGTTTAAATTCTGATATTGTTCCAAAGAGTAACCGCCATGTTGAACAAAGTCACGCCGAAATATTAAGAAAAGCGCCGTTGGGCGCGAAATATTGGTAGAAAATATAAAAAAGAATTTAGCGTGCTATCGGTACGTAACGAACAAAGCGGCATTAGCGCTAATGCATGGCGGAGGTTTGGTACCTACGGCACCCAATACCTGGCTGGTCTGTATTTCTACCAATATTGGACCCCAAAAAGGGGTCTTATCAATTAATTTAATAACACCTGTAGCTTTATTTGAGCCAGTTTTTAATGCGTCTGCCCTGTTGATTAAGTTGATTGAGTTTTGCCATTTTCATTTTAATTTTTAAACCAATCAACCATTCACTTAATCAACTTAATCAACCATTTTCCTACCTTTGCACCCTCAAACCGGCTTTGCATGAGCGAAAAGATCTTAGTTATTGGCGCTAACGGACAAATAGGCACCGAATTAGTTGCTGCTTTAAGGGGGATTTATGGCGCAGAGGCGGTGATCGCCTCGGATCTGAAAAGTCCGGTTTATAACATGAGAAAAAATAGCGGCCCGTACGAGATCGTTAATGTTTTAGATAAGGACAACCTGCACCACATATTTGATAAGTACCGTCCCACGCAGGTTTATTTGCTGGCCGCTATACTTTCGGCAACAGGCGAACAAAAACCTAAACTGGCCTGGGACCTTAACATGACCGGCTTATTGAACATACTTGATTTTTCGGTAGAGTTTAAAGTCGAAAAAGTTTTTTGGCCAAGTTCCATTGCTGTTTTCGGGCCGCACTCGCCACAGCAGCAAACGCCGCAGTATTGTGTAATGGACCCGAATACGGTTTACGGCTTCAGCAAACTGGCCGGTGAGCGCTGGTGCGAATATTATTTTACTAAATACGGGCTTGATGTACGCAGCCTGCGTTACCCCGGACTGATCGGCTGGCGGGCGAACCCCGGCGGCGGCACTACCGATTACGCGGTGCATATTTTCCACCAGGCTTTGAAAACGGGGCGGTATGAGAGTTTTTTGTCGGCTAATACCACATTACCTATGATGTACATGGATGATGCCATACGGGCGACTATAACCCTGATGAATGCGCCAGCTGATAAGGTAACAATCCGTTCGGCCTATAACCTGGCGGGCATCAGCTTTACCCCGGCCCGATTGGCGGACGAAATAAAAAAGCATATACCTGGTTTTGAAATAAGCTATGCAGAAAATGATCCGCGCCAGGCAATTGCCGATAGCTGGCCAAAATCAATTGACGACAGCTACGCCCAAAATGACTGGGGCTGGCAATTGGAGTATGACCTGCCGAAAATGGTGGCCGATATGCTGTTGAACCTGAAGAATATTATTTAGGTTGGGGTAAAAGGTTAAAGGCGAAAGGTAAAAGGTTAACAAAGGTTTAAAAACAAATATTATATTCGCTGTTCGTAATTATTGACTGTATTTTATCGACTATTTCAACAATTACAAACACTATAACAAGCATAAATAACACAAAGGCCATGGACTATCGACCATGGGCTATGGACTAAAAACTATGGGAAGAGCATTTGAATTCCGGAAAGAAAGAAAACTTAAGCGCTGGTCTAAAATGGCCATCCAGTTTACCCGTTTAGGTAAAGAAATTGTAATGGCTGTAAAGGCCGGCGGCGGCGACCCTAATACCAACTCGCGCCTTAGAACTGCTATACAAAACTCCAAAGCGGTAAATATGCCAAAAGACCGTGTTGACGCTGCCATTAAAAGGGCCATCAGCAGGGATGAAAAAGATTATGAAGAAGTAGTTTATGAAGGCTACGCGCCACATGGCGTTGCTATATTGGTTGAAACCGCTACTGATAATATTAACCGTACAGTAGCGAACGTACGCAGTTATTTTACAAAATATAACGGTTCGCTGGGCAAAACAGGTTCGCTGGACTTTATTTTTACCCGTAAATCTGTTCTCACCTTTGAGCCCGGCGAACGCGACCTGGATGAACTGGAATTTGAACTGATTGATGCCGGCCTGGAGGACCTGTTTGTTGAAGCAGATGAGAACGGCAACGATATTGCCGTGGTACATGCAGCTTTTGAAGATTTTGGAAAGATGCAAAAAGCATTGGAACACCTGGGCATCGAGGTAAAATCGGCAAAGCTGGAGCGTGTAGCACAATCATTTCATGAAGTTACCGAAGAACAGGTTACCGATATTATGAAACTGATTGACCGGCTGGAAGATGATGATGATGTGCAGGCCGTTTACCATAATATGGCGGAATAGGGAAATTTGAAAATTAGCTAATTTGAGGATTTGAAAATGAAGAAATGGCATCAATTTTCAAATTTTCAAATTGACACATTTTCAAATTGTGTAATTTTCAAATTTTCAAATCAATAAATTTTCAAATTAAAAAATGCCACTTTTCACGTCACGCAAGCAGGAAAAGAAAGTTAAAGTAAGCTTTAGCAATGGTTTGCTTTTTGTTGAAAAGGAGAATGGCAAACAGCAGGCGTTCCCCTTGGAGTGGTTCCCGAAATTGCTAAACGCTACAGATGAAGAGCGTGAAGACTGGGTGCAAACAGACAAAGGGATACATTTTAACCAGCTTGATCTGGATGTGTCACTTTAAAGCAGATAAAAATATGTCATTGCGAGGCATCCCGATACTATCGGGACGAACTATGCATAATCGCCCTGTAAAGTTCGCGACTGCTTCGTCGTTCCTCCTCGCAATGACATATTCTTTTGTCACAGTGCTTCTCCTATCGCAAATCTCAAATCTCAAACCTATATGACTTTCGAAGAGTTTTTTAAAAAGAAGAAAATTGACCTGGCTGCTTTGGAAAAAGGCGAGTCAGGCTTATATTCTGAATTTACAATCCATTTCGAACAAATGGGCGACAAAAGCTTTGATCATTCCAAAAAATACTGGTTCAATAAATTAAGACGGCAATTTCCGCTGGCGCCCGAAGTTAAAGTTGAAAAGCCGGCCATCACTACGCCGCAGACTGAACAAACATCGCCTGAAAACTTAACTGAAACTGTTGCTGCCCCAACATCAGCTAAAATGGGCTTTGTACCGAAATTCAGGGCCGGTAATATGCCAAAGCCTGCGGCAAGTACAGATGAAAAGAAGGAAGAGCCGTCAACTCCGGCGGTCACAGAAAGTACCGGTGCAGAAAAACCTGCTGAAAGCACCGAAGTGAAACCGGCCTATAAACCCCGCTTCAATATGAAAAGCATTCCTCCAAAACCACCGGAGGAATAAGGGTAAAATTGTTATCATATTTGGAAAATCCCGCAAAATGCTAAAGGAGGAATGACACCCCTTTTTTTGTCATTCACTCCTTCATGATTTCGCGCAATTTTACCACTCGAAATGACATGGTTTTTAGTTCTTCTTATAAACGCCCTCAAATATAGTTACTTATTTTCCCCTTATCATCGGGCTTTGAAAATCAAGTTTTTTAAGGCCGTTTTGTATTTCGGGGCAGCTCATAAACAAATTCCACAATAACCCGCTGCGGTAGTTCTCGATCATAACCACAATCGGGCCTTCATCGATGGCGAGGTACGATTTTGCATACCAATTTCGCGACTCGCTGAAAGCGTCAACAAACCCGTAATCGCCCCAGGTTTTATCACCCAGATCATAATAAAAATGGCGCAACGCCTGCATAGAATATTCAGGGGTATAAGGGAATGCCGATAGGGCGGCAGTAGGGGTGATCACACCCAGGTCATTGGTGGGCGAATGGGCGCTATAACCCACGTAGCTGTCACTGGCGGTAAGGCCCCAGCAGTTTAAACCATAACCTTTAAATTTCCTGGGGTTATCAACACAGTAGTCGTGGTTGATAAGTGTATGGTTAGTATTTTGTTCCCAGTAATCGGCGTATCTGTCTTTTAACCCCTTTGGATCAAGGCCCAGGAAAGAGTACTGCGAAAAGAAAAGCGGGCCGCCATAATCAAAACCCAAAGGCAAAACATGCCCGTAAAAAGTTTTGCCATTTTTAAAGAAGTCGCTTTGTGCCCATCCCCCAAAATAAACATTTGATGAAACCGGGTACCTGTCGCCCGAGGCAGCAAGTATGTACGTGATTAAACATTCGTTAAACCCGCGGATCGGGAAATTCATAGCCCAGCCATTGTTTGGCGACCAATGCCAGTATAAATTGTCCCTCCCGTCACGGGTGTACCAGTTCCATTCAATGTCGTTCCATAAGCCATTTATTTTACCGCGGATCTCCTGTTCTTTTTGATTGTCGCCGTTAAAATATTGTCTTGCACATAATAAGCCCTGGAAAAGATAAGCGGTTTCCACCAGGTCTCCGCCATCGTCCTTCCGGCTAAAAGGGATAATCTTACCGGTTTCTCCATTCAGCCAATGCGGAAATACGCCGTGATAGGCATCTGCGTGGTATAAAAAATCAACAATTTTAAGTATCCTGTCAACCGCCTGGTCATGGGTGATCCATTTTCTATGGTCGGCAACAATTATGCTCATAATGCCAAAGCCCGAACCGCCGACAGTGACTACCTCGTTCCCGTAATCATAAGCCACATTGTTTCTTTCGCGGGCCAAACCGCTAACCGGGTGTCCAAAATCCCAGAAATATCGAAATGTCTGCCGTTGAACGACATCCAGCAAAGCACTGTCTGTCAGGTTCTTGATAATGCCAACAGGTTTTATGCTTTCAAATGTTGCTGTTTTTTCAGGTTTTTGGGCCAGGCAACAAGTGGATATTATAATTAAAAAGGGGAGTATAAGTTTTTTCATCATAGTGTTTAGTTCATTTTATTTTTTCACAATCACATCAGCCCGGCCTCACCTAAATCCTCTCCAAAGGAGAGGACTTTAACTTCGCTCTTTTTCAGAACCCTCTCCTTTGGTCCGAAGGACTCCGGGGCAGGGTGAGGTCTATAAATTCGGGCTTTGAAAGCCCAGGTTTTTCATCCCGGTTTTTACTTCGGGGCAACTCATAAATAAATTCCAGAGCAAGCCGCTCCGGTAGTTCTCAATCATATCAATTATCGGCCCTTCATCAATGGCAAGGTCTGAAGTTGCAAACCAGGTGCCGTCGAGGCTGAATGAATCGTAAAACCCATAAGGGCCCCACATTTTATCGCCCAGTTTATAATAAAAAAAGCGCAGGGCTTGCATCGATTGTGTTGGCGTATATGGCAATGAAGCGATAGCTGCGGTCGGCGCTATTACACCAACGTCATTAGTCGGCGAACTTGCCGTATAACCGTTGTTCTGAATATCGCTGGCAGTAAGCCCCCAGCAATTAGCGCCATAGCCGTAATAACCGTTAGGGTTGCTGACACAATAGTTATAGTTTATAGTGGCGTGCGCCTTGTTTTGCACGTCGTAGCTGGCATAAGCATCTGACAGGCTGTTTGGATTTATCCCTAAAAAGGAATAATGAGCAAAAAACAAAGGGCCTCCTTCAGCCGGGCCTAAAGGCAATACTACGCCGTAATATGAATTCCCATTTTTCATACTGCCATTACCTGCCCATCCGTTATCGTAAACAGCTTTTGTAATAGGATAAGTAGTTGATGATGCGGACATTACATAAGTCATCAAAGCCTCGTCCCAACCGTTTACCTGCATGTTTGAAGACCATGCATAATCCGGGCTCCAGTGCCAGAATAATGTGTTTTGACCATTCTGGAACCAGCTCCATTGCACATTGTTCCAAAGCGTATTAATATCAGCCCGTAACTGGGTTTCCGCTGCGCCTGCTGCGTTAAAGTATTGACGTGCGGTAAGCAGTCCTTCCATTAAATAAGAAGTCTCAACCAAATCGGCGCCGTCATCCTGGGTGCCGAATGGGACAACTGCCCCTGTCGCCCCGTTCATCCAATGGGGGAACGCGCCGTGAAATGTTTGCGCGTTGTTCTTTAAAAAACCTACGATCAGTTGCATACGGGCCAAACCCTGCGCCCTGGTAATAAACTGGCGGCTTACCCCGGTAACAAGGGCCATAATGCCAAAACCCGAGCCGCCTGTAGTTACTATATCGCCGGAAGTATTGCGTTCCCGGGCCAAACCGCTTATGGGATGACCGAAATCATAAAAATATTTGAATGTTTGTTGCTGAACCAGGTTAAGCAGCTGGTCATCAGTTATAACAGGGAATTTATTGGTAGTGTCGATGGCGGTTGACAGCTGCACAGTTACAGGTGATTGTAAATTGCCGCCACCCGAGGATTGCAGACCGGTTGAAACGTTGATGGTGTATTGCGTAATTGGCAACAAAGTATTTGGTGTTATCACTACTGTACTGTCATTATTCTGATAGGAGGTAGCATAAATTACAGCTGCCCCCACATTGCTTTTGAAGGCAATGCTGCTATTTACTGAAGCATGACTGATCGCAGCCGAAAAGGATAGTTTTATTACAGGTACAGTATTAACGCCCTTATACGTATAGCCGTTGTAAACGCCGTTCACCTTTAAAGCGTTAAAACTGAAAGACGCGGGAACAATCTGAACCGGAGGTGGCGGATTGTTCTTTTTACAGCCAAAAAGCACACTTAAAACAAAAATCGCAATACAAACTTTTAAATTTCCCATTCCCCGCAATTTCTTATAAAAACCCAAAATATAAATTATTCAAAAAAAGAGGCTGACTGACCCGCCCGTCCGCCGGTTGGCGGACGGGCGGGCAGACAACCTCATAACCAAATCAAATCAAATGTTTATCTTCCCAGTTTTTCCAGGTGATATAAAGCCGAAGCTTCAGTAGCTGATAAAACTTTATTATAAATCCTTACCTGATCCAGCGCTCCGGTTAAATAACCTGCCCACCCTTGTGCTGTTGTCGCTGACGTAAGAGAAGGTGTAGTTTGAAACTGTAAGGTTCCGAAAACCATTTGATTAGCAGCTGACCAATCAAGTGGTGCAAACCCTGCCGCGGTATTTGTACCTGCTTGTGCCCCATCATAATAAACAACAAATGTTGAAGCGTTGTCATCGTAAGTTACAAGAATATTTACCCAAACATTCCATGGATTGGTAACAGTATAGCCGCCCAGCCATGCATCGTTACCCGAAGTACTTGCACTTTTGTTAAAAGCATGTACTTTTAACACACCGGTTGTTGCGGTTGAGCCGTTGTCAAAAAATATATCGAAGTTCCCCCAAAAATTTTGACTATGGGCAACACCCAGAATTCCAATAGCACCGGTAGTGTTTTGCGGCATATTAACCCAGGTACTTATAGTAAAGCTATGTAAAGCTTTTACAGTTGCCGGCGTATTTGTTACCACATACCCGTTATTTGCACCCTGCAACGCCTGGCCAACAACCCCTCCAGTAAAACTTGTTCCGGTTGCAACACCTGTGGTTGAGGATAAACTATCCTTAAGTGAGCCGCTAAAGGGCCAATAGGCGACTAAACTGGCAGACTCGATATCTTTTGAGCTGCTATATCCTCCAAATGTGGGCAACGGTTTGTTAGGCGCATAAGTTTTTGGATCGAAGCCCTTGTGGCACGCGGATATTGTGAAAACTATAACAATGCCGGTGAGGCCCGCTATAAGTATATTTTTTAATGTTTTCATCATTTTTTCTTTAATAAATAATTAATAACCAGGATTTTGCGTTAAAGTACCTGCACTTAAATCAATCTCATTTTGCGGTAAAGGCCACACTTCGTTCTTTCCGGCTTTCCATCCGCGCACACCGAAAACGGCTGCACCTCTTCCCTGGCGTATTACGTCAAAATAACGATCAAACTCCATAGCCAGTTCTACTCTTCTTTCATTATAAATTGCTGTACGGAGTGCAGTTTGGTCGGTAGTTATTATTTTGGGCAATATTGCATTATTACCGGCCCTGGCACGTGCTCTTACCATTTCCAATGGTATTAAAGCAGCGGCAGCGTTACCCAATTCATTACTTGCCTCGGCATTCATTAACAATACCTCTGCATAGCGTAAAACAATTTTATCCTGCTGACAGCCTTCGTTAAAACCTGACACATATAAGCTGAACGGCACATACGATTTTTGATTATACATTGGATTATCGCCTGAAGCGGCTATCACATCACCTTCGGGTGTAGTTTCGCCCCTGAATATAATAGTGGCATCCCTGCGGGGATCGCCTGTCTCATAAGCAGCAGCCAGATCAGCACTCGGCACGTTAAAACCCCAGCCGCCGCCTGTTACACCCCTTACACCCTGTACTTGAGAATATTGAGAATTTGATGCGTTAGGGTTATTGGGTATTAACAAACACTGAATTTCAAATATCGATTCTGAGTTGTTTTTATTGTTTGTCCTGAACATTTGCTCATAATTAGGGAACAAACTATAGCCTAATGCCATTACCTGGTTTGTATAAGTAATAACTTCGCTCCATTTTTTCTGATACAGTGCTATTTTTGCGTGCAATGCCAGTGCAGCACCCTTTGTAACGTGGCCTATATCAATAGCGCTGTATGATTGCGGCAATACTGATGCGGCATCTGTTAAATCCGTTTCTATTGCACCGTAAACCTGTGCCTGTGTTGCACGTGGCAGGTTGTACTCACTTGCACCTTTTGGTACATGCAACCGTAACGGCACTCCACCAAAGGCCCTTACCAACCTAAAATAAGCATAGGCCCTGATAAATTTCGCTTCTGCCAGGTAGCGTGCTTTTAAAGCAGCATCCATGTTTATTGCTGGTATATTATCCAGTATCTGATTGGCAAAATTGATGGTTTTATATTCGCCACCCCAGAAATCTGAAATCTGTCCTTCGCCTGAATTTGCAGAAAAGTTTTGAAAATCGTTCATAAACGAAGCATCGCTGGCGGTACTACCTTTATTAACATCGTCAGAACCCATGCTTTCAACAGCGATAGGGGCGAAAGCAATATTTGTCCACTCGTGCAGGTTTGCATACATGGCACCAACCGCTGATGTTGCGTCAGCCTGGGTTTTCCAAAATTGGGTGGCCGCTACATTTCCGGCAGGGTTAACATCCAAAAAGCTCTTTTTACAACTTTGAAAGATCACTATAGATGCAATAAAGCTTATCCCTAACGCTTTTTGCAATAATTTTTTCCTGTTCTTCATCTTTATACAAATTAAAAACTAACGTTAACACCAAAATTATACGTGGCATATAGCGGGTACACGTTCGCGTCTATCCCCATATTGCCTACTGAACCGCCTACTTCGGGCGTAAATCCTTTATATCCGAATACATTGATAGCATTTTGTGCATTGGCGTACAACCTTATTTTCTTCACGCCCATGCTTCTCAGCAGATCACCAGGCAAGGTATAACCCAATTGTGCATTACGCACCCTGAAATATGCTCCGCTTTCAACAAAAAACGAATTTGGTTTAGCGTTGTTATTTGCACCAACATTTGTAGAAGGATAGGTATTTGATGTACCTGCCCCGTGCCAGCGATGATCGTAAAAATCTTTTGTAAAATTCTCATTACCATAACGGTATGCAATGTTAGCATTGTAAACGCTTACGTCAGCAATCCCCTGCATATCTAAAGTCAGGTCGACGTTCTTATAGGTGAAGGTTGTATTAAAACCGTAGTTAATCTTAGGATTAGGATTACCCAACACTACACGGTCCCTGGTATCAATTGATCCGTCATTATTGGTGTCCTGGTAAATAAAATCTCCGGGCTGGGTGTTTGTATTCTTTTGTGGTGAGGCATTAACCTGGGCCTGAGTTTGGAAAACGCCTATAACCTTCAGTCCGTAAAATTCACCGATCGGTTCGCCTACAACGGTACGGGTGGCCAGGTTGCCGTTTGCTATGCCATTTCCGCCGCTGTATATAGGGTTTTTTCCGCTTTGAACTGTTAGTACTTTGTTGTCATTAACACCTATATTACCGCTGATAGAATAAGAGAAATCTTTACTTGGCGAGTCTTTCCAGTTAAGCACAAACTCAAAGCCACGATTCCTGATATCTGCCTGGTTACCTATAATGGAACCGCTATTGGTGCCTACAGATGCAAGTATCGGAATAGAAAAGATAGCATCCTGTGTTTCCCTGTTGTAGTAATCGGCTTCAAAAGATAATTTATTATGTAAGAGACCGCCTTCAACACCAAAGTCATAGGCCACTCCTTTTTCCCAAACAATAAAGGGAGGAACAACTGTATTTATACCCGCGCCCTGGTAGGCCACCTGGGGATTTCCAAAAATTGCTGTAAGATAAGGATCGGCCGAAACAGTTTGAACGGATGGATTTATCGGCACAACGGAATTACCCACTTTACCCCAGCTTCCTCTAAGCTTTAAATTATCAAAAATATGCTGATCCTTCATGAATTCTTCGTTGGTTATTACCCAACCGCCGCCTATTGAAGGGAACCAACCATAAGCATTTGGAAAAAATTGCGATGCACCATCATGACGTAAAGAGGCATTCAGTAAATATTTGTCTTTATAGGAATAGTTTATACGGCCAAACTGCGATAATGCCCTGTTATGGATCTGTTGCCCCGGATCGGGGAGGTAAACTGTTTTTGCAGTATCAGGAAACGAGGTATGCAAATTACCGGTTGCCTGATAGGGAACACCCTGGGCATGCGCATCAGCTTGGGTGGCGCGGTTATTTTGGGCGCTGTACCCTAATAAGGCAGTCAGCTTATGATCTTTTACAGTGTAATCGTAAGTCAGCGTGTTTTCCCAGATCCAGTTGCGGGTTTCAGTATGGTTAACATCTAAATTTGTTACCGTACTTTTTTGCGCTAATGTGGCGTAGTAGATCGGTGTAAAACCTCTGACTTCCGACTGGGCCAAATCACCTCCGAAACTTGTCCTGAACTTTAAATTTTTCAGAATTGAAAGTTCGGCATGAACATCGCCTGTTAATCGTTTAGTTTTAGAACGTTGATTAAAAAAGTCGAGCGTGGCCTGCGGGTTATAATTGTTCCCGCTACCAGTATTATAATCATACGGATCACCATAGTTGCCATCTTTATACCGAACAGGCAATGTAGGGGCTGCACCGAATAATTGATGGAAAATTCCACCGTCTATGTCCTTTGATTTTCCGGAAAGGCCATTAGCACTGAAACCGATTTTAAGAGCCTTTACAGGTGTAAAATCATTTGCAATGTGAATTGTATAGCGCTGGTAATTATTGGTTTTCACTATACCATCCTGATCTAAATAAGCAAATGAATAATCATAGGTATATTTATCAGATCCTCCGCTTATAGAAACCTGGTGGTTTGTAACAAACGCATTTTGTAATATCAGGCCATACCAGTCGGTTCCTTTTCCAAAACTTGCAGGATTACTGAATACAGGCGGCTGGGCATTTGCAGGTGGCACTTCGTTATTGTTGTACGTTACCAGTTCATTAACTGCCGTAGCGTATTCGGTCGCATCGGCCATTTTTACCTGGTTGGTAACTGACTGCCAGCCTGCATAGCCGTTATAGTTAATTACAGGTTTACCCTTTACACCGTGTTTCGTAGTGATAAGCACAACACCATTTGCTGCACGGATACCATAAATGGCTGTGCTCGACGCATCCTTTAAAACAGTGATATTTTCAATATCGTTATTATTTAAAAAACTGATATCGCTGTACCAAACCCCGTCAACTACAAATAGAGGGCTAACGTTACCATAGTAGGTGCCCAAACCACGAATAGTAATTTGTGGTGAAGCTCCAGGCTGTCCATTATTGGTAATGGAAACACCGGCAACCTTGCCCTGTAAAGCGCTTAATGGGTTGGTTGATGCCTGTTTGGCAATATCGGGACCTTTAACAGTAGCAACAGCGCCTGTATTGTCAACTTTACGTTGTGTACCGTAACCGATAACAACAACCTGTTGCAGTTCGTTAGCCTGCGCAATTAATTGAACGTTAATTGTGTTACTGCCGTTAACAGCAACATTCTGGGTGGCATAACCTATATACGTGAATGCCAAAGTAGCAGTAGATGGGGCAGCAATTGAGTATGCTCCATTTACATCGGTTTGTGTGCCTGTTGTTGTCCCTTTTACCTGTACACTTACACCTATCAGGCTTTCGCCGGTAGCAGCATCGGTAACTTTACCTTTTACAGTAATGTTTTGTGCAAATGCAGTGTTAATAAAAAAGAAACAGAATAGCACTAACCCTGAGATAGTAAAAATTCTCTTCATAAAGTGGTTAATTAAAAATTAAGAAAGGAAGTTTAAAAAAATTGGTTTTCTGTAGTACGAATTTGGATAGATAATACAATTTTAACAAATTATATCCCTCTACATTATTACATCACCTAACAAACACTTTCTCAAATTGTTTTGATATGTTTTGTTAAATATTGATAATCAGCAAATTATAACATGTTAGTGTATTGCATACATACTACACATACCAGTGGGTTACTACTACATGGAATACGGGCTGTGTGTGGTAAAGATGTAGTAATGCAGCTATTTGAGAAACTACGCAAGTTTCTTTATATACTTTGGTTTTAGCTTTTTAGGCAAGTAGCGGCGAAGGATTGCGTTGCTATGCAACAGAATCGTTACTAAAGATATACCTGTTCACTGATGAACTCAGTCGTCGGCATTAATAATATTTTAAAGTGCAGGAGTTGCTATTCCAAATTTAAGGGCCCGAGAAGCCAGTTTATAGAATTATTTATCGCCATAATGTCCTATCGCAGAAACTACTGTAACAGTAATTATGTTATCTTCAATAAGGTAAATTAACCTATCCTTTTTATTGATTTGCCTTGACCATAATCCGGATAACTCAAATCTTAATCTTTCTGGTTTCCCGACGCCTGTTTCGGGATGTTCAGACAATTCTTCAAATATTTGATTAATCCTTTTAATTGAACTTTTATCGCCGGATTTGTTGTGCATCTGTAGTTGTTTTTGTGCCGCTTTTTGAACCACTATAGTATACTTGGCCATATATTTTTGGGGTCTTTAATGACAACGACATTTCCTTGCTTAGCTTGTTCTATGCTTTCCTTAATTTTTGCAACAAATTCTGGGCTATAAGGGCTTTTTTCTTCCTTTTTGAAAGAAACATCTAAAGCCATTAATATTGCTTCAATAGTTGCCTGTTGCTTTTTGGTTTTTGGCTGTACAATTATTGTTTCCATATACAAATTTAATAATAAAATTCAGCATTACAGCTCAATCAAAAACTCAACCAGGTTCTTATCGTGCTCCAGATTCAGCTTTTTACGCAGCCTGTAGCGGCGGATCTCAACGCCGCGCAATGAAATATTTAACAATGAGGCCATTTCTTTACTGCTCATGTTCATGCGCAGGTAGGCGCAAAGCTTCAGATCGTTAGGCACCAGGTCGGGATGACCTGTTTTTAGTTTCTTGAAAAAACTTTCATGGGCTTCATTAAAGCTGCTTTCAAATATATTCCAGTCACGCTCATCATTCATCCCCTCATCAATTACCTTCTGGATACGGCGTAACTGGTCTTCGGATAGTTTTTTGCCCGAGCTATCTTTAAGATGGCCCATCTCTTCACTTATTTTTTGTAAAAGCTCGTTCTTGTAAACTATGTTCATTGCTGAGTTTGCCAGTTCCCTGCTTTTACCTGCCAGCTCGGCCTGCAATTGTTCGTTTTTTATTTTTACGATTTGCTGCTCATTGGCTATCACTTCCTGTTTTAAAAATTCCTCCTTTTCGCGATGCAGTTTTTCATGAATAACCTGCTGGTGCCGCTGTAGTTTTAAGTGGTAGTAGTACCTCACTATGTAAGAAACCAAAATAACCAGCAGGAAATAGAAGAATAGCGCAAGTTTTGTGGCGTACCAGGGCGAAAGTATTGTAAATGTAAAATCGGTTATCGGCGAAACATTTTCATCACTTATCTTTGCGCGTACACTAAACTTATACGTGCCCTGGTTAAGATTGGTGAATTCTTTTTGGCTTTGTGTTGTCCAGTCAGACCATTGCCTTGAATATCCATCAAGATAGTACTGATATTTAATTTTAGCTTGCCTGTAATAGGGAAGCGAATACGTAATGCGGATATTATTCAATGAAAATGGTATTTCAATATCATTGATACTATTACGGCTTTCGCTGATCACCGAAACTTTATCGGTTATGTTTTCAACCTTCCTGATCAATACATCGGGTAATTGTATTTTAAGTGGCAGCAATGCGTCGTCATCATTCAGGATAACAAAACCATCGTCAATACTTATGAGATAAATTGAATTATTGATGAGATTTATGTTTTCATAATGCTGCACCATTTGCCCGTTCAGCGTATTAAAGCGGTTTGAATCAATGCTTAGTTTACCGGGGACAGACAAATCAGCCAATGCAACGCGGCCATGGTTTATAAACCAGTATTTTTTACCGATCGCCGCTATAATTTTGTTTGATGAGGCGAAGGTGCCCAGCATTTTATTTAATTGCTGGTACTTGTAAAACCGGTCGGTAATGTCATCGTACACGCAAAAACCCGAATCGGAGGAAAAAACTATCCGGTTATTGAGGTTAAATACATTGATATTATAGCTGCCGGGCAGGCCGGACTGCTTGTCGTAATATTTGCTGGATACTACTTTTTTCAGATCGTTGCTCAATACGATTTTATAGATCCCCTTATAGGCATGACCCACCCAGATCTGACCCTTGTCATCTTCTTCAACATACCTTGAAGGTTCGCCAAAGCCTTCAATTCTATGATCGAAAACCCAGTTGCCGCCGCCGTCTTTCCTGTAAATAACCAGCCCTGTGTAGGTTCCCTGTATCAGCAGGTTTTGGTTTAATTTTTTTATGGTCCAGCCGCCGTTTACTGATGATATTTTGCTGATAGCGCTGCCGTTTACCTGGTAAGTACCGTCATTATGTCCGCAAAGCAGGCGGCCATCCTGTAAGGACAGGTCCCAAACCTGCCCCTGTGAGCCGGGTATGAGGTTAAAGTCGAAAGTTTGAAGTAAGCGGTTGTTGCCGCCGGGCAGCCAGTCGCTGTAAAAAAGGCCCTGGTTAGTGCCAAGGTATATTTTCTTGTTAAAAATGATACTCGAATAAACTGTCCCGAAGCGTCCAGTTTTATCGAAATAAAAATATAGCGGCGAATTTACTTCTATGCGGTCGATGCCATTATCCAAACCGGCCCACAGGTTTTGTTCAGCGTCGGTATATAAACTTAATACCGTATTGTTTTGCAGCCCGCTCGATTTATTGACATGCTGTACCACGTTACCCGCAGTATCAATAATCACGATGCCATTAAGGATGGTACCGTAAGCAAAATATTTATTGGGTATCACCGCCCCGTTATTCAACTGGTAGGTTTTCAAAAAGTCATTTGCCTGGTTGTTCCATTGACTGATCTTTTTACCATCGTAAATAAATAAACCGTTTTTTGCAGTACCTATAAGATATTTATTATGCTGAAAGGGGAATATGGACAACACCCCGCTGTTACCTAAATATTTGCTGCCTTCGATAAAATTCAGATGGTTGTTTTTTAACTCAAAAAGACCGGCATTTACCTGCTCAACAAAAAAACGGCTTCCCGTTTTAAACAAAAACAAGAATGGGTTTGGCGCCCTAATAATACTGATCTTTCCTTTTGAATAAATGAATATAGAGCCAAAAGACTGGAATATTACCCGCCCGCCATCCACATAAATTTTCCAGATCTCTTCATTCGGAAGGTTAGCCTTAGGCAAGAGGTGTACCAATGAATTGTATTTCAGAAAGCCCTGTTTGTTATTTTCCCAGTAACCAAATTCACCAAACCCCCCGGCATAAACCTTTCCCTTGCCATCTGCGGCTACCGAGCGTACTATTAAGCCGTTCGGCATGCGGTAAAGCTGCCAGTACCTGCCATCAAAAGCCAGCAGGCCCTCGGCATTGCCGAAATACATAATGCCATGCTCGTCGCGCGTTACCGACCAATTCTGGTTACCCGACTGGTATAAAGCCTTGGTGTAATTTTGAACATAAGGAACGCCAATATTTTTTATATCGGCGCCAAATGCATTCCAGATATTTATCAGCAGAAAAAATGCAAAAATCAGGGTTGCTTTACGCATCATGTCTATAATGGAATGTAGAGACGCGATGCATCGCGTCTCTACGAAAATACGATTTGAAATTGAATAATTATGGAGGGTATTAGATATGTATTCAAAAATTCGCCGAAATTGATTTGTGTAATTCGATTACATTCGTGAAAATTCGTGTTTATTACTTTTTTTAGCCGTATTCACCGGCTGCGGCACCTTCACATAATAGCCGGTGCCATCATATACCCGTTTGCGGGGATGCGCCTGGCAGGCATCGCTGCAGCAACCTTCCATTTTTTCGCCGCATTCATCGCATTGGGTAAAATGTTCATTGCACTCGGGATTGGCGCAATTGATCATTTTATGTGTGATTTTTCCGCAGTTATAGCAGGTGGAGATCACCACCGGGTTCACACTGTTCACATCTACCGAAAGGCGGTTATCAAACACATAGCATTTGCCTTCAAAATCTTCGCCGCCCGCTTCTTTACCGTATTTGATGATACCGCCATGCAGCTGGTAAACATCGGTGAACCCTTCGTGCAAAAGCAGGGCCGAAGCTTTTTCGCATTTTATGCCACCTGTGCAGTAGGTAACTATTTTTTTATCCTTGTATTGGGCAAGTTCATTAATCTTTGATGGGAAATCCCTGAAATTATCAATATCAAAAGTTATGGCATTTTTAAATTTACCCAAATTATGCTCGTAATTCGACCGAACATCCACTATAACCACATCTTCGGCATCCTTCATTGCTAAAAAATCCTGTGGCTCCAGGTGTTTGCCGGTTTGCTTTTGTGGGTTGATGACATGCGGGTCGCGCAGGCCTGAATGGACAATTTCGGATTTATACCGTACATGCATTTTAACAAATGAAGGCGTCTCAACTTCGTCAACTTTAAAGTCGATAGCAGCAAAGCGCGGATCGGCATGAAGGGTATCCATATAGATTTTACAGGCATTTTCAGTACCCGAAACTGTCCCGTTTAATCCTTCTTCAGCAACAATAATGCGTCCGGTTAACCCTAAATCTCTGCAAAATTTTAAATGATCGGCAGCAAATTGCTCCGCATCGGCTATTGTTGAATAACAATAGTACAGTAGTGTATTGTATTTTTCCATAAAATCATTGATGCCGCTGCAAACGGTGTTAAATGAGGAGCAAAGATAGGGAAATTGAGCTGAAAGGTAAAAGCTTAAAGGTGTAAGGTTTTGAATATCGAATAATGAATATCGAATTTAGAATAATGAAGTGCTATTGAAGATATGTATATACTATTTCAACCCGTAAAATATCCGGAAGCCCTGGAGGTATTTTTTGTTGCCCTGGTAGGCCACGCCATAATCAGCTCCAAACTGCAGGCGTTTTATACCAAAATAAAATTCGGAGTAGTTTGGATTATTTTTTTCGGTAAGGTAATTGGCGCCTACAATTTCTTCCAGCTTTAACCTTCTTAAATATGGAATATTATCAAATATAGCGCCGGCAAAATTATGCTGAAAGTGCACCTCAAGAAAAGGGTCTTCGGTACTGAAAGTATAAAATGGCAAAAAATGGAAGCTTCCAACATAAGTAGGGTCGGATGTTGTACCCTGGTTGCCAATGAAGTGGTTATAATCCATAAAGTACAAAGTTTGCCTGTTTAAAAAACCACCGGCTTTAATTAAAAATGCCGAATGGCCAAATAAACCCATGGGAATGCGATCCTGGTTAACCTTAACGGATACAAAATCATAGTTTACATCAGAACCCAACAGGCTATTTATCCCTTTACGATAGTCAACTGTAACTACGGGGTAAAGTGATGGTAAATAAGTTTTTCCTGTTGGGCGTGTAATATATTGCTGATCAAAAGTTATTCTGACAGAAGTATTAAAAATAAGCGCTCGGTTTTCGGGAAACAAAGCCGACTGATCATTTTCCGGTGCATTTGGCGCAAGCGGATTGTTGGAGGTGTACCTGAAGTGGGGATTCGTAAATATATGTTCAAAAGAAGTATTATATAATTGCGTACGGTCGGCATAAGATATATTTGCGGTCCATAAAATACCATTTAAAAGTTCGCGCTGGTATCCAAAATCACCAAATACCGAACGATAATATTTCACAAAATTCTGTTCGCTTAATAAAGTACTCAAAGTATTAAAATATAATGAGCGGGTTCCGAGGGTGTTCAAATCGCGCACATCACTGCCAAAATCTAAAAAAA
The DNA here is from genome assembly GCA_002413785.1 of Mucilaginibacter sp. UBA5151. GTDB lineage: Bacteria > Bacteroidota > Bacteroidia > Sphingobacteriales > Sphingobacteriaceae > Mucilaginibacter. The sequence goes on from DHXR01000044.1 coordinate 40,884, forward strand.
ACTTTCCGGCATTGTCCGGGTCGTAAAGGTATCCTGTATGAATATTTGCGCTGAACAATTTATTTGAGGTTCCGTACCGTAACATCGGGGAAATGCTGAACGACCTGTTGTCTTCATAAGTTTTTGTATAACTGCCTTTCAAATAAACGCCCCAACCTTCCACAGTGTTGTAATATATGGTTTGTGCAAGAGGGTATAAATAAAGTGAATCCCGATAGTTTTTATAAGTAGCCAAATAGCCATCAACCACATAAGAAAAAAAGCCAAAAGTGTTTGCATTGTGTTGGACAGAATCCTGGTATGTTTTTGATTCCTGCAGAACTTCGATGCTGTCTTTTGTTTTATAATTCTTTATTTCGGGTGCTGTTAAGGGTACCGGCCGTACATCTGTCCAAAACGAAGGGCTTCTTTTGTTTACCTCCGTATCTACATGCAAAATTTCACCGGTAAAATACCCTTCTTTAAAAGTTGTATCAATTTTATAATTATTATTTATTCCTAAATAATACCCGCTGAACTTTAAGCCGTCCACATTCCCATTATAACTATACTGGAAAGACAATGGCTCCCAGGTATTGCCCACCGGGATGTATTGCTGGGTAACCCTAAGTGTATCAACAAAGTTCAGGTTGTTAAGTGTTTTTGTTAAGTACAAGTCGACACCATAGATCCGCCAATCGCCCTCAACTATATAAATACTGCCCGTAAATGATAATGCTTTACCAATCCGTGATTGTACCTGTATTTTATCAATCTGCTTTCCATCCTCGGTTATTGTTCCCAATAACTTAAACTTATAATATTTAAAAGCATACGCGCTCGCCGGAGAAACAAAACCGTGGCTGCTAAGGCCATCTACAAAAAATAAATTTTTATAAAAGTTAACTTGCAGGTCCGATGCTTTATTATAACCAAAAGGAGGGTTTAAACCTGATACCTTTGAAGCAGCAAATACCTCCTTTACCTCATCGGGTCTCTTAAAACTATAAGATGATAATGATTCCGACTGGTACGAGATGCCTTTTCCGCTTGTATCAAGGCCAAGTAGTTTTGCCATTCCTTTGTCCAACAGTGTTTTGGGCACACTTATGATTTTTTTTACCCCTTTTATATATATAGCGCATGAGTATGAATTTACTTCGTTTAAATAAAATTCACGTTTATTTAATACCTGCCTCATGATATCATACGCAGGGTCATTTTTGTTATTGCCCTTTGATTTTTCTGCTTTTAACTGAAACGGCTCAGGCTCCAGTTGTACATTATGCTCCTCGTTCTGGCTTGTAATGGTAACTTTATTTATAATTTCTTTATAACCAACAACCCGGTAAACAATATCGTAAGTCCCTGGCTTTAATTTGAAGATGTAGTCACCACTCTCGTTGGCGGTGGTGCCATACGATGAATTTTTAATATAAACCGAAGCAAATGAAATTGGCACATTTCGTTCCCCGGTAATTTGGCCCGATAAAACATATTGCTGTGCGGATGTGGTGAAAGCGTATAAAACAACAAAAAATAATAGTAAAATACTTCTCATAACTATAATTATTACTATTCAATACCATTAGCAGGCAAATTGTTTCATTATTAAAAGTTTATGTTTTTTAAAGTCGGATTAACCCGTTCAATTGCCGTTAATTCTTAATTTTGCATCCTCATAAACAGCTATACTATGTATAATACACTAAAGCCGGTTTTACAGCAGGAGCTTGCCGATATTGAAAGCGCCGGGTTGTATAAAAGAGAGCGGATTATCACATCGCCACAGGGCGCCGATATTGAAGTGCAGGGAGGGAGGCACGTTATTAATTTTTGCGCCAATAATTATCTGGGGCTTTCGGCCCATCCAAAAGTGATCGCAGCTGCAAAGGAGGCTTTGGATACCCATGGCTACGGGCTTTCGTCGGTACGGTTTATTTGCGGTACCCAGGATATCCATAAAGAACTGGAAAAAAAGATCGCCGAATTTTTAGGAACGGAAGACACCATCCTTTATGCCGCAGCTTTTGACGCCAACGGCGGGGTTTTTGAGCCCTTGTTTAATGAGCAGGACGCAATTATCTCGGATGAACTGAACCATGCTTCTATTATCGACGGGGTTCGTTTATGCAAGGCCCAGCGCCAGCGATACAAACATGATGACATGGCCGATCTGGAAGAAAAACTAAAAGCTGTAGTGGATTGCCGTCACCGCATTATTGTAACCGACGGTGCCTTCAGTATGGACGGCACCATTGCGCAACTGGATAAAATTTGTGCTCTGGCCGAACAATATAATGCTTTGGTAATGATTGATGAGAGCCATTGCTCAGGGTTTATGGGTAAAACAGGGCGCGGTACCCATGAGCATCATAACGTAATGGGCAAAATTGATATAATTACCGGCACACTTGGCAAAGCCCTTGGCGGAGCATCCGGCGGGTTTACCTCCGGACGTAAGGAGATCATTGACATGCTGCGCCAGCGTTCGCGCCCTTATTTGTTTTCAAATACCCTTGCGCCATCAATAACCGGGGCGTCCATAGCGGTATTGAACATGCTGAGTGAAACGACTGACCTTCGCGACAAGCTGGAAAGCAATACCCAATATTTCCGCAAAAAAATTACCGAAGCCGGTTTTGATATTAAACCCGGCGTACACCCTATTGTGCCGGTGATGTTGTATGATGCCAAACTGGCCCAGGAATTTGCCGCTAAAATGCTGGATGAAGGTATTTATGTGATCGGTTTTTATTACCCGGTAGTTCCGCAGGGAAAGGCGAGGATACGGGTACAGATATCAGCGGCGCACAATACGGAACATTTGGATAAAGCCATTGCGGCATTTACTAAGGTGGGGAAAGCGTTGGGGGTGATTAAATAATACGTATATTTTTTTTATATTTGCACGTATAAAAATCAGCATTATGGCGAATTCAAAATTAACGTTAAGCATGGAGCCGGAATTTATTGAAATGGCAAAAAGTTATGCTTCGGAGAACAAGACAAGTGTTTCGAAATTGTTTAAGAATTTTATAAAGGACGTTTGCCAAAAAAAGCCAAATAAAATTTCAGTACTTGAAAAGTTTAAAGACAATCCGATCCATCCTGATATTTTAGAACTGACCGGCATTTTAAAAGGTAAATATCCGGATGGTACGAGTTATGACGATATGAAATATGAATATTTCAAGGACAGGTATGGCCTATAAACATTTGTTTCTTGATTCTGATGTACTTTTAGATTGGTTGTTAAAAAGTGAGCCATTTTCTTCATATACGCAAACTGTAATAAATGAAAGTCTGCGTCAAAATTTTAAAGTAAGCACTTCCACACTTGTGATTGCTAATGTTAATTTTATACTTTCAAACCGGACAAGTGTTTCAAATGCCAGACAAAATATAAAGAAACTTGTTAATCTGATAAATATTTTGCCATTTGAAGGTGATATAATAAATTTAGCATTGAACAGCGCTTTTACGGATTTCGAGGATTCAATTCAATTCTTCATAGCTGATAAATATAATTGCGATATTATTATTACAAGAAACATTAAAGACTATAAGAAATCTACCATCCCTGTTTTAACAGCCGAACAATTTTTACAATTATTATAATGCAAACCAAAATAGACCAATATACCGCCGAAATAACCACTTTTTCACCAGCCAATGCTGATGAACTGGAAACATTCCGTATAAAATTTTTAGGTACCAAGGGAATTATAAAAGACCTGTTTGAGCAGTTTAAAACCGTAGGCCCCGAAGAAAAACGTACGTTTGGCAAAGTGCTTAACCAGTTTAAACAACTTGCAGAAGCTAAATATGCCGGATTAAAAGAACAATTCGACTCACAACTCACAACTCACGATTCACAAATCGATCTCACTTTACCTGGCGAAGGATTTAACATCGGCTCGCGCCATCCCTTATCCTTGATTCGCATTGAGATCATTGATATTTTTAAACGGCTTGGTTTTGTGGTTGCCGAAGGGCCCGAGATTGAGGACGACTGGCATAATTTCTCGGCCCTTAACTTCCCCGAAGAACACCCGGCAAGAGACATGCAGGATACTTTCTTCATCAAAAAAAATAATGGCAGGGATGACATAGCCCTGCGTACCCATACCTCGTCGGTACAGGTGCGGATGATGGAAAACGGCAAACCGCCGTTTCGTGCTATTATGCCGGGCAGGGTTTACCGTAACGAAGCCATTTCGGCCAGGGCGCACTGCTTTTTTCACCAGGTAGAAGGTTTGTATATTGATGAAAATGTATCCTTTGCCGATTTGAAACAAACGCTTTACCACTTTGTGCAGGAATTATACGGCGAAGGCACCCAGGTGCGTTTCAGGCCTTCGTATTTTCCGTTTACCGAGCCATCGGCCGAAATGGACATATCCTGCTCTATTTGCAAAGGGGCTGGCTGCAACATGTGTAAACACACAGGCTGGGTTGAAATTTTGGGCTGCGGCATGGTTGACCCCAATGTTTTGGAAAACAGCGGTATCGACAGCAAAAAGTTCACAGGCTTTGCTTTCGGCATGGGCATAGAAAGAATTGCCAACCTAAAATATGTGATACGTGATTTACGTTTATTCTCTGAAAACGATGTTCGTTTTTTGAAGCAATTTCAAACAGAGATTATATGAAGAAAATAATACTGCTGATAGCTGTAGCCATAACGGGCCTTTCGTGCGGTAAAAGCGGCTCCCCGATCCCTAATGTTGCCGTAAGTTTTCAGGACGCATTAACTGATCCGCGTTTAAGTGCGCTCAATGTGCCGGGTGGGTCGGTTTTACTTAACGGCTTTGGCGTTGCAGGTTTAATTCTACACCGCGAAGCGGATGGCAGTTATGCCTGCTATGACCGTTGCAGTACCTATCTCCCTCAAAACCATTGCGCGGTAACCCTTGATACCGGAGGTTTTACAGTTACCGATCCCTGCAGCGGGTCGAAATTTTCACTCATTGACGGCAGCCCGGTAAAAGGACCAGCTTCGGTATCGCTTAAATCGTACTATATTGATGTGAGCAACGGGGAGCTTTATGTTTCCAATTAGTGGGTAAGTGAGTAGTGAGAAGTTAGTTTTTTTAATTATCCGGCCCCCAATTTGCTTTTCACTACTACTCACAATTCACTACTCACCACTCACTTCTTAAAATTCGCCACTCACTTTTCACCACTCACAATTCACAACTCACTTTTCACTATATTTGCGCCTGATTAATACATGGAAGCTGACAAAATAAAAGATAGCATTAAAAGGGCGGCGCAGGAATTGTTTCGTAAATTCGGTTATCACAAAACCAGCGTTAACGAAATTGCAAAAAAGGCCAAAATTGCGAAAGCTACTATTTATAAATATTTTGACAGCAAAGAAGATGTTTTACATTCTTTGCTGATGGATTATATAAAGGTAAGCGTTCAGGACCTTATCCACAGCAATACCACCGAAGAAGATGAGGAGGCGCATTTGAATACCCTCATCATGAAAACCTGCCGCCTGTCGTACACCGTATGTAATGAGTTTATCGGCTGGGATTTTATCCGCGAATCAGCCAATTCCCAGGCTTTTTTAAAAAACCTCTCCAATGAGCTGGAAGAGATGCTGGTAAATGCATTTTCGCAGCTTAGCGGCATCCGCAAACACGAAACTTATTTACAGCGTCTGCGTTTTTTAATAAATTGCAGTAAAAACATAGTTTTCAGCTTCGCATTTACTTCGGTAAGTGATTCGGATGTAAGGAAGAATTTTGTTTCGTTTCAGAAAGAGATTTTGCCATACCTGGTGAAAGCAGCAATGACGGTTTGATTTCGGAATTGTCAGAGCCCGAATTTTTAGAATTAAGGAATTTTTAGAATTTTGAAAAGCCCGGTTTTGCAAATCCGCAAAATACTTTGTATTTTTAGTGATCAAAATCCTTAAACGATAATCACTGCAATAATGGAAAACGAGTTTGATGATGTAATGCGAAAGCGCACAGATGCCGATTTAATTAAAATTTTAAGCGGATCGCCTGACGACTATCAGCCTGCCGCGCTTGAGGCAGCAAGAAATGAGTTTGAACGGCGCAGTTTATCTGAGGCCGAAATAAAAACCGTAACACAGGAAATTATACACGAACAGGAAATTGATGAAACCAAAGCGAATACGCCGCTTGGTGTATTGTGGAAAATTCTGGCATTTATCTTTCCGGGCATCATATTGTTGATGTTTGCAGGAATTTTCAAGTCTGATGGCTATGATCGAAAAGCTAAAGAAATGGTAAAATGGACCCTTTACGGATTTGGATTTTATGTGGGCATTATTGTTTTAATAAATGTTTTAGCGCGGATTTTATAAATCGGAAAGGTTGAGTACCTGCCTATTTGCTTCAGCGCAATCCACTTATCAGATTAACCAGCGATTCACACCAATTTCTGCAAGTTCCGGGTTTTAACCGGGGCTTTAAACACTCAAATTTGCTTCATAAAATATTAAACAATGAACAAATTTAAGATAGTGCCCATTATTAACGCACAGCCCTTTTGAAATTGACAATGCCTATAACCAGCCCGGTCCGGTTTTTATACATAGCGACGAAGTTGAGGAATACGCGGATATTTATCGTTTTCCGCCCGAAATTAAGGCGGATAAAAAAAGTTTTCCGCTGACCCTGGTAGGGTATAACTCCCGGCAGCAAATGGTTTTTACCAAATTGGTTGGCGATGGCGATGTGGATGAAATGATTGTTGAAGTTTTTGAACAACAGCCTGATATTGAATACCTTCATGCACGCAATGCGCAGGCATGCTGCTTTATTTGTAAAATTGAAAGGGTTAAATAATCTTGCTCATCCAATAATTATAAACATCTGTTCGTTTTTAGGGTTATTGTATTGTTATCATTATAATTTAATTTGAATCAAGATAGTTTAAGACCCTATGAAAAAGTTAAAATTTTTAATACTTCCGGTTTTATTATGCGCCTGCTTTATCATGGCATCGGCAAGCCAGGATGAAAGCAAGGAAACCGAAAGAATTCATAAAGCATCCAATGTGCTGAAGGATTTTGGCAAAATGAAAGAAAGTATTCCCCATGATTTAATGGATGATTGCCAGGGGATAGTCATTGTTCCTGATTTACTGAATGCCGGTTTTGTAATAGGCGGTAAGCGCGGCAGGGGAGTCGCTATGGTGAAACTGGATGACGGAACCTGGAGCGACCCTGTTTTTGTCACTTTAACAGGCGGCAGTTTTGGCCTGCAAATTGGCGTGCAATCGGTTGACCTGGTGTTGGTATTCCGTCATAAAGGCATGCTTACTAAAGTAAAGAACGGTGATTTTACTATAGGCGGCGATGCGTCGGCCGCAGCAGGCCCGGTTGGCAGGAGTACATCAGCAAGCACGGACTATAAGATGGAGGCCGAAGTTTATTCGTATTCCCGCAGCCGTGGTTTGTTTGCCGGTATCAGCATCAACGGGTCGAATTTAGCCATTGATAAAAAAGCGAATGCGGCCTATTACGGCGATAACATGAGTTCCCGTGATATATTCGAATCCGCACAAAGCAATACCGAGGCTGTGAAAACGCTAAAGGAATCGTTGGCAGCCTTGTAGCATTTGATTTTTTAGGTGCCTTGTGGAATTTTCACAGGGTACTTTTATGGATATTCGCTGAAATTGAGGTGATCATTTCCCAAACGCCCTTTTCATCAACAACCCCGATAAAGCTGCCATGCCCCCAACTAAACCGCCGATAAATCCGGTTACAAGCAATAACCATATCCAGTTGTTTGGCAGGGGGAATAGTTGAACCACCCGGCTGGCCAAAATATGATCGTTAGGTATGCTTTTTAAAAGTGAAAGTGCTACCCATGCGATAAATACCGCCCCAAAACCCGACAAAAAAGATTGTCCCGGCGTTTTACCGATAAAAAATGCGGCAAAAAAAGCAATAACTGCAATTGCCCACCAGGGTAAAAGGTAACTGCTCACAATTGATAGGATAAGGATGATTAAAAAAAGCATAAAATTATTTTTCATTTATCTCTTATTTACTACTCAATGTTAAAGTTGATATAATCCTGCCTGAACTTTCATCAGCGGATTTAAGGAACAGCAATTCATTCAGCTTTCCGTCCCTCCAGGTTTCAAACATATCCTGGTAATAAAAACTGCCGGGGTTGCCCGATTCGCCGCCCGGGAAAATGCCATAACCTTTTACCGTCGGCCCCATTTGTACCACCATGCGCCAGGATGGCCCTTTCCCGTTTCGCAGCGCATTAATTACGCCGCCACGACCGCCTGCGGGGAAATCGCCGGTGCCAAAACCCGGCAGTTTAGCGAGGTGATTGATATAAGTTTTTTTAACAATGCCCCATTGCCATTTTGCGCCGGGCTGCCCGTGTTGGTGCACCAGTTGGTTTACCGAATTGTAAAATGAATGGTTTACTATATCAGCGCAGGTTTCCTTAACCGGTGTTTTTGCATTATCAAACCATTTTGAACCAGGCTCGGTTAAAAGCAGTTTTTCGGTACGGTCAAACGAGGGGTATTTTAAAATAGTCCCCTTAACGTCAAATTTATCTTCCCAAACCATGGCGTAAAAACTATCCCACCAGGTATCAAAAATACTGGCGCCAACGGAGTTTTCCGCGTAATGCTTATCCCATTTTTTCAGGGTATCAAAGGCCGTTAGTTGCTCCTTGTCCATTTTTGATGGATCAAGGTATTTAAGCATGGCTGGTAAAACATCCTGCGCAAGCATGCTGTAATTATCCATTTGCATTATACGCATGCTGTCAACCGTAGCATTTTTCATCGCGCTGAGTTTGTTGTTAATGCGTTCGGCGCGATACGGCAGTTCAAACCGCCAGTTGATATAGTAAGGGTAGGAAGGATCGGTTGACGACTGGTTGGCCGAGCTGACAAAACCGCGCGGTGGGTTTTTTACGGTTGGATTTTCACCGGCCGGGATCCAACCCTGCCAGTCGTTTGCAGGGTCGCTGCCATCCAGTACAAATTTGCCCTGGTCTTTAAATTTTAAAGGAAGTTTGCCATTTGGGGTGATGGCGATGTCCTTATCGTTACTTGCGAAAATAAAGTTTTGCGCCGGGGCGGTATAATAGGTCAGCGCTTTACGGTAATCTGCATAGTTCTTTCCCCGGTTGAGCAGGTAAAAACACATAAACTCATCCGATTCATCATGCGCTATCCATCTTAAAGCATCACCAACAGGGATGTTTTCTTTTCCATCTTTGGGTTTTTGCGCAGCATCATCGTAAACAACCGGCCCGTGATGCGTGTAAAGCACTGTATCTATGAGCGGTTTTTCGCCCCTTATGGTGATCACTTCCACGCGTTTTTTTACCTTGTTCCATTGCTTATTATACCAGTATTCGTTTTTGGTTTTGTCTTTAAATTTTACCTGATACCAATCAAGCACATCTGCATCTACATTGGTAACCCCCCAGCTGATATGCTGGTTATAACCGATAACAACCCCCGGTGCGCCGGGCAGTGAAACGCCGTAAACATTTACCGTTGGCGACGACATTTGCACCTGATACCAGATAGATGGGAACGTTAAATTCAAATGCGGGTCATTAGCCAGGATAGGGTACCCGGTGGCTGATTTATTGCTGCCGATAACCCAGTTATTACTGCCTATGCCCGGCATTATTTCTTTGGTCCTGATGCTTTCGGTCATTTGTGCCATAAACCCGGCCGAAGGTTTTGGAATGGGCAGCGGTTTAAAATCCCATTTGGTGCCAACCGGGATGATCGGGTTTTCGAAAAAAGGATAATCGGGAAACAGATCGTTAACCGTTCCGGCGCCAAAACGTTTTAAATTATTGGTCATTGCAAACTGGTCCGAGCCGCCTGCCAGCGTTTCGGACATCAGCTTAAGCAGGAAGGCGCAGTTGATGGGCTTCCAGTCTTCCGGCGCGTAATCAAGTAGTTTGAATTCAATTGGGTAATCTTTAGGTGCAAGGCTATGGATATAATTGTTCACCCCATCAGTATATGCCCTTACCATCATATTTGATACCGGATTTTTCATCATCCCTCTCAATGTATTTTCAGCGCCGTAAACCACGCCCATACGGCGGTGGTAGCGGTCAATATCAAGGGCTTTAGGGCCAATTACTTCGGATAGCCTGCCCGCTGCCTGGCGGGTTTGAATGTCCATTTCCCACAAGCGGTCGTATGCGGTTATAAACCCCTGGGCATAATAGAGGTCGTGATCGTTTTTGGCGAAAATATGCGGGATCCTGTGTTCATCATAACGGATAGTTACCTTGTCCAGTAAGCCGGTTAAATTCAGGTTTTCAGTCGCAGTAAAATGTTTGTTCTCGGCATTTTGCCAGAAACCTGTTGAAGGGTTAAGGAATGCGCCAACAGGGGGGACGCTGCCAAATTTGGTATTCAAGGCCCATACTAATGCAACGGTTATGGCCACGGAGAGAAAAGCTTTAACAGACTTCATTAGGGGTGGTTTGATGATGCAAGATAAAGAAAAGAGGACAAGTTGGGGAGGGAATTTAAAAATGTTACACTAAACTTGCGCGATTGATTTGCACACTTTAACTCCCTGAGTACCTTTTCTGTTTTATATCTTTTATCTTTGCACTTTTTGTGAGCGTGCCGGCGGAAAAAATGAAAAGATTATTTGGTTGTTATGAAAGAGAGAAAAGTTGAGTTGTTAGCTCCTGCGGGTTCGTTCGATTGTTTGCAGGCAGCGGTCAATGGCGGGGCTGACGCCGTTTATTTTGGCGTGGAGCAACTGAACATGCGGGCAAAATCGGTCAATGCATTTTCTGTAAGTGATATAGAACAAATTGCAGCGGTCAGCCACGAAAATGGCATAAAGGCATACATTACGCTGAACACTATAATGTATGGTCATGATCTTCAATTGCTTCGCAATATCTTAAATGAAGTAAAGAAGCATGGGATTGATGCCGTCATCGCTTCCGATTTTGCAGTGATTGAACAATGCAACCAAATGGGCATTCCGCTGCACATTTCTACGCAGGCCAATGTAAGTAATATTGAAGCTGTACAATTCTTTGCCAGGTTTTCAGATGTAATTGTTTTAGCCAGGGAACTTACACTGAAACAGGTTGAGGACATTACAAAAGAAATCAGGCGGCGACAGATCAAAGGTGTATCCGGCGATTTGATAAAGATCGAGGTATTTGTTCATGGCGCATTATGTATGGCTGTATCAGGTAAATGTTATTTGAGCCTGCATAGTCAGAACGCGTCAGCCAACAGAGGAGCCTGTACCCAAAACTGCCGCCGGCCCTATATTGTTAAGGACGCTGAAACCAACGAAGAATTGCTGATAGACAATGAGTATATCATGTCGCCAAAAGATTTGTGTACCATCGGCATCCTCGACCAGGTGGCAAACAGCGGGGTGGATGTGTTGAAAATAGAAGGCAGGAGCAAAGGGGCTGATTATGTGTTTACAACTACACAGTGTTACAGGGAGGCTTTGCGGGCTATTGAAACTGATAGCTTTTCCAATGATAAAATAGAAGACTGGATGAAAAGGCTATCAACCGTTTACAACCGGGGTTTTTGGGAAGGTTATTATTTAGGGCATCAGGTAGGTGAATGGACAAGCAACCCGGGTTCTGCAGCTACCGAAAAGAAAATATATGTGGGCAGGGGGAGTAAATATTATCCTAAAATAAGTGTCGCCGAATTTATAATTGAAACCGGAAGCATTAAAGCAGGCGATACGATAATGATCACCGGGCAATATTGCGGGATGGTAAAAGAAAAAGCTGAGACTTTAATGGTGAACGGTGCGTTGGGTGAAGAAGCGGTTAAAGGGGATAAAATAACATTTCCTTTTAGTACAAAAGTATCCGCCAGTGACAAATTGTATAAAATTGTGGAAACGATAAATGGCTAAGATTATACACTACCGGAACAAATGTATTGGTTGCGGTATTTGTTTTGAGTTGCAGCCTGAACTTTGGCGGATGTCAATGAAAGACGGTAAGGCTACGCTATTGAAATCAACCGAAAAGAAAGACATTTTCATTCTTCCAATCGGCGATAACATACTTCAGCAAAGCCGCGAAGTTGCAAAGGCCTGCCCTGTAAATATTATAAAAATACAATGAACGAACACATCTTCAATTTTATTCAAAAACAAACCTGCGCCACAATTTGCTGTGTGGATGAACAGGGCAAACCCTATTGTTTCAACTGTTTTTTTGCCTTTAGCAGCGATCTGGGATTGCTGTATTTTAAATCATCGGCAGGTTCCTATCATTCGGCCCTGCTGAAAAAAAATCCGTTTATCGCCGGAACCATTTTGCCAGATAAACTAAGGACCTTATTGGTTCAGGGTATCCAGTTTGAAGGCGAAGTATTAAATGAACATCATCCATTAATGGGCCAGGCATCGGCACATTATCACAAAAAACATCCCATGGCTTTGGCTATGTCAGGAGATATATGGACCATTCAAGTCAATCATATAAAGATGACTGACAGTACAAAGGGGTTCGGAAAGAAGATTGCCTGGAACCGAACTGAACAGTCAAGCCTGGCAGATGCTTAACAGATCAACTATGGTTTTATCTACACCCTCATCAACCAAAAGCTTCATATAGATAATGCACAAATTTCATCCCCTCTGATTGATTGTGCAGCAAACGATAGGGCAGCATGGACCTGATCTTTGGTTAAATGGGGATGGGCTTGCAAAACTTCATCGATAGAATTGCTTTCAGATAAACTTTCCAGTATTTGTTCCACAGTAATACGGGTACCTTTAATAATGGGCTTTCCCATCATTATTTTGGGGTTAATTTCTATTAGTCGGTGGGCTATCATAATTTTCTAATTTACGTAAAGTTATAAAAAACTAATGAGACCCTGCCAATATTATCGCCAGTCTGAATCTTTCCTAACAAGGGATACTTTTACCTTCCACAATGCCTTTTACTTCCCGGCTTTCGGACTTTCCCGGCTTTCGGACTTCTCCCCAAACAAACTTTTTCATTTTTTCCCATATCATATAATATTTATTATAAATTTGAAACGCGGTTGATACGAAAAAAATTAAGCCGTCCAATTATTTACCGAAGAAATCTGGTATGAAGAAAATTTTATTTTTTACCGCCTGCTGTCTGGCATTGGTAACGGGTCTATCGGCGCAAATTCCTGCCCTGGAACGCGTAGAACCCATGTTTTGGTGGGTGGGGATGCATAATCCTGACCTGCAACTAATAGTCCATGGCGACGATATTGCATCCCGAAAAGTAGTGTTAAATTACCCCGGTGTGAAGCTTGTTGCCATGCATAAAGTTGAAAATCCTGACTACTTATTCCTCGATTTACGCATTTTTTCGGGCACAGTTCCGGGAACGTTCCCGATAAAATTTATTAAAGCAGGTGAAAAGGCCTTAACTTATAATTATTCACTCAAAAAACGTGACCATTCTACAGACCGTGCACAAGGGGTAACCGATAAAGATTTGATCTACCTCATCATGCCCGATCGTTTTTCAAATGGTGATACCACCAACGACTCATTTGCTAATATGCGCGAAAAGGGAATCCACCGTGATTCTATGTTCAGCCGGCATGGAGGAGACCTGCGGGGGATTATGAACCACCTTGATTACCTGAAAGACCTCGGTGTAACTGCTATCTGGCTGACCCCTGCCATTGAAAATGATGAACCCCATGCATCCTATCATGGCTATGCGGTGACCGATCATTATAAAATTGACGCCAGGTTTGGCACCAATGCCCTTTACAAACAATTTGTTGACAAATGCCATGCTATGGGGCTGAAAGTGGTGATGGACCTTGTGCATAACCATGCAGGTACCGAAGGCTATACCATCAGCGATATGCCTATGAAAAGCTGGGTACACCAATGGCCCAAATATACCACATCGAACTTCAGGGATGCTGTAGATATGGACCCGCATGTTTCGCCGATGGACAGGAAAATTATGCAGGATGGTTGGTTTGATCACCGTATGGCTGATATGAACGAGAATAACCCTTATTTGCAAAAATTTTTAACCCAAAACCATATCTGGTGGGTGGAATATTCGGGCGTTGATGGTTTCAGGCTGGATACTTATCCTTACAATGACCCGGGCTATATGGCCCAATGGGCACAGGATGTAAAGGCGGAATTTCCGCATCTCTCCATATTTGGCGAAACGTTGGTATGGTCGGCTGCCAACCAGGCTTTTTTCACAGAGGGAAAAACGGTTAATCAGAAGTTGGACACCCATTTGCCCGGCATTACCGACGGCGTTTGGAAAGAGGCCGTTTATGACGCGCTGAACGCCAAAGAGGGCTGGACAGAAGGTGTAAACCGTTTGTATGCTGTTATGGCCCAGGACTTCCTGTATAAAGACCCAACAAAAAACACCATTTTTCTGGATAACCACGATATGAGCCGCTTTCTTTCAGTAGTCGGCGGGGATATGAATAAATACAGATCGGGAATGGCTATGCTGATGACTATGCGTGGTGTGCCGCAAATGTATTATGGCGATGAGATCTTAATGAAAAACTATTCAAACCCTGACGGTTTGGTCCGCTCGGATTTCCCCGGAGGATGGGCCGGCGATAAGGTGAATAAATTCACCGCTGAAGGCCGTACCACCGCCGAAAATGATGCATTTAATTACGTTCGTAAGCTGGCAAATTACCGGAAAAACACCACCGCCCTGCAAACCGGTAAATTAATGCAGTTTATCCCTGAACAGGGTATTTATGTTTATTTCAGGTATGATGATAAAAAAACAGTAATGGTGGTTTATAACAGCCGCGATAATGAACAAACAACCACTACGGCCAGATATTTTGAGCGGATAAAAGGCGCTAAAAAGGCAATGAACGTAATCACCGGTGAAACTATTGATTTATCGAAGTTAACCATTCCCGGAAAATCAACATTGGTTTTGGAACTGGTTAATTGATAGCTGCTAACAGGAAATTGGAATGCCAGGTTAAGCAGGGCTATTTACAATTTGATAATTAAGAAGTAATTTTTGAGGATATATAAATAGGAATGAGGTTTTTTAAGGTGAATATTTAGGGAATTGGCAAAATTTACTGCTACCAGCCCTATTATAACCTGTTAATCTCTAATTAATTAAATTTGCGCTATAAAGAATGAGTATTATTAAAGCCTGTATTTTTGACCTTGATGGTGTAATTGTTGATACGGCGGTCTACCACTATAAAGCCTGGAAACATTTAGCAAACGAATTAGGATTTGATCTTTCAGAAGAAGATAACGAAAAATTGAAAGGGGTGAGTCGCGTTCGCTCACTGGAACTGATATTGCAATGGGGCGGGGTTACCAAAACCCCTGCCGAACAGGAAGAACTCGCAACAAAGAAAAACGGGTGGTATGTGGAAATGATCAGTCACATGACCCCAGCCGAGATATTGCCCGGCGCTAAAGAATTTTTGGAAACATGCAGGGCAGCCGGGCTGAAAACCGCTTTAGGCTCGGCCAGCAAAAACTCAATGACCATACTGAAAAAAATTAATATCGCAGGTTTATTTGACGCGGTGATAGACGGTAATATGGTAAGCAAGCCCAAACCCGATCCCGAAGTATTTTTAAAAGGCGCCGAAGCTTTACACGTTGCACCTGCTGAATGCGTAGTATTTGAAGACGCTATAGCCGGCATTGAAGCAGCCATCAGCGGCGGTATGAAAGCAGTAGGCATTGGATCGCCCACGGTACTTACTGAGGCTGATTTAGTGGTGAGCGGTTTGAATGAAATGAGTTTAGAAAAGTTGAGTACACTATAGAAGAAATTATTACAATAAAGAATGAAGGACTACATTGAAGTTGATGAGTGGAGGATAATAGAACAAGGCTTTAATCCGCATCATAATAAAGTATCTGAGAGCATATTCAGCCTGGGGAATGGCCGTATGGGCCAGCGGGCTAACTTTGAAGAAGCATACAGCGGTGAAACCTTGCAGGGCAATTATATTGCCGGCGTATATTATCCTGATAAAACCCGTGTTGGATGGTGGAAAAACGGTTATCCCGAATATTTTGCCAAAGTGCTTAATGCTGCTAACTGGATTGGCATCGATATTTTAATTGACGGTGAGCAACTCGACCTGGCTAAGTGTGAGGTGATTAGTTTCAGGCGGGAGCTGAATATGAAGGCGGGTTACCTTAAAAGAAACTTCACTGCAAAAACTGTAAATGGCAAACAGGTAGAGGTTGAGTCGATCCGTTTTTGCAGTATGGCTGATGACGAAACTGGCGCCATTAAATATAGCATTACGCCTTTAAACTTTGACGGAACTTTAATCATTACACCGTTTATTGATGGCGATATAGCCAATAAGGATTCAAACTATGATGAAAAATTTTGGGATGAAGTAAAAAAAGAAACCTGGGTCAATGGCGGTTACGTACAATTGCGAACCAAAAAAACCGGGTTCGAGGTTGCCACCGGTATGCAATTCAGCATTTTGCAGAGAGGAAAAACTACCAGCCCAATAACGCAGCCGATTGAAAAAGAAAAATATATCGCCGCCAAAGTTGAGGTACCGGTAACCAAAGGTCAAAGCATTACCCTCATCAAATATGCAGCAAACCTTTCCTCTCAAAACTATAAGGCTGCTGAACTTGCCGGCAATCTAAAACAAACCTTGTCGCAAATCAGCGAAAAAGGTTTTGAAACCATGCTTGCCGAACAGGCCGGAACCTGGGCCAAAAAATGGGAGCATAATGATATTATTATTGAAGGTGACGTTGCTGCGCAACAGGCTATCCGGTTTAATATTTTTCAACTTAACCAAACTTATACCGGCGAAGACGACCGTTTAAACATCGGCCCCAAGGGTTTCACCGGCGAAAAATACGGAGGCTCCACCTATTGGGATACTGAAGCCTATTGTGTGCCTTTTTACCTATCGACTGCCGATCAAAAAGTAACACGCAACCTGCTCTTATACCGTTACAAACAATTGGGCAAAGCTATTGAGAATGCCGGATTGCTTGGTTTTAAGGATGGTGCGGCACTGTACCCCATGGTTACCATGGATGGCACGGAATGTCATAATGAATGGGAGATCACATTTGAAGAGATCCACCGTAACGGGGCAATTGCATACGCTATCTTTAATTATGTGAGGTACACCGGCGATGAAGCTTACCTTGCCGATTATGGTTTGGAGGTATTAATTGCCATTGCGCGTTTCTGGGCACAAAGGGTAAACTGGTCAAATGCCAGGCAGCAATATGTAATGCTGGGCGTAACCGGGCCAAACGAGTACGAAAATAATGTAAACAACAACTGGTACACCAATAAACTGGCAACCTGGTGCATGCAATATACTATAGAGGTTGCCGGAAAAGTAAAAGCCGCCGATCCGGAAAAATATGAGGCCCTGGTTAGCAAATTAAGCTTCAACGAAGCTGAAGAAACTGCGAAATTTAGGGAGATCATTGCGAAAATGTATTTCCCTTATGACGAAACAAACCAGGTTTTTTTACAGCAGGACGGGTATATGGATAAAGAACAAATTTTGGTTAAAGATTTACCTGCCGGTGAGCGCCCCATCAACCAAAAGTGGAGCTGGGACAGGATACTGCGCTCATGCTTTATAAAACAGGCAGATGTTTTGCAGGGAATTTACTTTTTTGAAGACCAGTACGATATAGATACCATCCGCCGTAATTTTGATTTTTATGAGGCCCGCACGGTACATGAATCGTCCCTATCGCCATGTGTACACGCTATTTTGGCTGCAAAATTGGGTGATGAGGCGCGTGCTTATGAATTTTATCTCCGTACGTCGCGCCTTGATCTGGATGATTATAATAACGATACCGAAGACGGCTGTCATATCACTTCGATGGCCGGTACGTGGATGTCGGTAATCGAAGGGTTTGGTGGTATGCGTGTACATGACGGTAAACTTTCATTCCAGCCCTTTTTGCCCGGTAAGTGGCAATCATTCTCGTTCCATATCGGGTTCAGGGGTACCTTGCTCAATATTAAAGTAAATAAGGATGGGGTGCAGATAAAAAACCTTTCGGGCAATGAAACAACTGTACTGGTTTATGATAAAGAGCACTTGGTAAAAGCAAATGATGAACTATCGGTTGAAGCCTAAATGACCACAAAATGTTGCCCGGAAAATTTTCTATTATTTTTTGTATTATCACGGCATCATTGATACCTGATTATTTATTTTCCCAGGTACAACATTCAGCGCAAAACAAAACAATGGAACAAACGCCAGCCTGTAATAAACTTATAATATACCAGTTACTGCCCCGGTATTTCGGGAATACCCAAACGTTAAATAAACAATACGGATCAATTGAAGAAAATGGTTCCGGAAAGTTTAATGACATCAGTGACAAAGCCCTGCACGAAATTAAAAAGATGGGCTTTACGCATGTATGGTTCACCGGAATAATTGAACATGCAACCATGACGGATTACTCCGCATTCGGGATAAAATCCGATGATCCTGATGTGGTGAAAGGCCGGGCGGGTTCGCCTTACGCCATAAAAGATTATTATGAAGTTGACCCTGATCTGGCTGTTGATGTAAAAAACCGGATGCAGGAATATGAGGCGCTCATAAAACGCACCCATGACAACGGCCTAAAGGTGATTATGGACCTTGTGCCAAACCATGTGGCCCGTACATATACATCAGACGTAAAACCGGCTGGCGTTCGTGACTTTGGTCAGGATGATGATAAATCAAAAGCATTTGATCCTAAAAATGATTTTTATTATGTGCCGGGTCAGGCATTTGCGGTGCCGCAAGGTTACAATGCGGGAGGTGATGGTTTTAAAAGTCTGCTGAAGGACGGAAAATTTGA
The DNA here is from genome assembly GCA_002413785.1 of Mucilaginibacter sp. UBA5151. Classification (GTDB taxonomy): domain Bacteria; phylum Bacteroidota; class Bacteroidia; order Sphingobacteriales; family Sphingobacteriaceae; genus Mucilaginibacter. The sequence continues at coordinate 59,728 of DHXR01000044.1, forward strand.
TGAAAACCCTGCCAAAGCAACAGGTAATGATGTATTCAGCGCAACACCCTCCATCAACGACTGGTTTGAAACCATGAAACTGAATTATGGTGTTGATTATCAAAACGGACGCAGCCCGCATTTTGACCCGATACCTCCGCTTTGGAACAAGATATTTGATATTTTACATTACTGGAGCGCGAAAGGTGTGGATGGCTTCCGCTGTGATATGGTGGAGATGGTGCCGTTTGAATTTTGGGGATGGGTAATCCCCAAATTAAAAGCCGAATATCCCAATATCATATTTATCGGCGAAGCCTACAATGCAGGTCTCTACAGCAAATACATTAATACCGGTAAGTTTGATTACCTGTATGATAAGGTAGGTTTGTATGAAGCGATAAGGCACCTCACCTGTAACGACCTAAATTCAAGCACCTGGGATATTAACCGGGTATGGAACCAGGACACCACCGGGATAGATGAACACATGCTGCGCTTTATGGAAAACCATGATGAGCAACGCATTGCTTCCTCTTATTTTGCCGGTAACCCCTGGCTGGCCGTACCGGGGATGATAGTAACAACAACCTTGTCAACCGGCCCGGTGATGGTTTATAGCGGACAGGAAGTAGGTGAACCGGCCAAAGGTACTGAAGGTTTCAACGGTGATGACGGGCGCACCACCATATTTGATTACTGGGGCGTGCCCGAACATCAGAAATGGATGAATAAAGGGAAGTTTGATGGCGGACAATTGTCTGATGATCAAAAAAAATTACGCAGCTTTTATGGAAAATTGCTAAATGCCGTGCATAATAATGAGGCTTTAGGTTCGGGTAAATTCTGGGAATTGATGATGGCCAACGAGCATCAGCCGGGATTTGACCAGCATTTATATATCTTCCTTCGTTATACCGCTAAACAACGTATATTAGTGATAACCAATTTTAACCGCAGCGAACGCAATATAAGGGTAAAACTGCCGGATGATTTGTTAAACCAATTGAATTTAGGCAAAAAAGTGGCATTTACAGATTTGTTGAGCGGGAATAATTATAATACCGATAATATAAAAGACGGAGTTAATATAACGTTGCCGGCGTCAGGCGGTATGTTGCTTAGCTTTTAGTTGTCTGAATCAGCATTTGCAGGATTTTGGAATTAACAGAATTCTGAAAATTCTTTAATTCTGAAAATTCTGATTCAGACAATAAAAAAACAACCTGATAACCAATAAACAATTGAACCAAATATAAATTATGGCAACACGCATCATCATTCAAAAACCGAGAATGAGTTTTTGGCAGATATGGAACATGAGTTTCGGCTTTCTGGGTATTCAGTTTGGCTTTGCTTTGCAAAACGGCTATGCAAGCAGCATCTTACTGACATTTGGCGCTAAAGTTGAGAATTTATCCTGGTTTTGGCTGGCAGCACCCCTTACCGGCATGATTATCCAGCCAATTATCGGCCATTATAGCGACCATACCTGGAACAGGTTAGGGCGCAGGCGTCCGTATTTTTTAGCGGGTGCAATTTTATCCGGCCTGGCCTTATGCTTTTTACCCAATTCATCAGGATTGGCTTTTCTTATACCGCCAATAATAGTTGGCGCAGGTATGTTAATGATTATGGATGCATCGTTTAATGTGGCGATGGAACCATTCAGGGCCTTGGTTGCTGATAATTTACCTGAGAGTCAGCATACTATGGGGTTTTCACTGCAAACATGTTTAATTGGAGTTGGCGCGATAATCGGGTCATCTTTGCCTTCGATTTTAACTAACTGGTTTCATGTATCTAATACTGCGCCTAAGGGTTTCGTATCCCATAATCTTTTATACTCCTTTTATGCGGGCGGCATAATACTGATAGGTTGTATTTTGTGGACGGTGATCAAAACAAAAGAATACCCCCCTGATGTATATGCAACATTTCATGAAGAGGATTTGGAAGTTCCATCCCGGAAAAGTGGTCTTTCGGAGTTTTTCCATGATTTGGTTAACATGCCAAAAACCATGAAGCAACTGGGCATAGTACAGTTCTTCTCCTGGTTCGCCCTTTTCTCAATGTGGGTTTTCACAACATCAGCCATAACAGCCCATGTTTATCATTTACCCGCTAACGACACCTCATCCAGGGAATTTTCTGTTGCAAGGGATTGGGTAGGTATAATGTTCGGAGTATATAACGCTGTTTCTGCCGTTTACGCATTATCACTTCCCTGGATTGTTAAAAAGATCAATCGCAAAAGAACACATGCTTTTTCTTTAACGATGGGCGGCATAGGCTTAATATCTATATTTTTCATACAAAATCACTACCTCTTACTTTTATCAATGGTTGGTATAGGCCTGGCCTGGGGCAGTATTTTAGCCATGCCTTACGCCATCTTATCAAGTTCAATACCTGCAAAAAAGATAGGGGTATATATGGGACTGTTCAACTTTTTTATCACATTTCCGCAAATAGTTAACAGTGTTACAGGGAGTTTAATAGTTAAATATTTATTTCATAGTCAGGCAATCTACGGGTTGGTTATGGCTGGAGTATTAATGCTGCTTGCTGCTGTATCCGTTTTATTTGTTCAGGACGGTAAGAAAATTCAAATAATTGACAAACCCTGACCGGATATTTTAAAATAAACGGGTGTAATTGGAAAAATTTTAGTTTTTAATAAATCTGCATATTGTATATTGCGTCTGCCATGCACAATGTGCATATTTGAGGTTTGACTAATAATTTTAATGGAAGAAAATATACTTAACCAGGAACTGGTTGCCAACAGGATGGCTGAAGAAGAAGAAGAAGAAGAAGAGTTTCACCACCTTAATAACCCGGCGGACGGATTAAAACCGATTATTAAAAAATACCTCGGGGTCCCCAATAATGCGGTGCAGGAGGGACACAAATTCTACTTTTCTGATGGGGATGCCAAAGTTGAGGTTGTTGTTGTTACAGATGAAATAATCCGCGTCAGGTTAGCGCCCCACAGTGTTTTTTTAGATGAATTTTCCTACGCTGTGCCCAAATTGGAGCAAAAAGTTGTGTTTTTTGCTTTAACCGAAGACGAAGACGAATTCCGGGTTTCAACAGCTGTTGTAAACTGTCATATCCGTAAAAAGGATTTCTTTATATCATTTTCTGATAATCAGGACCATATCACCAGTTCGGATGCGGTACAAATGCACTGGGAAGAAAATGTGAAATTTGGCGGCTATTATGTTTTTTGTACAAAGACATGCGCCCCTCACGAAAGCTTTTTCGGTCTTGGGGATAAGCCTACCGATTTTAACCTGCGTGGCAAACGTTTAAAAAACTGGAATACCGATGCCTACTCATTTTCATGGAACCAGGACCCGCTTTATCGCAGCATCCCTTTTTATATAAGTTTAAATGAGGGGATAGCGCATGGTATTTTCTTTGATAATACTTTTAAGGCCCACTTTGATTTTGGCGCCGAAGATCCTACCAAAACAAGTTTTTGGGCCGACGGCGGCGAACTGCAATATTACTATATCCACGGCCCGCACATGATGGATGTGGTAAAAAGCTACCACCTTTTAACCGGCACCCACCCCATGCCGCCGCTTTGGGCGCTGGGCTATCACCAGTGCCGCTGGAGCTATTACCCCGAGTCAAAAGTAAAAAAGATAACTAACGGCTTTCGTGAAAATAAAATCCCATGCGATGGGATTTACCTCGATATTGATTACATGGATGGCTATCGCTGCTTCACCTGGAACCGGAAATATTTCCCTGATCCTAAAAAGATGATAAAAGAGCTGGCTGACGATGGCTTTAAAACGGTGGTGATCATTGATCCCGGAATAAGGGTGGACGATAACTATTCAGTTTTTAAAGAAGGTAAAAAGAACCGGTATTTCTGCCGTCGCAGTGACGACTACTTTATGGAGGGCCACGTTTGGCCGGGCCGCTGCCAGTTTCCTGATTTTACCAATCCCGAAGTGCGCGAATGGTGGGCAGGTTTGTTTGATGAACTGGTACAAATGGGCGTGGCGGGCGTTTGGAACGATATGAATGAACCTGCCGTATTTGGCGCAGGTACTTTCCCTGATGATGTGCGCCACCAGTATGACGGGCACCGCGGATCGCACCGTAAGGCACACAACATTTATGGGATGCAAATGGTACGCGCCACCTACGAAGGTTTGCGTAAAACAATGAAAAATAAACGCCCTTTTACCATTACAAGGGCGGGCTACTCTGGTGTTCAGCGTTTTTCATCCGTTTGGACGGGGGATAACGTGGCGTCATGGGAGCATCTGAAATTGGGCAACATACAATGCCAGCGTTTATCGGTATCGGGTATTTCTTTTTGCGGAACGGATATTGGCGGTTTTAGCGGTGAGCCTGATGGCGAATTGTTTACCCGCTGGATACAGATGGGCACGTTTTCGCCGTTGATGCGGGCGCATTCTGCCGGTGATACTAAAGAGAGGGAACCCTGGAGCTTTGGCGAACCTTTTACTTCTATCAACCGCAAATTTATAGAGCTTCGCTACCGTTTGTTGCCTTATTTATACTCTATATTTTGGGAACACCACAGGTATGGCTTCCCTATATTGAGGCCGGTGGTGATGCATGAGCAGGATGAACTGAGCAATCACTTCCGCCAGGACGAGTTTACTTATGGCGATAAAATATTGATTTGCCCGGTACTCGGGCCCGGGCAGGCTTCCAGAAATGTTTACCTGCCAAAAGGAATGTGGTATAATTTCTGGACCAACGAGGTAACAGAAGGGGGCAAAGAAATTACGGTGCCTACGCCGCTTGATACTATGCCCATATTTATAAAAGCAGGATCAGTAATACCCGAATACCCTGTAATGCAATATGTGGGCGAAAAAGAAATAGAAGAAGTGAAGCTGAATGTTTACTTTAGTGATTACGAAGTAAATTCATTCCTTTTTGAAGACTATGGCGAAACGTTTGCCTACGAACAGGATATTTACCTCGAAAAGAAATTTGTGGTGCATGGTAAAAATAACAGGTTAACCATTCAGCAAAGTATGGAAGGCTTATATACACCGCGTTATGAAAACTATGAGTTTAATATTATCGGCCTGCCTTTTAAACCGGCGCGTATCATAGTTGATAATAAGGAGGTAAAAGATTTTATTATTGATAAAGATAAATCACTGATACTAAAATTGAGAAAGAATTTTACGCAATTGGTGATAAGTTAGAACGATTAAGAACCAAGAACCAAGAATCAAGAGCCGGGGATGAGCCTGAATTTTGTCTTGGCTCTTGACTCTTGTATCTTGACTCTATTTATTAATATTATTTGAAATAGAAAAATTTAACAGTTAATAAGGCCTTGCAGGCACAAATATATGGCAAAAAGCAAAATTGATACCGGCAAAGAAACACCTGGCAAACCTACAGGTGAAAAAAAGGTTAAATCTGCCGTTAAGAAACCGGCTGCTGAAAAAACGGTAAAAAAAGTCGCAGGTTCGATAAAAGAAAAAAAAACGTCCTCAGATAACGGGGTAGCTGCCGGCAACCCGTTGAAGAATGTTGAGGGTTACAGTCGTTTTACTGATTTTGACATTTCTTTATTCAAATCAGGAAAGCATTATAAGCTATATGAAAAGTTAGGCTCCCACGTTATTGAATTTAATGGCGTTGTAGGTACATATTTTGCCGTTTGGGCCCCAAATGCGCATTATGTATCAGTTATTGCAAATTTTAACGGCTGGAACCGCAGTTCGCACCCTTTATATGTCCGTTGGGATGGTTCGGGTATCTGGGAAGGTTTTATCCCCAATATTGGCAACGGCGAAACCTATAAATATTTTATAAATGCCACAACAGGCGAGGATCTTGAAAAAGCCGATCCATTCGCCCTGCGCTGGGAAGTTGCCCCGCATACTGCATCAATAGTAGCCGATACTTTTTACGAGTGGAAAGACGGCGACTGGATGGCAAGCCGTTACGGACACAATGCATTAAGTCGCCCATATTCTGTTTACGAGATGCATATCGGCTCATGGGCCCGAAGTGTGGAGAGCCCCGATGAATTTTTAACCTACACGCAGCTTGCTGATAAACTTGTTCCTTATATAAAGGAAATGGGTTTTACCCATGTTGAGTTTATGCCGGTAATGGAACACCCCTATTATCCGAGCTGGGGATACCAGATCACCGGGTTTTATGCAGCATCAAGCAGGTACGGTACGCCGCAGCAGTTGATGTCGCTGATAGAACAGCTGCATGAGGCCGGCATAGGCGTTATATTGGATTGGGTGCCTTCGCATTTCCCCGGTGACGCCCATGGTTTATATAAATTTGATGGTTCGCATCTTTTTGAGCATGCTGATCCCCGAAAGGGCTTTCACCCCGACTGGAAATCGTACATATTTAACTACGGACGCAACGAGGTACGTGCGTTTTTAATAAGCAACGCCCTGTTTTGGCTCGACAGATACCATGTTGACGGTTTGCGTGTGGATGCGGTAGCCTCAATGCTATATCTTGATTACTCCCGTAACCATGGCGAATGGGAAACCAACGTTTATGGCGGTAATGAAAACCTGGAGGCTATTTCGTTTTTAAAAGAATTTAATGAAGCTGTTTACAGCCATTTCCCTGATACACAAACTATCGCCGAAGAATCTACATCATTTACAGGAGTAAGCCGCCCGGTTTATGCGGGCGGACTGGGTTTCGGTATGAAATGGATGATGGGTTGGATGCATGATTCCATAAAGTATTTTTCAACCGATCCTTTATATCGTAAATACCATCATAACCAGATCACCTTTAGTTTGATCTATGCTTTCACCGAAAATTTTATGCTCCCTTTTTCGCATGATGAGGTTGTTTATGGAAAAGGTTCAATGCTGCGTAAAATGCCGGGTGATGAATGGCAGCAGTTTGCCAATTTACGGTTGCTGTACAGTTATATGTTTACCCATCCCGGCACAAAACTGCTTTTTATGGGTGCTGAATTTGGTCAGGGAAACGAGTGGAATTTTCAAAACTCGTTAGACTGGCATGTGCTCGAATATCCAAATCACCAGGGCATAAAAGAAGTGGTAAAAACTTTGAACCAGCTTTATAAAGACGAACCCGCATTGTATGAAAAGGCCTTCGAAGCCGAAGGTTTTGAATGGGTTGACGGAGGAAATTCAAACGATTCGATTCTTATTTATAACCGCAAAGGGCATGATGAAGCAAACGAACTTGTGGTTATTTTAAACATGACGCCTATACCTCATCATAATTTCAGGGTAGGGGTTCATAAAAAAGGTAACTGGGTTGAAATATTTAACTCGGATGCAGTCAAATTTTGGGGGAGCGGGCTTGAAAACACCGCACCTGTCAGTACGGAAACCGTGAACTGGCATGGACGGGAGAATTCTATTAAAATAACAATTCCCCCTTTGGGAACAACTATATTTAAGAGGGTTAAAGTTGTACCGCCAAAATATGAATTGAAAAAATGAGGGATTTAACGGTTTATTCAGGATTATAATTTCATTATAACTTTTTTATCGTGACAACGTAAAAGAACCGTTGGCTTTATAAAACAGCCGGCGTTGAGTTATGAATCCAAAATATCGTTCTATTTATTTACTTATGGGCTTTACCGGATTGGCATATTTGTTATTTCATTTAATTGTGACCTTTGCTGCATACGGTGCTGACAGACTTAATCCAGGCTTAGTTTTATTAATTTCAGTCCCTGATCTTGTAGTTTTCTTCCTGGCATACAAAACTTACCCTGCTGAAGGTGGAGTAAGAAGGCAAGGCTAATTTGCTTTTGTGATTGAAGTAAAGTTTGTAGGCGAATACCTATCTTTGGGATAATCATTTACTACCATTAATAAAGGCTTGCCGGATCGTAATATTTGGTTAAAAAAAATCCGTATATATGAACCCAAAATTTTTGATCTTATATCTCATCGCGGGAACGCTTGCCTTGATTCTGATCATCTTTCAAATCGTTATTGAATACCCGGTGCTTAACTTCACCGGAATTGTATTGAATTTGATTATGTGCCTGTTTTTTTACTACCTTGCTTACAAAACATATCACGAGAAAAAGGATAAAGAGCTGATGTAAATATTGGTAGAAAGAAGAAGAATACATAACAAAACAGCTTTTTGTAATAAAATCCTGTAAAATAATAAATCCCGGTTTTTGGCCGGGATTTATTATTTTACAGGATTTTAATTAATTAAACTTTTCCTAATTCCTGAATCAGGTCTATCAGTTTGTTGGAGTATCCCCACTCATTATCATACCATGATACAACTTTTACGAAGTTATCATTCAGGGCTATGCCGGCTTTTGCATCAAATATTGATGTGCGTGCATCGCCTTTAAAATCTTCAGATACTACGTCGTCTTCAGTGTACCCTAAAATACCTTTCAGTTCGCCTTCTGAAGCATCTTTCATTGCCTTTTTAATGGCGTCATACGAAGCAGGTTTGCTAAGGCGTACGGTTAAGTCAACAACAGAAACATCAGGAACAGGTACACGGAAAGACATGCCGGTTAATTTACCTTTAAGTTCAGGGATAACCAGGGTAACTGCTTTGGCAGCGCCGGTTGATGAAGGGATGATGTTCTGGTAAGCGCCGCGTCCGCCTCTCCAGTCTTTAGCTGAAGGGCTGTCAACCGTTTTTTGTGTTGCTGTAACCGCGTGTATAGTGCTCATTAAGCCTTCTTCAATTCCAAAATTATCATTCAATACCTTTGCGATAGGAGCAAGGCAATTGGTTGTACATGATGCATTTGAAACAATGGTTTGATCAGCAGTAAGTTTTTTGTGATTAACACCCATTACAAAAGTAGGGGTATCATCCTTAGCCGGTGCACTCATCACTACCTTTTTAGCGCCTGCATCAATATGTTTTTGGGCAGTTTCTTTTGTTAAAAACAAACCTGTTGATTCGATAATTACTTCTGCGCCAACTTCATTCCATTTTAAGTTAGCGGGGTCTCTTTCGGCAGTTACACGGATAGTTTTACCGTTTACCACCAGGTGACCGCCTTCAACAGCAATAGTGCCTTTGAAAGGTCCGTGAGTTGAATCGTATTTTAGCATGTAAGCCATATAATCAGGCTCAACAAGGTCATTAATACCAACAACTTCAATGTCGGGTCTTTCAATTGCGGCCCTGAATGCCAGGCGGCCAATACGGCCGAAACCGTTAATTCCTATTTTCATGATTTTTTCTAATTTTTACTTGAATAGTATGTTAATAAATTGTTTATGGGTTCTTTTATGACATTGGCAATTTTTAGTTTTGCATCGGCAGCAGCCTCATATAAATGGTTTTGAAAGCTTGCTGCAACAGAGCCCGCAAAATACAAAAAAGCATCGGGATGTTCATCATGCAAGGGCAATAAATAAGTATTTACCATTATCCGGAAACCATTTTTTATGATGTCACTTATATAATTATCTTCAACATTATCTACAAAAAACTCTGTGAATGAACTCAAAAACAGAGCAGGATGCTTTTGCCGGTAAACTTTCTCTAAAAGTGTTTTCCGGTCAAGGTCATACCGTTGCACAAACTTTTTGAGGATATTTTCGGGAAGGGTTTGGCTCATAAACCCTTTTATCAGTTGCCTCCCAAGCCAGTTTCCCGAGCCTTCATCGGCCAGTATATAGCCAAGGCCATAATTATTGGGACTTACTTTTTTACCATTGTACCATGCCCCATTTGAGCCGCTGTCACAAATACACACTATCCCCGGCGAGTTTTTGCAGCAGGCAATAGCTGCGGCGTCAATATCGTGACCTACGGTAACTTTGCCGTTTTTAAAAAAGGCGGATAAAGCATTATATACAACAGCTTTAAGTTCGGGTGACGATGCGCCTGCCCCGAAAAAATAAATTCTTTTTATTTCTTCGGCATGATGTATCAGGTTAATGTTCTTGCTGAGCAGCTGGATGATCCTTTTTTCGTCATCAAAATAGGGATTTATACCGCCGGTTTTAAATGTGGCTATTATCCTGTCTTTTTCAGCCAGTCTCCAGTCGGCATTGTTTGATCCGCTATATACAACTGCGATCATTTATTTAGATTGAAAGTATGTCAGCCATCTCCATCAGGTCTTCTTCCAGTTTAAATTGGTGTTGAGTTAGCGCTTCTTCAAGGGGGGTTAATTTAATAAAGTTGGCCTGCAGGCCTACCATCATCTGCGAGTTACCTTTTATCAAGGCATTTACTGCTGCAAAACCTAAACGGCTCCCCAATATCCGGTCAAATGCTGACGGGCTGCCGCCCCGTTGCAGGTGACCTAATATAGTAACTTTTACATCGTAAAACTTTACTTCTTTCTGCACCTTTTTTGCAATATCGTAAGCCCCGCCATTTTTATCGCCTTCGGCAACAATTACTATACTGGATGATTTTTTATTGTGCTGGCCGTTTTTCAAATTTTCAATGAGATCGTCGATGGCTGTTGCTTTTTCGGGCAATAAAATTGCTTCGGCCCCGCATGAGATGCCTGCACGCAATGCAATAGCACCCGAATCACGGCCCATTACTTCAACAAAAAATAAACGGTCATGCGCATCGGCAGTATCGCGTATCTTGTCAATTGCCTCAATCACAGTATTGGTTGCAGTGTCAAAACCAAGCGTATAGGTTGATCCGTAAAGGTCATTATCAATAGTTCCGGGTACTCCCAAAACCGCTATATCCGGATATTTTTGTGAAAAACGCAAGGCGCCTGTAAATGTACCATCGCCGCCAATTACTACAAGAGCGTCGATTTCGTGTTTTTTTAAATTCTGGTATGCGGTTTCTATTCCTTCGTCTGTGCGAAAAGGTAAACAACGCGCAGTTTTTAAAATGGTGCCGCCTAAATTTAAGATATTGCTTACAGAGCGCGCCTCCATTTCAAACATATCGTCTTCAATGAGGCCCTGGTAACCCCGCCTGATCCCTGTTACCGCTAACCCGTTATATATGGCAGTACGCACTACAGCCCTGATGCAGGGGTTCATTCCCGGTGCATCACCGCCGGAGGTAAGTACTGCGAGTTTTGAAATTTTACGCATCTTTACACTACTAATTTGAAGGCACGAATATACTGTGTGAAAATTACACTACTAAATTTAATTTATTTTTTTTACTTTAGCCGTTAACCATTTTAAATTATAATTATCAACCTAATATTTATCGACTTTTGGAAGAAGTAAAACTACCTACATTTGAGTCAGTTTTTTCGATTGACTGTGTAATATTTGGTTTTGAAGCAGGCGAGCTTAAAATACTACTCATTGAACGTAACGAGGAACCTTTTAAGGACTGGCTGGCACTGCCCGGTTACATGGTTGAGCAGGACGAAAGCATTGACGATGCTGCCGAACGTATTTTATACGAACTTACCGGCTTGCGCGATTTGCACATGCAGCAATTTTACACCTTTGGCGAAGTTAACAGGCACCCGCAGGGTCGGGTAATTACCGTTGCCTATTATGCGCTGATACGTATTAACGGGCAAAAAGAATTGCGGCCTGTTACCCAGTTTGCGCGGAAAGCTATCTGGCACCCGGTTAATGAATTGCCAAAACTGGCCTTTGACCACTCGGAGATTTTTAAAACAGGCTTCAATAAAATACGAAGGCGTTTAAATTACCAGCCTATAGCATTTGAATTATTGCCTGAGAAATTTACACTCACCCAGTTGCAGTCGCTTTATGAGGCTGTGGAGAATAAAAAATTGGATAAAAGAAATTTCAGAAAGAAGATGCTGAGCTTCGGATTTTTAAAAGAGCTGGACGAAAAACAAAAAGGCGTATCATACCGTGCCGCCAAACTATATAAATTTGACCGCCGTAAGTACGCCAAGATTTTTCATAATGACATGAATTTGGGGTGAAAGGTGAAAAGTTTTTTTTTGAAGATTCAGATAATTCAAAAAGCCGCGATGAAACATATTCACCGCAGCTTTTCATTGCTTTGCCTTTCACTACTCACTACTCACTACTCACCTTATATCTGGCTTGTTGAAAGTTCCATGTGGAATTTTACAAGGTTATCTATAGGTGAGCGGATGATGTTGCCGACAACCATTCCGTTTTCAACAACCAATTCTTCTAAAACGTTTCTGAAATTGTAACCAACTGACCCTATACAGTTAAAGGTGTATTTTTGATAGTTGGGATAATGAGTAACCAGGTTACGGAAAAAATCCTCGAACGAGGTGCGTACCAGGTTGCGTGAATATTCGATATTCACCGGGCTATCATAAACAAATTTGCTGAAACTTGCACAAAAACGATTGGCGCGCGGCTGGGTATAAACTATTTCATTTATATCATCGGGTGTAAGCTTGTAGGTTTCCCAGAAATTTTTGCGGACAGCCTCGGGCATATAACCTCTTAAATAATCGGTTAAAAGCTTCTTGCCGATATAGCAGCCACTGCCTTCGTCGCCTAATATATAAGCGCCCGAATCGATGTTTTGTATAACTTCTTTGCCATCATATATACAGGTATTGGTGCCTGTGCCTAAAATGGCGGCAAAGCCTTCGTTATTCCCAAGCAGGGCCCTGGCTGCGGCAAGCAGGTCGTGGCCGATAAAAACCTTTGATTTTGGGAAGACCACTTTCATAGCCTCTTCAACAATTTTACGCATTTCGGCTGTGGAACAACCTGCGCCATAGTAGTTAACTTCGGTAATTTTGTCCTTTTCAAGGTCAGTCGGTAAAGTTTTCCCTAACGACTCGATAATATAGTCTGTACCCGAAAAATACGGGTTATAACCTTCGGTGTTAAAGTACACTTTTTTACCCTCTTCGGTAACCAGGCACCAGTTGGTTTTGGTTGAGCCACCGTCAGCAATTATGATCATAAATTAAGTTTATTTAAAAAAATTTGATAAAAGTATGATTTACTTATTGTAAAAAAAACACTTTGCATTTTTAAAAAGTAAAAAACTGATTTTTAATTGAGAATTAAGCCTGTTTTTTCGATTAATCAACAATTTTGCACTTAAAATACATGCATTGTCAATACTTTTCATCAAAATATTAACTGTAAAATTCACATATAAATTCGCCTGCTTTATTAAGTCGCAGGTTTATAATCAATGCAATTATATGTTTTTTTTGGCAAATATTTAGCTTAGAAAATTTGTTTGGTGCATTTGTTTTTTCTGATGCCTTGCGGACAGCAGGCAGGCATTCGGCAGGGAGATTGCATTTTATTAAATTCAGGTAGTGGCAATGAAATAAACCTAAGTTTGAACCGTTAATTTTATCGAAATATAAACGTTAATTATTTTTAACCGGAAATTGATATTTTTACCTGTAAATATGACTTAACCATTTGCCGGGAAATTAACAGCTAAATAAAAAACAGGTATCTTCACCATGCTAATCAGATCCAATAATTTAAATGTATTAATTTGAATAAAGTAGTTTTATTTGTCGTTTTGCTATTTAAAGGCCGACCTTAGCTGTAGTATTAATTGTGCCACCAGCAAGGGTCCCGACGGGTATTATGGTAGTAATGCAAAAGCTTTTTTTGTTTACAATTATTATGCCCTGGGTCTAAAATATGCAATTACATTGGGCGACCATAGCGGAAGAAGGCATTATAAACTGGATTAAATACCCGTAACTGAGGTTCTTTAATTAGCCGGTGTCAAATAAAACCGAAGCAAAACGGCCTGCATCTCCCGGAATTCAAAAGCATTGGTAAATCCCTTGTGCTGTACGTATAGAAAATTCAACAATAAACTTAAAATAAGTGGTTGCCAGTTTTGCCGGATTTTTGCATCTTTGCATTGCGGAAAAATCCGCAGATGGTCCCATAGCTCAGCTGGATAGAGCAACAGATTTCTAATCTGTAGGTCATAGGTTCGAATCCTATTGGGATCACGAAGTCGCCCAACAAGGCGCATGAAACCCCTCTAAACTGCTTGTTTAGAGGGGTTTTCCATTAATTTACCCTTCAACAACCCTTTCTAACCCCAGGTTTCTGAACACCTAACTGAACACCTCTGAATAGTTTTTAACTTAGGTGTTCGAAAATGACCTAACAAATTGCTGATCAGTTAATTGCAGCATATTATAGATTAGGTTTGATCGATACACCAGAGATATTAATTAAATCAGAGCGGATGAAGCATTTAAACTTAATTTTTATTTATTATGAAAACTTCACAATCGTTCAGGGTTTATTTCACTATTAAATCCGACAAAGCCAAAGACGGTAGAGCGCCGCTTTATGCCGCCGTGACCGTAAACAAGGAAAAAGCCTTCATTGCGCTTAAACAACAGATCAGCTTGTCCATATGGGATTTTGGTAAAGGTGCTGCGAAAGGTACCCGCGACGAGTCTCGTACAGTAAACGCTTATCTTGATGAGGTGCGGCTATCCCTTGGTAACTGTTATAAGGAACTACTGCTAAAGGGTAAGCTACTGACGACGAAAACCATCAAAGACCTCTTTTTGGGGGAGACCGATGAAACCTACACCATGAACCGAATGATGGCCTATCATAACGAAACTTCAGGCAAAAGCCTTAATCCGGCAACTATGAAGCATTACCTTGTCACGCAGCGCTACCTGTCAAGATATGTCGCTACCAATTACCGTGCAGATGACCTTTTGCTTAAAGACCTTAACCATGGATTTATCCAAGGCTTTGATGCCTTTCTTAGAACCCAACGGCCAAAGGATCATCATAAACCTTTAAATGATAACGGGATCAAGGTCCACCTTAAAAGATTGAAGAAGATGGTACATCTCGCTCAGGATATGCAGTGGATCGACCGAGACCCTTTTGCGACGTTCAAAATCAGGATGAAAAAAATTGCCAGGGATTTTCTTACAGAGGCAGAGCTCCGCGCCATAGAGAACAAGTCCTTCGATTTAGAAAGACTTTCACTCATCAAGGACCTTTTTATTTTTAGCTGCTATACTGGCTTGTCCTACGGTGATTTGATGAGCCTGAAACCAACCCAAGTCGTTACGGCAGTAGATGGCGACCTATGGATCAGGACGGCCCGCGAAAAAACATTGGAGCCGGTCAACCTTCCCCTACTGCCGAAAGCTGTAAATCTGATCAACAAATATAAAACGAACGAAAGATCATTGTACAATGGAACAGTGTTCCCACTGTTGTCCAATCAGAAGGTGAATAGTTACCTCAAGGAAATAGCTGATTTATGCAGTATTCACAAAAACCTGACTTTTCACATGGCCAGGCACACTTTCGCTACTACGGTTACCCTATCAAACGGAGTGCCAATTGAAACAGTCAGCAAGATGTTGGGCCATACCAAGGTTGCCACTACGCAAATATACGCTCGTGTAGTAGAAAGAAAACTTAAGGACGATATGCATGCTCTTAAACAAAAACTATCATTGACATGATACTGATTGTTCAATAAAGCCTTAAACATCTGCGATATTTCCTATGCAATGTAGTTCGCACTGTTCGAGCCCAGGTGGTGCGCACGACTTACCCTTTGGACGGGTCTGAAAACCCCTTAAATAGCTTATTTAAGGGGTTTTTTCATTTATTTCCCCCTCAGCCAACCTTAAAGAAAGCCAAACCTCTGTGCACTTAACACGGCGATATCCTGATCAAATTGTAGTTAGATAGCTCCCGTCTTTTAAGTAGCGGAAATGGAGGTAGCTGTCAATGGAAGCGCATTCAGATAGTTAATTGATTTGAATAAAAAGCATGAAAAATTACCCCCCTGATTACAAAATACTTTTCCGATTTAAAAAGCCGAATTTTGAATTTTGTTTTCAGTGCTTATATACACGAAATAACCAACCGGCATATGTCCATTAGCAAAAGTACATTTAGGCAAAAGTTCCGTTTGGTAGGATTTCTTAATTGTCCTTAAATCGGCACGTTAAATATAACATTACCAAATATGTAACTTTTCATTTGGCCCGGCATACTTTTGCTACTACCATTGCGCTTTCAAACGGTGTACCCATTGAAACAGTAAGCAAAATGTTAGGGCATACAAAAATCACAACCACTCAGATTTATGCGAAGGTCGTAGAAAGGAAATTGAAGGAAGATATGCAAAACTTAAAAATGAGATTGGCAGAAAATAAAAGTTCCTGGAATGAATATACAAATCGTTGAAATAGAAGCCACGAGTTTGGGTGCCGTCCATTCAGCTATTAATGCATCAAAGCCCTCCACAAACCGCTTAAATCAATGATTTAAGCGGTTTTTTTAGTGCGCCCGGCACGGGCGCAAACTATAGGGTGGAAGTCCCGAACGCGCCTTGATAGTGGGAAGCGTTAATCAAAGGCAAGGGTGTCCTTCGCGAGGAGGAATCTGAAGGAAGCCGGCGGTAAATCTCTGGCCTGACGAACAGGAAGCAGATCAGGCAGTCTTATGTGGGCGAGTTTGCTAAACAAAACGAAGCCCAAAACTATCCGAAACATGAGGCTGTAAATCTGACAGGTATATGGAGAGAAAGTTTGCGTTCTTACCCGGGGAGATCTGATAAACAGTGGACGGAGGGAGAAGCGCAGCCCGAAGGAGCAAGAGCATGCAGCGATGCAAGGCTTGTTTATCAGAAGTCAGCCGAAGCCATAGTATTCCGTACGAACGGGAGAAGGGCTGAACATTAAACGTCCGAGGAGTATCTCTGGTAATGGGATCATCGCAAAGAAAGCAGAAACCTCCGGATGGAGGACTTGCCTGTAACGGATATGCTGGAAGCAGAAAGATAACAGGGAGCGCTGAACGATGACCTGAAAGAAGGAAGGAAACGAGGAGGCAGGAAAAAAAAAAAAAAAAGTGCAGACGAAATGCTACTGGAAGAAATCATCAGCAAATCAAACATGCAGGTGGCCTACCGACAGGTCACGGGAAACAAGGGAGCAGCCGGAGTAGATGGCATAGGAGCAGCAGGCTTTCCCGGCCAGCTTAAAACTGAATGGGAAACGGTAAGGACTAAGCTTGAAACCGGAACGTATCAGCCACAGGCTGTAAAACGTGTAACCATCCCTAAACCCAACGGAGGCGAACGCAAATTAGGCATCCCCACGTACATGGACAGGCTGATACAGCAGGCCATATCGCAGGAGCTAACTAAGCTGTATGATGCTGACTTCTCGGAAAATAGCTACGGGTTCCGGTCAGAAAAGAATGCACACCAAGCCTTACAGAAGGCAAAGGAGTACATTAATGCAGGCTACAGTCATGTAGTCGATCTAGACCTGGCACAATTCTTCGACCGTGTTAACCACGATTACCTGATGAACGAATTAAGCCGGAAGATACAGGATAAACGAGTACTTAAACTCATCCACAAAATCCTCCGTGCAGAAATTCAGGAACAAGGGGAACTAACACCTTGTAAACAGGGCGTTCCCCAGGGCGGCCCGTTAAGCCCGCTACTGTCCAATATCATCCTTGATAAGCTGGATAAAGAATTGGAGAAACGTGGCCACCGGTTTGTGCGCTATGCCGATGATGTGAGTATCTATGTCAAAAGCAAGCGGGCAGGTGAACGGGTAATGGAAAGCATCAGTACCTATATAGAAAAGGAACTGAAGCTAAAGGTTAACATGGAGAAGAGTTCAGTGACACGCCCATGGTTCAGTAAGCTGTTAGGCTTTACTTTCTATCACAAGAAAGGAGAAAAAGGAATCTCGGTGCACCGTAAAAGTATCGCCGCTTACAAGGACAAAATCAGGCAGATAACCTGCCGGAGCAAACCCTATGCAATGGAAGACCGCATGATGCGAATCAGGCGACTAAACCATGGATGGGGGAACTACTTTAAGCTAAGCGACGCGAAATCGGTATTTGAAGCACTCGACCACTGGGTAAGAAGCCGGATACGCCTATGTTACTGGAAACAATGGAAAAGGGTAAAGACCCGAATCCAACACTTGGAGAAGCTTGGAATAAAATCCAATCAAGCCTACCAGTGGGGTAACACCCGAAAAGGGTACTGGCGAACGGTGCATAGTCCTATCCTTGCAAGAGCCTTAAACAATGCCTTTTTAAAGAAAGCGGGGTTTGTAAGTCTGAAAGACATCACAACCCCGCTGAAAACTGTTAATGTTTAATGAACCGCCGTATGCCGAACGGCACGTACGGTGGTGTGAGAGGACAGTAAGGGAAATAATCCCTTACTTCCTACTCGATTCTCAAAACTACTCATTTCAAGCGATTTTTTAGGATTCATTCGGTGACCTATTTGAAATTCCTAAATTTAGGTAACCGGGGCTAAATACATCGAACATACCACGATTTGAATCAATTCATCGCCAATCTAGTCAGTTAAAAAATAGTCGGATGACCATATATGTTCGCAGATATTCTTCACTAATTCAATCCGATTATCTATATCTAACTTTTTAAACTCCGGGTGCGGTTTAAAACCCAATTCCTTGATTATTTCGGACTTCAAGAAATTAGGGTTCTTAACGTAATAATTGGGATGCAACGTTTGCGCATACGTATTCTCCTTAATATAATGTTCTAATTTAGAAGGATACTTATCGCTATTAAATGATTGATTAGTACCCTGCGGTAAAAGAATCAATGCCCCTATAGAATTACGCCATCCACTAAACTCGTTCTCTTGATCAAATTCATCTCTATGTTCTTTAAACTTATTTGCCCATATATGTTCAATTTCAAAGTGCTTTCCATCTGGATTATGATAGGTGTCATAAATGGTATTTTTGCCTACAACGTTATCAATGTAACTTGAAATTCTAGATAAAAAGTGTTTAATAAATCTCTTATTCATTTGATTTAAAACAAGGTTATGGACACCTTGCCAAGTTTCCGGAATTTGATTTACCTCTTTAACTAAATTTTTAGAAAGCTTTTCCCGACTATTGTTCCTAATCAATTTGACCACATTAAACATTGTATATTTAATCGTTGTTTGACCAAACTTCCTAGAGTTTACGCTTCGCCTGACTGTAAAAATTTCAATATACCTTGCTACGAAATCTAATTTCAATTTAATTGTCTGATCGTCGTCTCTATAATTTACGCTTGCAAGTAATAAAGGTTCTTGTAATGATTCAGCTATGCCCCAAGTATAAATATATCTCAAATGTGGTAACGATTTATCAAATTTCCACTGTGCACTATAGCAAGCTAAATACCATTTAACAAAAAATGGAAATTGATTTTTAAAGAATGTATAAAATTCATCGGAAGTTGTTAAATCAAACAATTCTTTATGATTATCCTTGAACCAACTATGAAAACGCGAGCCTATTAATTCAAAATCTTGATTTTCTGATCCTGCTTTTCCTGGCCTAATACTTACCGCATATTTGCCTCTAAACCATGCTTGAAAAAAATTATTATCAAAGTTTTCACCGTATTCGTGAAGTAATTGAATTTGCTCTTTCCAGATTTCGTTTATTTCTGTTCTTTGTTTCTTATCTGTGATTTTCGATAATATGTACCCTTTTAGCATCTCTGTGGGAGTCAAGTTTAGACCCCTATCGTTCATCGTTTCGAAAATTGTATAAGCATTTTCGTCAGAATATGCGGTTATTTCGACAATGACTACGTTTTCAACAAACCAGTCTATAAAAAAAGGTAAAGCTGCATCATCTATTTCTTCGGGAAAGCTTTCGTCTATATTCTCATAACGTTCTATAATATTTCCAATAGTTTCATCATCACTTTCTTCGCGTTCGTATATGCCAGTTTCAAATAATGCCTTTAAGCAGGATTCTCGACTTTCATCACTCATATTGAAGGACTTTTCTCCGTATTTCTCCGAAAAAATCAGTTCACTAATATTTACCTTTTGAGAACTTTCTTCTTGTAAATGGTTAAGATAAATCAGCAATAGAGTTATTGAGGTAATGCGTTGCTGACCGTCTATAATTGATTTCTTTCCGTTTTCCGCGTTAACACTGAAAACAACGGGCCCTAAATAATAACTTTGGTAATTAGCTACCTCCGATCGTTTATCGCCTTGCTTATAAGACTTTAGAAATGTTGTAGTTAAATCCTCAATCAACAATTTAATGTGTTTTTCTTGCCAACGATATTCGCGTTGAAAATAATCAATAGTAAATTTTTGATCTTTTAATAAGGCGTTAATACTTGTGTCCTTAGCCTCGATTCTATTTTTAAGTTTTTGGTTCATGCTATAAGGTTTTAATTACTGACTAAATTAGTCGAAGCTGTTAAGATTTGGTTTCAAAACCATTCTCTTATCTAAGCAATAGTATCAAAAAGACTGTTGCCCGATGTGTTCATAGCTTTCTTCAATTCCTCTTCGGTCAAGATAGCAACGCCTCTATCTGTACATGTATGATTGAGCCCGTCCATTGCTTTTAATAAGCCGAAAGGGCTTTCTTTTATCTTCTGCAATCGATCAGCATTCGTTAATGCCGAGGGAGGACTCCCCGTTGAATTAGCAAACTGTACTCCTTCCCGTTTCCAACTTTTAAACAAAAAGACTATCGGACTTATACTGATGTTACCAGCATCATCAACCTTATATATATCTTTTGCCATTTCTACTTCCGCTGTATAGTTAATGGAGGGAACATCAATAGTAAAAATAGTTCCTTTTTTAATTACTAAAGTCCTCACAGGTAACATTATCGCATTAAGCTCTCTAATTGTTGTAAAAGCTAGTTCAAGATCGTTTTTGTAAATAGGGCTTTCTATGTCACTATGTGACATAGGATTAAAAAGAATGCTCTTGTAATTTTGCAGATTATCGATTAATGTGGTCGGTGGTTGTAAGCCTAAATCATTATAATAATCTCCCAGCCGCTCAATTAAGGTTTCTAATTTAGGTGGCTTTATTAATCCTTTAATTCCCTCGCCAACAATATAGGTTTCAGGCAATTTTTCTGTCAAGCTACGTTCACACTCTTTTCTTAAATAATGAGCACATGCAGGAAAATCAAAAGCATCTAAATAAGCTTTGGCCTTTTCGAGAAAGGTTTTTTCATTGTAAATTAATTGGGGGCCATTAGCGCCCTTATAAAATTCTATAAATTTCCAGCCTTTCAAATTAAGCTTTGATACTTCGTACCAATACCTATCATAGGTTGTTATAAAGATTTGAAAATCCTTAAAAACCTTATCAGCATCTGGTATATCCTTTTCTTGTAATAGAGATAGTAATTTTAAACGGTTTTCATTGTCGAGTCCGATCAAAATATCATCTAAAAATAGCGGCTTGATTTCAGGGGAAAAAACACGTTGTCTTACGATTGAACCCAAAAAAATACTTATGGCTATGGCGGATAATTTTGCTTCATTAAGTGAAAAGTGTGGAGACTTAGCGTTTAAGGATTGTCCATTATCATATACTTCAAGTATAATTTTAGGTTTAGTGATTTGACCTATATCGTTAACAGTTACAGTATGCCTAACAAACTCTATTTTTAACCCAGGTGACAGCTTACCTAAAATAGCATTTACCTCTGGCGCTAAGTAATCGGGATTTCCTGTTAAAAATAATCTGTTTAATGCATTATTGAGAAGTCGTGCCTGATATTCCACAGACGCCTTTTTTTGTCTTGAAAAATAAAAATCAGTTCCAGCTCCGTACGGTTTTGCTGTTTCTTTTTTAACATTTTGCCAAAGCACTCCTAACTCAGTATTGTTGGTGATAGCAGCTGATTTAAAATGTTTTAAAACCCCTTCTACAATAAGTTCAAATACATCAAGTTCCTGATTTACCTTAACATTATGCACCCCCAACAAATGCTTATATGTTAAAAAACTTTTAAGCCTGTTAGCATCTATTATTGGCGTTGTATTAGTATTACGTGTTGCTTCGTTGACGATGTTTTTAATGCCATCGTCAAACTCGATTTCAATTGAACAATCGACACCACCATCGTTCAAGTTAAAATTCCTCAATGATGCTATGTCGATTTTTTCTACGCTGCTTTGAAAAAAGTCTTTTAATGCATAATAAAATGAACTTTTACCACTTCCATTCTCACCATAGATAAAAACATTGTTGCCTCCAATAGATATTTTTTCCTCTTTCGTAAAAGCCTTAAATTTATTGATGGTAATTTTCTGAATTTTTATCATTTCAAAGCTTCCTTAATTATCCTAACTGCTTCTACGCTATCTAATGTTTCAACTGCAAAACGCACTGGATGACCGGGATCATACAACCGATCAAATTCACTTTGGACGATTGTCAATCTTTCTTCAACACTCATGCCATCGGTTATAGGCTTTAAATCAAACAAATGTTTTAGTATATCTTTTCCTGCGGATTTGACCTGTTCCGGGAAATATATTTCATAAAAAATTGTATTGTTTAATTCTTCGTAAAATAATCGAACTATCTCATTTGCCCCTATACACGCACAAAAAGAATTGTAGTCTAAGACTAATTCAATTAGGTATTTCGATTGAGCCATTCTTTCATCAATCGGGAAGGCTTTACAGTTCTCAATTAATATCTTTTGAAAAGTATTTTTTTCGATATCCAAATACTTGTATTTATGATAAAAGTTTAATACTTCAGAGTTTAAATAAGCGCACAAAACTTTAACCGATATATCAGAATTACCCTTAGAAATAATTGAGAATCCAATCTGTGTATGATATAATTCTACATTGGTGTAACCTGCATAAACCCTTAGTGGGTTTCCTGAAATAATCTGACGGACAATTACACGGGGACTCGTGAAGAATTTCCTTTGACGTGCAGCACCTAGCCAGTCACCATATTTCAAAAATTCATCAATTTCTATTTCATTAATGTAAAACCTGTGAATATTTGAACCCGAAATTAAAGGCACATAGTCTTTATCAAGTTTAGTGTTTGAATGGAAGACACGACTCTTGATTTGCTCTTGTGTATGCCCTTTGTATTTATCATAGGGAGTTATTCCTAAACATAAGTCAAAAAATGAATCTAACGATTTTCTGTTCGCTTCAATTTCAGATAATAGCTTTAATTGTTGAGGGTTAGAAAATATACTTATTCTTGTATCTGGATCATTTTTCCAAATATTTCTATCAAATTCTTGAAATTTCAATTTTTCAAAATTTATTGACTCATCCTTTTTGTAAAATGCCCCTGCAACATTGGCTTGTTTTTTAATGTATCCTATTTGAATTATAATAGTTTCAACAATTGCTTCTTTAAATATCTTATCGGGCAGTTTAATTACTTGAATTAATTTATCAATTATTTTTTTCCTTAACATCTTGTATGAACTGTTAAGTAACATTGAATTAGGATTTATAAAAATAAGTACTCCTTTATTTCGACAAAGCATTAATCCTTTTTCGATGAATATCGAGTATAAGTTTATTCTGTTTTCGGTTGATTCAAATTCTTTGAACAAAAACTTTACTAACTCTTTAGGAAGTTGTTTGATATCAACATAAGGCGGGTTCCCTATAACCACATCAAAACCGCCTTTCTCACGCCACACTTCGGAGAAGAAAAGTTTAAAATCAAAATCAATCTTATAGCCTTCAAAATCCTCGGCAGTCTTTAATACGGTTTGAATTTTCCTATTTATCTGACTCCTTATTGATTTTCTTTGTACCTCATTCGTTTCGTTATAAAATCTCTCCTTTTGTTTTTCAAGTTCATCTTTAATTTGAGGGTATCGATCAGCACCCTGGGCATGTAATCCAATTAAAGAATTACCACATACAATTTTGTAATCCAAATTGGGCAAGGTTTCAATTGGGTCTAAATCATCTTCGTCTACTACCAGAGATAGCCATAAACGCAATCTGGCAATATCAATGGCGCTTTCATCTATATCCACCCCGTAAATACTTTCCTGTATAATATGACGCTTTAATCTGTAAATGTACCGGCTTTCATTTACGCTTTCTCGCTCGTTAAAACCAAATTTATCTAATTTGTTTTTTAAATAGTTAAGCTCAAAATGTGGTTTTAATACCATTTGTGCATTTACCAATTCGTGTAAAAGTCCAACAGGAAAAGCACCAGAACCGATGGCCGGGTCGCAAATACGTATTTCACTAAGTTTTTCATCGATCAACTCTGCATTTTGGCGTACACTTTCAGGTAGTTGGTATTGATAAGTTTTCGTTTCGCCTTTATTGGCAACTCGTTGGTCGTTTTCTAAAGCAAAATGACCTTCCCTTATAAAGGTCTCCAGGTCTTTTTTCGGTACAAGAATTTTAGCCCGGTGTTCTATTTCTAATTTAACTTGCCCATTTTTGGTGGCACTTCCGCCAAATAAGGCAGTTTGATCGCTATCAATTGCCTGAAAATTACCAGTATCATCATTAAGTGCATTGTCCAAATAGTGGATCAAACTTTCCTGACACATATAGTGCACAATTTCCCTTGGTGTGTAGAAGGCTCCTTTACTTTTGCGTTCGGTTACCTCAAGCATGTTTTCAAAAACCTTACCTAACATTTCAGGGTCAACAGCTACTTCTTTATCAAGCGGCTCATCTTCCTTGATTGTAAAGTTGTAACGGTCAAAAACATCTAAGGCACCTGTTCCAATGTCACCTTCTTTGTTCTTTTCTTCATTCCGAAACAGTGCAGTAGGTATAGAAATATTGGCATTCTGCCAATCATAGTCAGCTTCAAACAAGCCGCCATTTAAAAATGGAATTCTGCAATTTAGTTTCTGGTAATAAGAGTTCTCATTGTCACGTTCTTTCGCCAGTGCTTCATAAAAGAGGTATTGAAGTTTGTCTTTAAAAAAGTTTACTTTATCAGCTTTGGCCTTCTCAAACAATTCCTGTACAAAACGTTTTCTACCCGAACCCCATTTAGCATTTTGTGCTACACCCAGCCAACCTTTTTTCTGCAAAAAATACAA
Organism: Mucilaginibacter sp. UBA5151; assembly: GCA_002413785.1. Lineage (GTDB taxonomy): Bacteria > Bacteroidota > Bacteroidia > Sphingobacteriales > Sphingobacteriaceae > Mucilaginibacter. The sequence goes on from DHXR01000044.1 coordinate 84,497, forward strand.
AAAAACGATTTGCCCTAATAGTTTTTTTGTAAATCGGGCGTTGTCAATATTTGACTTTTTCAGTTCAGATTTTACATGTTCGTCATTTTCGAAATGTTCTGATAATTTAATGTATAGGTCTTTATACTGGTTGAAAAACTCGTCCGTAACTTTCTCTATGCTAAAGGCATTCTCTAATTCTTCAACAGTGGGATTATTGGCGATATTTTGCAACAAAGGCAACAACTGATTTTTGGCCGTATGTGCTTTTTCGTTTTTGCCAACTAAGAATGAATAGCGTTTGGCAGGTGTGAAATCCTTTTTGGTCTTTACTTTACCTTGTTCTTCGTCTAATTCAGAGTGATACTCTAATTTAATAAACGAAAAACGCCAATCGGCTCCGTCATCCTCTTTTGAATAAAAAGCCACTAAGGCATAATCTTTTTCGAACTTACTTAGATGCTTTATTACAAAGTTTCTCAAAGTTGTACGGGCGCGTTCTAATTTGCTCACGCTCTCTACCTGTACTATTAATACATCTAAGGCATTACCCTCCGGATCAATGTACTTACCGATGCGCTTATAAGAATTGATATGATCTTTATAATCATCCCAAATCAAATTACCGCTATAACTATTGCTTTTGGGTTCCAGATCATTCAGTAAGTTTTTGGCAAAAAGCGTAAAACGCTCTTCATTAAAATTTGCATTGAACGTATCTTCAATAAGTTGAACCGCTGTTCTTTTATCCATAGTTATTTGATAATATATCCCGAAAGGATAACTTCCCGTTTTTGAAACGTTTGCGATTTATCCGGGTCTTCGAAGGTCATTATACGAATGTGTTTTCTCAAAATATTGAGCATTTCCAAGGGATCTAATGTTTTCTCCATCTCGGTTTTGACCACTTTGGCCGTTCTTTTGGCGATTGTACCTTGTTCTAACATCTCTCTCGCGTGATTTATAAATTCATCGTCAGAATCCGTGAAGCCTTTATAATTTTTAAAAGCTTTGTCTTTCAACCTATTTTCAATATATTTTGCGTTGGAGCGACCACCCACATCAATTTGACCTTCATCAGCCTGACGGCTATCCAATTCAAACCGCGCTTTATTAACCTGTAGTTGGTGATAATAGTTATCGGGGGTATTAGCACGCTTTGTAATTGGAAAACATTCTAACTCCTTTACAGCGTCAAAAAAAGTTATTTCATCAGCTTTTCCATTTTCATTTAAGTAGAACTTTTTGAGTTTACCTATTCGGAAAAAGGTTACAAGTTTGTCCGATTCAATATCTTCTTTTTGAAATCCGGAGCGGGCTTTCTTTGGCAGGTTCTTTATCTTTTCGAACAAATCGGGATTCTCATCCCTGATCTTCCTCATCAGTTCCAAATACTTCAATTCGGACTCTGCTTCTCCGTCCTCGCCTGTGTAAGCTTTTTTACTATTTAATGTATTAAACAATTCCTGGCTTCCGAATTCCTCGCCATCACTCAAATATTTGGCATCCTCCCCTAATATATCATGAAACATTTGAATTTTGTTAGTGATATTCACTTCTAATCCAAGGTGTTCATCGGATTGTGTAGTAGGAAAAAAATTAAAAATGTGCACTTTTGCAAACTTGCTACCCAAACGATTTACACGACCTGCTCTTTGCAAAACACGAGTTGGATTCCACGGTAGATCGTAGTTAACTAATACGTTAGACCTGTGTAAGTTAATCCCCTCTGCCAGCACATCCGTTGCAATTAAAATTCTTATATTATTAGAATTTTCTTTTCGGTTCGGGTCAAAATTTGCTGTAATCAAGTCGCGAGAAACCAAGTGGTTTGACGTAGTTTCTTTATCAGTATGCCTTCCTCCCATACTTGAATAAAACATTACCTGATTTGGAAAATTGTCGCACAAAGCCTTATAAATGTAATCCCCGGTTTCTTTTGATTCTGTAAATACTACTAATTTGTTGTTTTTAAGTGCGTCAATATTTTTTAAATCATGAACAAACTGCTCCAATTTAGGGTCGGAATTAACATTACTCCAGAGTTCTTTAACACTTTTTAAAATAGATAGATCAAACTCTAGTTTAGTTATAAAATCCTTTTTAAAATCCTTTGAGTCGTATTTATGTGCTTTCTCATCTTCAACAAAAGCTTCCAATTTTTCTATATTGTCACTTTCAATTAAGTCGTACACATCTACTTTTTTACTAATATAAAGCGTACCGGAATTGTACATAGCAATGAACTTTTCATAGGATATAATAAATCTGTCAACACTTTGGCGAAACGCATGAAAACTACTTTCCAAACGTTTTACCAATATTCCCTTCATAAAACCTCCAACGTTTCGCTGTTGTTGCTTTTCGAACTCGCTAAGTGTTTTATTTCCTATATAAAACAGCAAAGGTGTGTACCTGGCGTAGGTAAATATCTGTAGTTTTTTTATAGTCTTTTTGAATATTTCCTCCAGTTGGCCCTTATACTCGTACACTATTTTTTGTGGATTATCTAAAGCAGGAAATGTTAGTCCCTGCATTTTCATATCCTGTTTAAAATAGGTCATTACATCTTTCCTTGTCCTACGCACCATCACATACCTCAAAATACTATTTCGTATATCATCGGAAATCTCCTTTGTCAACGTTTTATACTGTGGATCATCCTTTTCCAACTTTTTTAATCTTGTACGGAAACCTGAAAAGTACTTTTCAAGATTTGGAATACCGGGAATAGTCGAGTTTTTGGGTGATTGAAATAATTTGAGTTGAGCAAAAATATCGTCTACTGTGTTATTTAAGGGAGTAGCAGTAACCAAAATCACTTTTTTTCCTCTACAGATATCCAACAGGTTTGCATAAGATTGAGTATTTTCATTCCTAAAGCGATGAGCCTCGTCTACTACAATATAATCAAAACGCTCCAAGCCCTTTTTTATAATGTATTCTAACTTGCCCAATGATTCAACTTCAAAACTTCTAATACCAAAATCAAACAAAGAGGATCGCCAATATTCCTTTAGCACAGGTGGACATACAATTAGTGTCCGGCCTCTCAGTTGTTGTAAGAGTAAAGCTGTTATAAATGTTTTACCAAGTCCAACTACGTCAGCCAGAAAGACACCATTATACGTTTCCAAAATCTTTTTAGCCTGAACCGCTGCCTGATTCTGATATTTTAGTTTCATGAATCCATCTGGTAAAAATGGATCAAACTCGTCAGCTAGATTAATATCTTCTTCCAGATACTCGTAAATGAGTTTTAAATAAAGCTCGTAAGGTAAAATTTGATCGTTTAGCCAAGTTTTTTTAGTGATTGTATCTATAAAGTCTTCGGAAATATCTACAGATTCCTTCCACAACGTGTTGAATTGGTCTTCTGCGAATTCAACGTCTCTTTTAGTCCTTAGTTCTACATTAAATTCCCTATTTGCTACAAAACCTGACTCCGAAAAATTACTCGACCCTGTTATAACAAAACCATAATCTCGGTCCTCTGGCTTAAATTTACCTATGTAAACTTTAGCGTGAATGTTTTTAGATGGATAAGCACGGATTTCAAGTTTCTTACCATTACCGTTACATGCTTTGTCAGTTTCTTGATTTTGGCAATTAGCTTTTAAAAACTCTATAAATTTTCTTACACCTAATTCAAGTCGATTGTCATTCTCGTCACTATTTTCAATTTCGCTTTTTAAGCTTTCCTGAAATTTCTTCTTAGTGCGCTGATGGGATTCAAAATCAATCACCCCAATTTGATTATGAAATTGGATCAAATCGTATGAATCCCTATCGACGCTTAGCCCGACTAATATTCTAATTTTATCAATTGGTTCAAGTGAATCATATAATTGATAAAAACCACTTGCCCGAAAGTAGCCAACCAAAACGTCAAATAACTGAGTGTCTTTTAAAGTCGACTTAAATCTGCTTAAAAGACTGCTACCCTCTTCATTTGTAAAAAAAGTTAAATCGGTTTTATCTGCGTATTTTATTGGATCACTCATAAAAATCTATTGCTATTAAAGAAAATTTAAACATCCTTTAATACTTTATAAAAATTCACCTGAAACACTATAAAATACTTACGTGTTAATTTCCACATAAATTTATTTAATAGATTTTCAGGCTAAACAAAGGGCACTAAAATAAAGAATAAGATTTCTAATTCTGCATAATATTTCTTCGATCTGAACCATTAAAATAATTGAATTAAAACCAGATTTAATGGGGATGTGTGATTCTGTTACACATTGACTATTTTAACTTATTATTGTTTAATTTGATTTTTCCTTAAAACAAAAACAAATCGGTGCTCAAGAACGTAGGGAACGTGCGGGTCAAGACCTCCTGAATATCCTTCAAATAAAAACACCTACCTCGTACATGAGGTGTGAAAAAAATATTTCTCTCCTCTCCACATTTGCCACAGTAAAATTTAAGCTATGGCAAATTACAATGAAACTCAGAACGACTTTCCGAAAGTTCACAGGGATCAGTTGATAACTGTTCAGGACCTGATTGATTTTAAAAAGCAACTTATTGGCGATATTAAGAAATTGCTAAAAGAACAATCCGGGCATCCGGGCCATCAATGGCTCAAAGCTTTTGAAATTAAAAAGATGCTCCGCCTGTCGGAAAGCAAGCTTCAATACCTGCGGGATAAAGGCGCTATTCCTTTCAAAAAATTGGGTGGAGTAACGTACTATAACCTGGAAGAGATCGAAAACCTGATGCACTCAGGGACATTAAGCGACCAGATGAAAATGGCATGAAGCGGAAGGCAAAACGTATCATTCCGCAATTACCAAAAGCACCACCGACTAACCTTAAAAACAAGGGCGCAAACCTGGACGGATTTGGCGTCAATGTGCCCCCGGACAGGTTCGTGGTACACATCTATTTTGACCAAAAAGATCTGGCGGAGTTTGCAGATGTGTTCTTAGCAGAGAAGGAATTATTGCAATGGAAAACGGGAACCGGCACGCTGATCCGCAATTGGAAGGTCTGTGCGGCTGACTGGATTTTTGACCATCGGCAGCGGATGAAGCGGAGGTCAAGGCTATCGCCATATTGCAGCGAATCAATTTGAGTATGGATGTTTAACAAATCCAATCGAAGACTTTGAAAAAGGAGGAGATTGCCTCTTTCAGCAATCAGCAAGATGTACGTTTGTAATACAAACGAAATCTTGCCCTCCCCTCCGAAGTCGGTCCGGGGGCATAGAAAAATCCTCCGCAGTCGGGTTTTTAAAAGATCAAGAAGATGGAAAACGAAGAAGAAAACAGGTCAAGGATATTATTAACCAGGTTTAAACCGGCAGAATTTAAATTGCTGGACAGCCGGTTTAAGAAGACGAGGTTCAGAAAATTAAGCGAGTATATCAGAAGTGTTTTACTCGAAAAACCGATAACCGTTACCTACCGCGATAAGTCAATGGATGAGGTATTGGAAGAACTTATTTTGTTGCGGAAAGAGCTCAACGCCATTGGTAATAATTTAAACCAGGCGGTACGTAATATCAATAGCGCACACGGCCATGCAGACACCCGGTTGTGGGTAAATTTGCTTGGTGTAATTAACGGCAAACTGGAGCCGTCCATCATCCAAATTAAAGACCAAATGAACAAATATGCAGATATATGGTCGCAAAAATTATAAGCGGAAAAAGCCTCATCGGCGCATTGAATTACAATGAGAATAAATTGCGAAATGATAAGGCGCAGCTTATTGAGACGAGCGGATATTTCAAGGATTTGGAGGACCTGAATTTCTATGACAAGCTGTTACGGTTGACAGATTTGGCATCAAGAAATGAAAGAACTAAAACAAACACCGTCCATATTTCTTTAAATTTCGCTATCGGTGAGCAGCTTGAAAAACACCTGCTTCAGCAGATTGTTAATGATTATATGGAGCAGATCGGGTTTGGTAACCAGCCTTATTTAGCGTACCAACATTCTGATGCAGGGCACCCGCACGTCCATATTGTTACCACTAATATCCAAACATCGGGCGAGCGGATAAGCCTGCACCTGTTGGGTAAAACCAAATCTGAAACAGCAAGGAAAGCCATAGAAATCCAGTATGGCTTGCAACAGGCCGGCAACAGTTCTAAGGAGCTAAGGCTGCCGGAAAGAATACCATTAAAACAGGTTAGCTATGGAAAAACAGAAACTAAAAGAGCCATAACCAATGTGGTTAGTGAGGTAATTAAAAGTTATAAATTCACAAGCATACCCGAGTTAAACGCAGTGCTTAACCAGTTCAATGTAACCGCAGACAGAGGTTCTAAAGATTCAAGGATGTATGAAAAGAACGGACTTGTTTATTGGGTACTCGATGAAAAAGGCAATAAACTTGGCGTACCAATTAAGGCCAGTAGCATTTATGGAAAGCCTACTTTAAAAACATTGGAAGATCGTTTCAGGCTAAATGAAGTATTACGCAAACCATTGAGGGAGCAATTAAAAAACGCAATTGATGCAGTGTTGTCTAAACCTGTTAACAAAGCGAAATTCCAACAAGAACTTCATCAAAAAGGGATACAGGTAATATTCCGGCAAAACGAGGAAGGTCGGTTGTATGGAGTAACTTTTGTGGATCATCAAAGTAAATCTGTTTTTAATGGCAGTGATTTGGGTAAGGCCTATAGTGCAGCCTCTTTTATAAATCGCTTTGCCAATACGGATAACCTCAAAAATCAACCGGTTACCGCAACTAAAGATACTGGTAGCAGTAATGATAATATGAATACCATAAAAGATCATACAGGTAGCCAGGGCGATTTTAATTCCGGTAAAACTTTACTGGATAATCTCTTTCA
>DHXR01000082.1:0-20198 GCA_002413785.1 Mucilaginibacter sp. UBA5151
TTTTTTACCCTCTTTGCGACTTGTCGCAGAGAGGGTCGACCAGCGAAGCGTAGTCGGGGTGAGTAAATTGACCGCCATGCAATTTGCGGAAGTTATTGTAAAAGTTTTACTTAACCTTAATCCAACCCGCTTACACCGCCGGAAATTACAAATTTCATCATATCCGCTGCGCTCTTGTCAATTGGTTTTACCTTATCCGCAGCAATGATAACCACCTGCCCTGCAAAGGAATAGGAAAACGGAAAATAAACCGCTACTTCGCCCGGCAGGTTCAATGACGACAGGTCTTTTTGTACGATGAACCCGATTTTTTTTAAACCAAATTCATTCACTTCAACAATAACCGCCTCATTGAATTTCTTTTCCTCCCCCACAAAAGCCTCGGTGAGGTCTTTTATTGAGGAATAAAGGAATTTAAAAAGAGGTAAACGGTTGATCCAGCGGTTAAACCAGCGTTTTATAGGGTCGGTAATTACATTGGTAACCAAAATCCCGGCAATAACGATCACTACCACTACATTTGCAATACCCATGCCGGGGATATACAGCGGTTTCCCTGATTTTGTAGATAGTATGAAACCGCTCAAATTAAGCGCGCTGTCAATGCTTTTTACAATCCAGAAGATTAAAAAGAACGCCGCACCCAGCGGCATCACTATTAATAACCCTTTAACAAAATAGTTTAACAAAGCCCTTGCTATTCGTTTCATCGCTTATCTTTTCTACTCATAAAAGTACACTCTTTTTACCCTTTCCGAAATATTAGTTAATATTTCATACGGGATGGTACCTGCCTGTTCAGCGAGCGCTTCGATCCGCTGCTGTTCATTAAAAATAATTACCTCATCACCTTCCCTGGCATCAATACCGCTTACATCAAGCATACACATATCCATCGTAATATTACCCACCGTTGGTACCAGTTTGCCTTTAACCAGCATCTTGCCAACGCCATTGCCAAAAACACGCAAATAACCGTCAGCGTAACCGATCCTTACGGTAGCTATCTTTCCGGCCTTTGCCAAACGGCCGCTGCGGCTGTAGCTGATGGTGTCGCCGGCCCGTATTTTTTTTATCTGCGATATGCTTGTCTTTAAACTTGCTATTGGCTGCAGGGCACTGTCATCAGCCGGGGTTGACGCGTCGATGCCGTACAGGCCAATGCCAAGCCGCACCATATCATATTGCGCATCGGGCCAGCGCACAATGCCCGAGGTATTGCAAATATGTTTAATCACCTTATAACCAAGCGTCAGTTCTATTTGTTTGAAAGCTTTTTCGAAATTGCTGATCTGTTTTAATGTAAAATCATCATGCAGGGCTGCCTCACTTCCCACTAAATGCGAAAAAACTGATTTTACCAGGATATAATGGTTTTTCTCCAGTAAATCGCATAAGGTTTCCACTTCAAAGTTCTCAAAACCCAGGCGGTGCATGCCCGTATCAATTTTCAGGTGGATAGGGTAGTTCAGCACATTCCGGTCCTGCGCGTATTTGATATAATCATCAAAAAGGCCAAAACTGTAAATAACCGGCTCCAGTTTATACTCTGTTAACTTGTCGAAAGCCGAAGCTTCGGGGTTAAGTACCATAATAGGCAGGGTAATACCGGTTTTCCGCAGGGCGACACCTTCGTCAATATAGGCCACCGCCAGGTAATCAACCTTGTTGTATTGCAAAATATTGGCGACTTCAAACGAACCGCTGCCATAGGAGAATGCCTTTACCATCGCCATTACCTTTACGCCGGGGTTTAGTTTGGAACGGTAAAAGTTAAGGTTGTTCAGCAAGGCGTTCAGGTTGATCTCCATCACCGTTTCATGGGCTTTCTGCACAAGGGCACGGCTTATCCGTTCAAACTCAAAACTGCGCGAACCTTTTATCAGGATGGTTTCTTCTTTAAAATTAAGCTTTCGCAGTTGTTGCAGCATTGCCGGTGTATCAGGGAAAAAGTGCTGTTCGGGCACGTCAAAAAAGTCGCGGTGGCTGCTTATTGCCTGGCCGATGCCTACAAATTTGTCTATTTTTTTTGACCTTATCATTTCGGCTACCTGTTTGTACAAAACATCAGGCTGCAAACCCGACTGAAATATATCCGACAGGATCAGCGTTTTTTTATCATGCTGATTTTGCTGGCTTAAAAAGTTCAGCGCTATTTCCAGCGACTGCACATCCGAATTGTACGAATCATCGATCACCGAACAATCATTAACCCCGGTTTTCAGTTCAAGCCGCATGCTAACTGGGCTTAAATGCTCCAGCCTTATATCCGCTTCAACAGCGCTGTAGCCGATGGCAAGCATGGTGGCCCAGCATACGATGGCATTTTCAACAGAAGCCTCATCAAAAAAGGGGATGAGGCATTCAATGTCACGCCCCATGAACCTGGCCCGTAAATAATAATTATGGGTAATCACCGTGCCGCTGAAAACATAAAGGTCAGCCTGTTTAAATTCGGTGCTCCAGGTAAAACAATTTTCTACCGGGATATCGTCCTTAAAATCTGTTAACTGGTCGTAATTATGAATAAGCAGGCGGCAGCTTTTAAACAGGAGGAGTTTTTCCAGTACTTTTTGCCGGCGGTTGGCAAAGCCCTCATCATGGGCAGTGCCAATATGGGTTAAAATACCTATTGAGGGTTTGATGATCGCTTCAAGCCTCTCCATTTCTCCTGTGGTGGAGATTCCGGCCTCAAAAATGCCCAGGTCGTTTTTTTGATTGATCTGCCATATTGATAGCGGTACGCCGATCTGCGAATTATAGCTTTTAGGGTTGCGCACTATGTTTTTATCTATCGACAGGAGGTGGTACAGCCATTCTTTAACAATGGTTTTGCCATTGCTGCCCGTAATGCCGATCACCTCCAGGTTAAAACGACTGCGGTGCCAGGCAGCAAGAGTCTGAAGGGCAGTGAGCACATCGTCAACAATTAAAAAATTGGCTTCGGGCAATATCATCGCCGGGCCTTGTTTTACCACGAAATTGCGCACCCCGCTTGCATAAGCCTCTGCAATAAACTCGTGACCATTGCGCCTGCCGCTTAGCGCGAAAAACAGACCCTGTGGCGCATTGCTGATACGGCGGCTATCCGTTAGTAAAGTACTGACAGCATAGTCCTTAACGATATTTCCGTTGGCTTTAATAACCCGCTGAACTTCCGATATGAGGTATTGATTACTGGGCATGGCACGAATTTGCTTATATTTCTGTCAATAGAAGAATTTTTAACGATTTTTGACTTTTAATGGACAGCCAAAAAACAAATAAAGTTATTGATGAAAAGGCTGCCAACGCCAAAGCCGAAAACTATTGTGCCTACCAGGAGCGTTCGCAGCAGGAGGTAAGGGATAAATTGTACGAATGGGGCCTGCATAAAGTTGCCGTTGAAAACATCATCAGTAACCTCATTGGTAATAATTTTTTGAACGAGGAACGTTTTTCAAAAGCTTACGCGATGGGGAAGTTCAGGCAGAAAGGGTGGGGGAAAGTGAAGATAAAACAGGGCCTTAAATTTAAACAGGTGCCTGATATTTTGATAAAAAAAGCCCTGCTAAACATCCCCGGCGATGAGTACATACAAATGCTGGAAAAGGTGCTGGCAAAAAAGAATAATGTTTTAAACGAGAAGGACCTGTATAAAAGAAAATACAAATTACAGCAATATGCGATGGGCCGTGGCTATGAAAACGACCTTATAGCCGATGTTTTGCGGGATTTGGCAGTTTAATCATGCGTGCAAAACTCACAAAACTTCCGAAGTTTTAAAAACTTCGGAAGTTTGATTCCCTTTTTTTTAAAAATACGGCCGTTTTTTAGCAAAATTAAACCTTTATCCCTCAATAACTTAATCAACTCAATCCAACCCAATCAACCACTCACCAACCAAAAAATCAAAAAATTTAAATTTATACTTTGAAAAATATCCATTTCTGTCTATATTTGCACTCCGCTAAGCGAAAGGGTAACAATAGCAAAGCGGAGTTCTTAAAAATGCGAAAGTAGCTCAGTTGGTAGAGCACGACCTTGCCAAGGTCGGGGTCGCGAGTTCGAATCTCGTCTTTCGCTCAAATCCCTTCCAAAAGAAGGGATTTATTGTTAAAGGGATTAAATTCCTGAATAACAAATGGCCACGCTCAGATGGTGGAACTGGTAGACACGCAGGACTTAAAATCCTGTTCCCGTAAACGGAGTGCGGGTTCGATTCCCGCTCTGAGTACATTTAGAATCGAACAAAAAGCCTGATATGAAAGTGTCGGGCTTTGTTGTTTTATGAAGCTGACCCACCGCCGGTTTTTTTTGTAGTGTAGCGCTACACATGCTACACCCTGCTACAAAACGCTACAAAGCTGATTATTAATAATTTAGCTACTGACATAATTTTGTCACTGACAAAACTGTGTCAGCACTTTTTAGTTTTTTGAGGGCTAAATTTGTACATAATCTTAAACTTATGTACCCACCACAAATTGAAGCCATCCGCCGCGAGCGGGAAAATTTTAACAAAAGAAAGCTCAAAGCCGGCCAATGGGGCAAAACCTTCGGAGAGGGCCTGCTTCGTACCAAAACAGCTAACGACTGGATGATACAGGAATTTGGGAAGCCTGCTGCAAGACAGCTTTTTGGCAGCCTTTGGTTCGAAAACGAACTTTGTATCCTTTATGCCGACACTAATATGGGCAAATCCGTGCTGGCCGTGCAAATTGCCGACTGTTTAACAAAATGCTATTCGTTCGAACCCTTTTATAATGAGGCGGTCGAACCGCTTAAAGTGCTCTATGTGGATTTTGAGCTTAGCGCCAAACAGTTCGAGGCCCGGTATATCAAACAGGCCCAGCTGGACACCTACCTGTTTTCGCCCAATTTTTACCGCAGCGAATTTAACCCAGGGGCCGACGATGGCATCGCCTGTGATAACTACGGGCGACAGGTGCAGGATGCCATTAGCACCGCCGTTTCCGATACCAAAGCAAAGGTGCTTATAATCGATAACATCACATACGCAGGCAACGGCATCCAAAATGCCAACCCCGCGCTGTCGCTCATGAAGGCATTAAAAGCCCTCAAAATTAAATTCGGCCTCAGCATTTTGGTGCTGGCGCATACGCCCAAGCGCAATGCTTATAAGCCCTTAACGGTTAACGACCTGCAGGGCAGCAAAATGCTGATCAACTTTGCCGACAGCGCCTTTGCCATTGGCCAAAGCTATGCCATGCCGGGTATGCGCTATATCAAACAGATCAAGCAGCGCAATCAAAAGGAAGAATTCGGCGAAAACAATATCTGCCTCATCCGCCAGGAAAAACAGATCAACTTTTTACGCTATACATTTGAAGGCAACGCCCGCGAAGCCGATCACTTCCGCCGGCCGGAAACACAGGAAAAAGAATTTTTAAAACAACAGGTATTGGAAATGCACCAAAAAGGGCATACCCTGCGGCAAATTGCGGACGAATTGGGCGTGCATTTTACAACGGTGGGCCGGATATTGAAGAAGAGTGGGACTGCTGACCGGTAGCAAAAAAAAGCGGCGCATCCTGAGGGATAAAATTTCGCCAAAAGCTAACGGTGGAAATGACATTAAAAAACTTTGTCATTGCGAGCGAGCCTGCCTGCCGGTAGGCAGGGAACGAGCGTGGCAATCGCGAACTGTGCATGACCGCCATGCATGACCGCCAGGCAAAGCCGCTCTGTAAAGTTCGCGGTTGCTTCGCTTTGCCCGCAATGACATAGAAGCTACATAACCAATAAACCCCAAAAAATATGTCAAATGAATTTACCGCCTGGTGTATTTACTACTACCAGCTTACCATGCTGCTTTCCGACCTCGGGGAACACTTCCAAAACCTGCTGGACAATGCGCCGCCGTATAGCGGGCAAACGAGGGTAAGCGAAGTAGATGCCCTTATCCGCTATTGCCGTGCTGTGCAGACCGAAAAAGCGAAAATGGATAAAATGGCTGAAGATGTGAAGCAGGCAGAGCGCACTATCTTAAAGATGATGCAGCACTTTGAGATCCCGCCCGGCACTGTGCTTTCCGGCGAAATCCCCGGCGAAATGGTGTATGGGGTATGGGCCGATGAGCAGGACAGGGTACATATCAGCAAAACCGAAGATTTTCCGGCGGAGCCGGATAACCCCAATATTATAGTGATAAAATTTTCGGGACGCTGATTTGGGGAGGATTGAACTACCCGCAACGAACGGGTACACGGCGCTTTTCGCCTGGGCTGCATACTTTCGGAAGGTTGGGGAGGTCTTAAAGCCGATTTATCAACAATCCAACATCAAGCACGAGAAATCTATTATTTAGTCAGTATTTGAATATTAAAGATTTATCTCTTTAATTCACAGAAAGTTATTTACCTTCAACATAGTAATGAGAACAGAATCTAACAATCTAAACCGATGATAACCAACATTAGTAAATTAAAGAGCTTTGGTGTATTTCAAGATTATAAACAGACGAAGGAGTTACACCCATTTTCAAAATTCAACTTATTTTATGGGTGGAATGGGAGTGGAAAAAGCACCCTAACAAAACTCTTTATTTCGATAACTGATAAAAAAACACATTCTCATTTCGCAAATGCTGAATATAGCATATTATCAGATACTTGCCCAGAAATCACTCATAAAAATATCTCGACGAATGAGGTTAATATTAGGGTGTTCAATAAGGACTTTATCGAACGTAATGTAAACTTTGAGCAATCTAAAACTAATAGCATACTCATATTATCGGAAGAAAAAAAAGAAGAACTTGTTAAATATAGGGAGGCATTGACCTTGTTAGAGAACAAAAAGATTGAACTTTCCAACTCAAGAAAAAACTACGAGAAAAATGTTGAAGAATTAAAGAAGAATTTAAGCACTTGGGCATTTAACGTAAAGAAATCGTTTGAATTAATCGAAACGTCTAATAGTTATTATCTAAACTATGATAGGACAAAAATTAATGGCTTTATAAAAACAAATACTGATGATTTGAAAAATGCCTCAATCTTAACTGTAGAGAAAGTCAGAGAACTGAAAAATACTATAAAGCCTAATCGCAAACCCGATATCGCAGTAGAGCAGTTTACATTAATCGACACGAAAGAATTACTATTAAAAATTGACGACTTAAAATCAGTTTTATCTCAAAGCGTTTTTTCAAAACAAATTCAAAGATTAGTTGATAATTCTCATTTAAATACCTGGGTCGAACGGGGTTTGGAGTTACATCAACAATTAGGTGGTGTGAAATGTGAGTTTTGCGAACAAATAATACCTAAATCAAGAATTGAGGATTTAAACAATCATTTTAGCCAAAGTTATAAAGTACTGATCGATGCTTTAAAAAACTTAGACAGTTTTATCGATAGCGTTACAGAAAAAGTGTCTATATCTTTTTCAGAGCCTTCAGAATTTTATGAAGAATTTCAAGATGATTACATATTGTCAAAACGAAACCATTTGGACAGCGTTCAAAAATGCTATGATATCTTGAAAGTCGTAAGCAATCATCTGGAAAATAAACTCAATAATCCATTTGAAATCTTTACGAGCCAGTTTGACCAAATCGAGAACGTTTTTGACCTGCTAAATAATAGTTTAAAAACTATGCAGAATATAGTCACAAAGCATAATTTTAAAAACCAAAAGTTTGACGAAGTAGTTAAAGAAGCTCAGCAGAAGTTAGAACTGCATTTTGTAGCTGAACAACTTTTAAAGGATGATTATCAAGCATTAGAAAAGGAAATAAAAACAATCAAGTCTGGTTGTGACGTTTTGGAACAAGAAGTAAAAACTGGCCAAGAGGTGGTGCATTCATTTGAGATAGCTTTGCTAAACGAAGCCGTAGGCGCAGAAAAGTTCAACGAAAATCTAACAAAGTTTTTAGGCAGGGGCGACATCCGGTTGAAATTTGACAAAGAATTGAAAGGATATAAGTTAATTCGCGGGAAAAATACAACGCCGGCGAATAATCTTAGTGAAGGTGAAAAAACCGCTATTGCATTTGTATACTTTATTTCAAAACTCCGCGAAAACGGAAACGAAATCGACAAAACAATCGTGATTATTGATGATCCGATTTCCAGTTTTGACAGCAATCATCTTTTTCATGCCTACTCATATTTAAAGATGGAATGCGAGATGTCTGAACAATTATTTATTTTCACTCACAACTTTCAGTATTTTAGACTAATCCGTGACTGGTTAATAAAAAAGAATGAAACTAAATGGATAAACGGAGCTAAGACTGAAAAGATGAAATCGCGGTTTTATTCCATTGAATGCTTAAATGATTTGGATCGACATTCCATCATCACGAATGCGAACGACACATTAATTAAATTCAATTCAGAATACCATTATGTGTTTTACAAACTTAGTGCATTAAGAGAATTGCAAAACTTAGATATTGAGAAAGCATTTCTGATAGCGAATTTATCACGAAAACTTTTAGAAGCATTTTTGACTTTCAAATTCCCCAAAGGTAGAAATGACTTTAGTCAATTGCTCGAAGCTGGTTGTGCAGAGCATGGAAACAGAGAAAAGGTTTATCGATTTATAAATAAATACTCTCATAATCAGCAAATCGATTTTCACGATACGCCTATAGATAATCTGTTAGGTGAAGGAAATAATATAGTGGAAGAAGTATTTAAAATTGTAGAAAAGCTTGATCCTGTACATTACGCCGAAATGATAGAGGTTTCGAATAGCTAATTTCCACAATCTCGCGCGAGTATGGACGCTTGTGGGAGCGGGGTGGAGAGTTTGGAACGTGTGCGCCGTTTAATTAAATTATAGTTATCTAAGGGAATCTTTATATAACTCTATTCGTCTATTATTTTCTATCTCATCCAAATGCCCAACACCAATATGTTCATAATAATCATTGATCTTTAAAGCATCTTCGGTTTTTATGATTAAGTAATCGAAAAAGAAAATTAATGGTGCAGAAGAATTTGCAGGTCGGCCGACGGTATATCCTTCCACAATCTTCTTGACAAATTTTAAATATGTTACTTGTTCATCCAACAACACTTTTTCAATATCTGCTATATTTTTAAATCCCAAATATTTAGCTCTTGTAACAACCGAATCTGGCAAATTCACTTCTTTAATCGACATGCCCGTTATTTGCTCGATGGACTGATTTGCCTTTAAGAATATTGAATTAGTTTTAAGTAAAGAGTTTAATGATGCTTTATTAACATCTACTAATTCAGGTTCTGATTTGATCAATTCTGGTACCCCAACTTCGTATTTTGTTAAATCCGTTTTTAATCTATCAAACTCAATGTCAGCACTCTCTAACAAAGCGGATAATCTATTAAATGTTCTTTTATAATCCTCAGGAATGGTGTTTTCTCCCTTATAGCCTAAATCGTGTTCTATTTCGGCCCAAGCATGCTGTAAAATTGACCTTATTTGAATTTCACACTTCATGCCAGCATACCTTTTATACTCCCTGATGTTACACCTATCCACGCTAAATGAAACTACCAAATGGAGTGACCTGTATCCAAATTGGTCTGCCTTTAGCCTACGCTTATCAATTGAATTCTCTACGTCTTTTATAAACTCTTTTGCAACTAAATCAGATATTGAATCTACTTCGCTTTCGAGATATGTTATAATGCGAATGCCAATAATATCCGTGATATCTTCAATAGTATTATACTTTTCTCCTTTCTCATCTATTTTTTTTGAAAGGCTTTCTATAGACTTAATTCGACCACTAATTTGATGGATCTGTATCCCTTCATCCAATAATAGGTCTTTTAAAAGGACAAGAATCTTATCTTTGAATGCCTCAAATGATTTGATACTACGATTGTATTCTTCGAGAATTTTTTCTTTCATGTGCTACGTGGAGGAGGATAAAGATATAATTTTTAAATAAAAAATAGATTGATCTTAATATTTCGCAATCTTCAAATATTCCAAAGCAGTAGAGTAAAACTCGTGTTAGATATTAATTTCCTTTTTTCGTCTCCGCAGGGTCTGTCGCAGACGACCCTGCGTTTTATGCGATGATAGAACGGTCAATCCAGGCCATCTTATTTAATGGTAATATTTCCAGGTTATATGAACATCGTACGCAGGGGCGTCGTTGACAGACCCTCCTGGGGCAACAAAGAATTACTTGCAGATCCTCGGATGCCACAGGATGAATTCTTGCGATTAACTAAATTAATAAAGTCATTAGGGCATACAAATCCAATAAAACAGTCAATGTTATACACTATATACCTAATTTAAAACTGAAATTTAAAAAGTATTAATCTACTTATACATTAGATAATTAGATCAAGTCCCAATTATTTCTTATTTCTACGGTAGCTTTGTCTACAGTATTTTCTATGTCGGGTTGATTAGAAACTGTGTAAATTCTCCAAGCAAGTACATCAACTAAAAAACAACACTTCAAGTCCAATTTGACTCCCCGTTTTTCGAAAAATGTTTTCAATACAAAAAGTGCCGCTTTAGCTTCATCCTCTTTGAGTTTTTTGCTGGTAAAATTGAATTTAAGAAAACCCACTTGGGTGGCACCCGCATCCTTAGATAGCAACATATCTGCCATTGCGCCAATTCTTACACCATTTTTTGTTATTGAATCTTTTCTACGCGCTAAATTGCTATTTAGAGTATATTTATTGAGTATCCGGAATTAAAAGCATTGACATTGCAACTATTGCATCTAATCCATTAGCGGAACGTATTCTGTTCTTGTAGTCATCTTTATTGGTTGGAAAAGCTTTAGCTTCATTTCGATATACAACCGCTTGCTTTTTAAACTCTTCAAAGTACAACTCGTGATCATCGAAATTCGCCGAGAAAATATCGCAAACAAGTTTTCTGGCCATCTCGTAGAATCTTGGAACATAGTCACCTGGGTATTTGCATCCTTTTAATATAGTGGTTTTGCCATTTTCTGTAGCGACAGTATACTGTGAAAATCGCTTAAGGGAAAGCTTGGGATCTTTTACAACTTTCTTAATCTTTACTTCAACTTCATCTTCTAACATAATATCTTTCCTTTTTTTATCCTAAATTACCTATTTATCACCATTTTATATTATTTAAAAATACTAAAAAAAATGGTATAATCCATGAAAAAGTTTTACACAATCAGGTTAATTACTAACAATATTTGCTTATTTAGAGAGCGTGTAGTTAACTTTATGCTGTTGAGTTATCAACTAATTCGCCTTTTGTTTTCTGTGTTGAAAAGGCAATAGCATAGCGGCGGCAGCCGAAACAAAATTAACACGTAAAAAGTCTGTATAACCGTAAAAAACAGTGTGAGCACTGATCAACCCATTATCAACTCACGACAGATGCAAGCGGAAACGATTACAACCGCGGGCCGGGACAAAACGGGGATTGGCTACTGTCAACCGTCTTGGGAAAGTCCAAGTTCAGGGGTCCTGGTATACTGGCTAAACAGATAAGACGCAGCCCAAATTTTTCGCTGAATTTATTTGGGGGCCGAAATTTTTGCCGTTTTTGATTTTTTAAACAGAAATCGCACATTTTTTGCTTTGCTTCTCTTTGCTGTTACAATTTCTGCAAGCAGAATTGCTTCGCCGCGACGCCAGCTTTTGGCTATGCGGAAGACAAAAGCTACTTGCAGGGATAAAAGAGGGGTATGCTTTGCCCACCCAAAAAAACATCGAAATGTGTTTATTTCCCCCGCCTGTCCAAGTTTGCAACTTGGACAAATAACAGTTTAAGCGTCCCGCTTAAATTATATGCATGGGCCATGTTTGTACTATCAAACAGGTATAATAGTTCGAAGTTTTCGTCTCCGCAGGCTCTGTCCCAGACGCCCCCGCGCTGTATAGCTATGGTAGAAGGGCTAATTCCGTCAATCATAGGTTAATGGTAATATTTCCTCGTTATACAAACATCGTACGCAGGGTCGTCTTACCATTACCGATTTTAAAGGTAAAGAGGTTAGGAAATAAATTTATAGCCAATAATTAAAACGACTGGATATTCTTCCCGCCGTCTATCTCATTTTATGCGATTAAACGCCCCAAAAGCATTATGTCTTCCACAAAACGTTCGGATATTTGTATCGTTTGGAGTACATTGACCAAAATGCAAGTTTGTAATAGTTTGACTATCAGCAACTTGCATTTTGTTTTTTTAATGAATTTTATTGGTCTTCTCCATAAAACATCACAAATTTAACTTGCAACATATTAGTTATCAGTAATTTACATATAAAAGTACTTTTACTCCCATCCTCTCTGTTTTGCTGTTAATTGAACACGATAACCCATTTATTATCAAATAACGTGTTATTACTATTCCGTCGGAAACTATTCCTGCTTCAATAAAAAATCAGAAAACAGTAACATTTTTTTTACAAAACATCTTAAGTATATCACGCTTATCTGTTTGATTGTTAGTATTTTATTCTTTAGCTTTAAACATCGATATCAAAAACATGTTATTAACTATAAACGGTATAAAGCACGAAGTAAATGCAGATGCAGGGGCCAGTTTACTCAGCGTTCTGCGCGATGATCTTGATATAACCGGCAGCAAGTATGGCTGTGGCGAGGGAGCTTGTGGGGCGTGTACCGTGCTTGTCAATGGCTCGGCAATACGGTCTTGTATCACTCCTGTTAGCCTGGTTGCCGGAAAAGAAATCACTACCATCGAGGGGTTGGAAAAGAATGGGAAGCTTCATCCTGTCCAGGAGGCTTTTCTGAAATCAGATGCTTTTCAGTGTACTTACTGTACTTCAGGGATGATTATGTCTTCTGTTTCCCTGCTTATGATGAACCCTAAACCTACTGATGCTGATATCATTTCTGCAATGAACGGAAATATTTGTCGTTGCGGAACTTACCCCAGGATTATAAAAGCCATAAAACTTGCTGCAGAATCTCAAAATAAATAGGTTGTGAAAATGATACCGGAATATATGAGCGGAACTGTATTAGAGGAATTGCCTGAAGAAAAGAAGGAATTCAGCTTTAGTCGCCGCAGGTTTTTCAAGGTTTTTGGGAAAGGACTGGTTGTTTTAATAGTCGCTAAAGACCTATTTTCACGGGAAGCACTTGCTGCAAATCCCGCATCTGCAGCTATTCCTGAAAATCAGGTCGGTGCATGGATTCATATTCTGGAAGATGGTACGGTCAAAGTTTTTACAGGAAAGGTTGAGGTTGGACAAAATATTCGCACTTCCTTATCTCAGGCGGTAGCCGAAGAGCTTCGTGTGCCATTGAGTTCAGTTATAATGATTATGGGCGATACCGACCTGGTTCCTCCCGATGGCGGTACTATTGGAAGTCGAAGTACTCCGCAAATGGGCTCCCAGCTCCGCAGGGCGGCGGCAACGGCACGTTTGGCATTGATAGAGATGGCGGCAAAGAACTGGAATGCAGATCCAAAATCATTACAGGCAAATCAGGGCATGGTGATTGATCCCGGAGCAAATAAAAAAATGAGCTATGGGGAATTAACAAAAGGTCAACAATTGCTTTTACATCTTTCAAATGACGTTCATCTTGCACCTGCTAATGAATGGAAAGTGTTGGGAAAGACTGCACTTAAAATAAACGGGGATTCATTTGTAACCGGGAAACATAAGTTTGTTTCTGATATGAAAGTGCCTGATATGCTTTATGGAAAGGTTCTTCGGGCTCCAACATATCTGTCGAAATTAATCAGCGCCGATATTGGTAAAGCTCAGGCTATACCGGGCGTAACTGTTGTACGGGATGGGGATTTTATTGGACTGGTGGCTGCGAATCCACGGATAGCAGAAAAAGCTATACAAATGATTCAGGCACAATGGGATACAATCGGGACACAACCTTCACGAACGGAAATCTTTGATTATCTGGTGAAGAATGGCAACCCCAGGAGGAGTGTGGCGAATGATCTGGAACAGGCTTTCGCATCTGCTGATATGAGGCTAAAAAATACGTTTCATGTCAATTATATCGCCCATGTTCCTCTTGAGCCACGGGCAGCCCTGGCCCGGTGGGAAGATGGGAAGCTTACGGTTTGGACAGGCACTCAGCGTCCTTTCGGCGTGAGACAGGAACTATCGCGGACTTTCAATGTTGCTGAGGATAATGTACGGGTAATTGTGCCTGACACGGGTTCTGCCTATGGAGGTAAGCATAGCGGTGAAGCGGCCCTGGAAGCGGCCCGTTTGTCACGAGCGGTCAAAAAGCCTGTCAAATTAGTATGGACACGTGAGGAAGAGTTTGTGTGGGCATATTTCCGTCCTGCCGGAGTGATTGAGGTGGATAGCGGTATCGGCAAGGATGGTAATATTGTTGCATGGAAGTTCCATAATTATAATTCAGGTCCGGCAGCTATTGATACACAATATGCTATTTCAAGCCAGGAAAATAGCTATATCCCATCAAAAACTCCTTTGAAACAAGGTTCATATCGCGGGCTCGCTTCTACCGCCAATGTTTTTGCGAGGGAATCTCATATTGCAGATATAGCACGCCTCTTAAAGAAGGACCAATTGGAATTTCGGCTCAAAAACCTGAATGATCAGAGGCTGAAAGCAGTTTTGGAGGCTGCCGCTAAAGCATTCGGGTGGAATAGCAATATGCAATCATCAGGACGCGGCTATGGTATCGCATGTGGATATGATAAAGGCGGTTATGTGGCTACATGTGCTGAGATAGCAATAAATGATAATAAGGAAGTAAAAGTAATCCGCCTTACCGAAGCTTTTGAGTGTGGCGCTATCGTTAACCCGGGACAGTTGGAAAACCAGATAATGGGGGCGATGATACAGGGCCTGGGGGGAGCGTTATTTGAAGCTGTCGATTTCGCAGACGGGAAAATATTGAATCACAGGCTTTCGCTCTACAGAGTTCCGCGCTTTGAAGATGTCCCAAAGATTGATATCGTTATGCTGAATCGTGAAGATTTACCTTCTGCCGGGGCGGGAGAAGCGGCGATAATAGGAGTTGCTCCGGCAATCCGTAATGCCATACTTGATGCCAGTGGTATTGGCCTGACAACCTTACCATTATTGCCTGATAGCGGCTTTAGTATTAAAATATAACGTGTTGTGCTGTTAAAAACGATGTAAAAATTGGGTAGCGTATCAAAAATCTGGGCGACTTATTTTGCACTCACATCAACGCATATATGAGCCTCCCGAATGCCGCAAGTAATGCAAGGCCCCTGCTTATTGGCCTAAGAATAACGTAAAGCGCGGTAAGTAATATCACAACGCTTACGCAGCTAATGAGATCACACGCGATACCTATTCGAAATAATCCTTCCTGCGCAATGATATTTCGGATAGTTGCCGCAATATTGCCTTTAATAACAAGCCTATCATATATATTAAACTGAGCAAAGACTACGGTCGCGAATGAAAGCAGGTAAGCAAATCCAGCTACTTTTGCAGCTTTTCGTTGTGATATGTCAGTTCTAAAATAATCCATATTAATTGGATGTTGTTCTTATAAATTTATAATTAAGCTATTATCAAAACAAAGAATAAAAGGAAAGCATGACTTATGTATATAAATACTTTAAAATCAATTTATTGCATCAAAAAATCATTCCTTGATAAATATATTAAAAAAAATCAAAGAAAAGTTATTTGCCAAGAAGTTGAGGTGGAAATTCAAAAACATACCTGATCCAAATGGAAAAATGATCAGGAACAAAAAGCTGCTCTTACGGATAATAAGGCTTTGGTGGTTCGATCTTGACCGCGCTTTGTATTGGTATAAATACTTTTTACGTTGCCAGAGCAGCTATTTTCTGTAAATCCTCAATAAATTGGTTCGAGAATAGTCCCGCTTTGGGTACGAAAGCTGATCGAAAGATTGGCTTTTGTTGTTTTAGGCGGGCGTGGCGGCTACAGGAGTTGAAACATCCTTAGTTTGTGCATATTTTTTCATTTTTTCTCTACGTATTTGTTCTTAATATTTCCAATGGCGGTTTATTCAATACACCCCGGCTGTTTAGCAGGCCAATTACCACTGTCAATAACGATATTATAAAAAATAGGGCAACAGCCGGCCATAAATTAATAGAAAATGGTATTTCAAAACTGAACTTTGCCAGCAGCCAGGTACCTGTTATTGCTATTACAATGCCGGTTAATGCAGATAGCGCCCCTAAAAATAAATATTCCAACGCGGTTATCGCAAAAATTTGTTTGCGGCTCGCCCCCAGTGTCCGCAATAAAACACTTTCCTGTATGCGCTGGTATTTGCTGATCCTCACCGATGCGATCAATACCACGATGCCTGTTATGATGCTGAAAGCGCTCATAAACTTGATGATATAACTTATCTTATCCAGCAGATCATCAATAACAGATAAAACCAGGCCGAGGTCGATAATAGAAATATTGGGAAACTGACGGACCACAGCCTGTTGAAACCCGGAAGATGCCTTTGCCGAAGGTACATGGGTAAGCAACACATGGAATTGCGGTGCATCTTCCAAAACACCTGCCGGGAAGATGACCTGGAAATTGGTTTGTATCTTGTTCCAGTTTACTTGTCTTACACTGCTTACAATGGTTGGCATACTCAGGCCCTGCACATTGAAAATCAGGTGATCGCCAACATTTATATGGTTGCGTTTCGAAAAATTATCCTCTATTGAAACTGGTACTTCTTTACCTGCTTCGGCTTTGCCGACCCATTCGCCTTTTATTATTTTTTCGGACGGGGTCAGGGTATCGCGATAGGTGACCCTGTATTCATTTGAAAAAACGTGTCTCGAAAATGTGTTTTTGGTGTCTTTTTTAACGTCGGCTGCCGTTTTTCCGTTGATCTTCTCCAGGCGGATGGTTACTATCGGCACTTGCTGCAAAACGGGCAGCTTGTATTGTTTTGTTAATCCTGCAACTGCTTTTTTCTGGCTGGTTTGAATGTCGAACAAGATCATATTGGCCTGGTTTCCGCTGGAGGACAAGTTAACCTGGTTGATGAGGATGCCCTGTATAAAGAAAAGTGTGCAAATAAACGCCGTACTTAACCCGATGGATACGATGAGAATAATAGTTTGATTATTTGGCCGGTACAGGTTGGCAAAACCCTGTCGCAGTAAATAAATCCACGAACTTTGTATAATTACTCTCATCACCTTCATTAACAGCCAGGCGGTAAACCACAATATTAAAAAAGCGATGAGTATGCCGATGGTAAAAAATATACTTGCCAGCCAGCTGCCCAACTGGAAAAAAGTAAAAGTGATGATAAACAGCAGGATAAGCGAATAAACCAGCCACCTCAATGGATCACGGGTGAGTTTTATATCTTCGTAAGAGATGCGCAGGGTATTTAGCGGCGAAATATTGCGGATAGAAATGAGCGGCAGTAATGCGAAAAGGATAGAAATGATAACACCCAGAATAATTCCCTGCCCGATAGCCAGCCATGATGTGCCGGTGGATATGGTAAAGGGCAAAAAATCTTTAAATATAACAGGCAGCAAATGCTGAATGGAAGAACCGAGTAATGCCCCTGCTATTGAACCAATCAGCCCAAGCCCAATGATCTGTATCAGATAGATCAAAAATGCTTCGGATGCTTTAACACCCAAACAGCGCATAATAGCTATGGATTCTATTTTTTCGCGGATATAAATATGAATGGCGCTGGCCACACCAACGCAACCCAGCAATAAAGCAATGAAACCAACCAATGATAAGAAGCGGGTAAGGTCGGCAAAAGAACGGCCGGTGTTTTCCTTGCGGGTTTCAATGGTTTCGTAGTTCATCCCGGCTTTGTCCAGCCTGGTGTCAATATGTTTCACCAGCTTATCCACATCTACCGGCTTGTCGTATTTATAGTAAAAACTATAAGTAACACGACTGCCTCTTTTTGATAGCCCTGTTTGCTCCAGGTATTGCAATGGGATGTACACAACCGGCGCGATGCCCGATGCTACGCCCGATTGCCCCGGGGCCTTGTTTAAAATGCCTGCTATCAGGAAGGTGACATTACCAATTTTCACCGAATCGTTAATATGTGCATTAAATTGCATCATCACCGTTTTATCAACCAGGGCGTTTTTGCCATTTTTGAATGAAAGCCCTGCTTCAACCGGTGTAGTTTCGAGGCTGCCGTAGTAGGGGAAACCTCCCTTTAGCGCCTTTACCTGAACCAGCCTGGTACCCTTGCTTTTTTGAAAATAAATCATCGAAACAAAGCTCCGTTCCTCCGACCTTTTATCACCGAGGGAATCAAGCAAAGGTTTTATTCCGGCTTCGGGGGCGTGATTGCCCGATATTGCCAGGTCGGCGCCAATTAAGGTGGCCGCCTGGGCGTTGATATCATTCTCCAGGTTGTACCTGAATGAGTATATGGCAACCAATGCTGCTATGCCGAATACAATAGCCGATATGAACAGCAACAGGCGCGAGCGGTTCCTCCGGCTATCCCGCCAGGCCATTTCAAACAGCCAGGGGATATTTATTTTCCTTTTGGTATCCATCGGCAGTTTATCCATTGTCTGTTTTGTCATCAGCAATCAGTTTGCCGCCTTTTATGCGCAGGATGCGCTGCGTTTTTGCCGCCAGTTCAAGGTCATGCGTCACAAGCACAAGGGTTGTGCCGGCTTCCTTATTCAGGTCGAATATCAGTTTTACTACTTTTTCACTGGTCTCCGCATCAAGGTTTCCGGTAGGTTCATCGGCGAATAATATGCGCGGCGAATTGGAGAAAGCCCTCGCCAGCGAAACCCTTTGCTGTTCCCCGCCCGACAATTGTGCGGGATAGTGGTGGCCCCGGTCGGAAAGGCCTACCTTGTCAAGCAACTCCAGCGACCTCGCCTTGATGTTTTTTTCTCCGCGAAGTTCAAGAGGAACCATTACGTTTTCAAGCGCGGTTAAAGTAGGCAGCAATTGGAAATTTTGAAATATAAAGCCGATATATTGATTACGCACCTGCGCCCGCTGATCTTCGGATAATTTGCCGAGGTTAATATTGTTCAATTCAACAATGCCTGTGGTTGAACTATCAAGCCCGGCGCACAAACCCAGCAGGGTAGTTTTTCCGCTGCCCGAGGGGCCGACGATAGCATTGGTTGAACCCGCAACTACCGAAAAATTAATATTATCGAGTACCGTCAGCGTCCGTCCGGCGCTTTGATAGGTTTTACTAAGATTTGATATATTCAGGATAGTTTCCACTTTATACTTTTATTGATATAGATAATTAAAACCGGTTTTTGTTACGATGACAGGTTTTGTAAATATCCGTTTATCAGGGCATATAGGGGGAAATATTCTGAAATTAATTGTTTGACATTGTTGTACTTGATCGGGCAAATCCGAAAGCTTTGCATCCGAAAGCTTTGACAACTTTCTGAAAGTTGTCAAATCTAACTCCGTAATTTCCCATTTACGAGGAGCTAAACGCGTTTAGCCTCTCGTAATTTTTTCAGTTTGAGGAGCTAAACGCGTTTAGCCTCTCGTAATTTTTGCGGTTTGAGGAGCTAAATGCGTTTAGCTTCTCTAAAAAAATCATGGGTATTTTTCATTAAATAGCTGTATTATAGTTAATTGTACAAAAAATTTCAAAGAACAGACGGCAAATTCATCCAAAAACGGGCACGAACGCTTGTTTCGTTGCTGTGGAAGGTGTTATTAAAAAGCCGGTGGGAATAATCAAATATACTGAATTTTTCGGGGATTGGCAAGGGGCGCTACCGCAAGCGTCCCCGCTGTGGTCCGCATGCAAAGTAAACGCTATGCACCGAAGACCGCCGCAAGCTACACAGCATGTCAGATATAATAATATTAAAAGTAAAATCAAATTTTGTACTTTTAAGGCATGAGCCGTAACTATAAGTTTCATAACCCGGAGGGTTTATATTCCTGCCTACCGGCAGGCGGGTTATATGCTTTGCAACAGTATTTTGGATAGATGTATTTGTAAGGCGGTTATACTTTGATTGCATAGTTGAAAGCTTAAACCATTGCGTTGATGAAAAAGGTATGGAAATTTATGCGTGGTGCATTATGCCAAGCCATGTGCATTTGGTTTTTCGGTCAACCATCCAAAAGCCGGAAGAACTGATAGGGGGCTTTAAATCTTACACCTCAAGAAAACTAATAGCGCTGATAACGGATAATATACAGGAAAGCAGGCGGGAATGGCTGTTAAACTCATTTAAAAAGGCAGGGCGGCAAATTCAAACAATACAAAAAATCAATTTTGGCAGCAGGATAACCA
>DHXR01000082.1:20444-22868 GCA_002413785.1 Mucilaginibacter sp. UBA5151
AATAACCCGGTAGAAGCAGGCTTCGTTGAAAATGACTACGAATATTTGTATAGCAGTGCAAGGGATTATTGCGGTATAAAAGGGCTGGTTAAAGTTATTGTTGATTAAATTGAGGTTGCCTTCTGGCGTTATTTAAAGTTGGCTACTTTCAAGCGGGCCACAAGGGGACGCTTGCGGCAGCGGGGGCCACAAATTGCACCTACGATGGCAACGGCAACCTTTTAAGCAGCAGCAATACGGTAAACACTACACAAAACAAAAGTTTTACTTACAACGTGCTTAATTTACCGATTGTAGCCACTGTGGCTTTAGGAACAGCAACCTATACTTACGATGCAACCGGCAATAAGCTGCGGAAAGTGGATGTTTTAAGCGGTGTCACTACCGCGACAGATTATATTGGCGGCATACAGTACGGTACGACCGGCGGCGTAACATCGCTCAGCTTTATACAAACCGAAGAAGGCAAGGCCGTTGTTAACGGAACAGGCTATGATTACACCTATTATTTAAGCGATAACCTGGGCAACACCCGTGTCACCTTTGGCACAAAAACAGGCACAGCGGTACGCTACCAGCGGGATGATTATTATCCCTTTGGTTTAGAAATAAACCGTAGTGTTTTAAGTCCGAAAAATGAATACCTTTACAATAAAAAAGAATTACAGGAGGAATTAGGCGAGTATGATTACGGAAGTCGCTTCATGGACCCGGTAATCGGAAGGTGGACAAGTATTGACCCTCATGCTGAAAAATATCAAGCATTATCGTCCTATGCTTACGTTGCTAATAATCCCCTTAAATTTGTCGATGAAGATGGTAAAGATATAATTATACCGCAACGTGATCGTGCCCAGGTAACCAAGTATATTAACTCTATTTCTTCCGGCACATTTGCTATTAACTCCAAAGGTCATTTATATGAAGTAAGCTCTAAGGGCGGTGGTGGAAAATCTACCTATTATACGACAAAACTTAAGGAAGGAATCGATAGTAAAACTGATATTTATATAACAACAGATAAGAGTTATATTGCCCATGATGGTACCAAATGGGATGTTAATCATGATGCTGGAGGTGGTCTTACTGATCCGAAAGAAGTAACAACGACAGACAAAGACGGAAATATTGTGAATAAAATTGTTTCTGAACATGTCGTAATTTCCGGAGATGCTAATCCAAATGTTGAAGACCAGGCAGGAAAACCTTTGCATGATACGCCGGCTGATATTTTAGCTCATGAATTGGTAGGCCACGCTATTCCTGATATAACAAAAAAGGATACAGGTAATGCGGTGGATGATGAAAATAAAGTTAGGAGCCAAGAAGGCAAAGGGAAAAACAAGAAAAGGCGTAGGGAACCGGATCATACCGAATAATCATGAGAACTAAAATTATATATGCGTATATGTTGCAAGCGTTAGTGTTTGGCTCGTTTGCATGTCATAATAATTATGCAAAGAATGAGAATCGTGAAATTAAACCAAAAATACAAGCACGGATATTGGATAATCGAAACAATTCGACATTATTATATTATTTAAAGAATTCTGATAACAAAAATTATTTTGTTTTGCGCGACCCTCAGGTACATCACTCTGGTGATACCCTTTACATAGAGTCCTTATACACCAATAATAATGGCGGTCAAATTAAGATTAATCAATTTAATCCACCACTAATGATAAAATTGTCACCTGACAGTTTATTTAAAAAACAAGTTAGCTATAAAGAGATATTTGTTAGCTCACATTATTTTGTAGCAATAAGAATATATAATAAAAATTATCCTTATAGCCCTCAAAAAGATTATGTTACCTATCATTCGATAAAGCAGTTTCTTTCTTTTGAACAAAAGAATTCTTTTCTTTTGACATTAAAAGTAAAGTAATTCCAGGCGGGGCGAACCTGCGTCTCCGCCCGGCTAAGCGTGCCGCTTGGCCGGGATAACGAAAAGCTTGTTAGAAAGACAGGGCCTGGCCGCGCGCCGGGCTTTGTTATTTAATATGGGGGGGGTAAAATGAAAGGCGGCGGAGCTGGCAAACGAAATTGCGTTTTTGATAATAATAAAGGCATTTTTTAGAACTATCAACAAAAAAATGGAAGCTGCGTAAGTATCATTTGCTACCGCTGCGTCTCCACGGAGACAACACGCTAAAACGTGTGAATATTCGGACAGCAGTTAAACTGTTTATTGGCAAGTTTTCGTTTCTCATTGGCAGCATTTAAAAGCGGTTGGTATTTGTTTTTATCAGGTATGGCCCCGTTCCAAACCTCCAAAGGCGAATAGCCATATAAGCTATCGTGGTACTGGTTATTGTAGGCTTCAATTAAATTTGGTAAAGCATTAACCAATGCCTCATTGTTGGCAAACTTTTTGCCTTGTAAAAACTCGTTCTTGAATTTTTTATGCAAAGCCTCCAC
>DHXR01000082.1:23065-23330 GCA_002413785.1 Mucilaginibacter sp. UBA5151
CAATCACTTTTTTTATGGTACGCGTTTCAGTTTGTAACCAGGCGTCCAAATCGCCTTTATTTTCACTGCCGTTGTCCGTTATCAATGTTGTTGCCGGTTTATAAAGGTTATATTTTTTCACAACGCTTTCAATGCTGTTTTTTATAAATGTTGACGTGGGTGCTTTACCCCCGCTACCGCAAGTGATTTTGGCTGCCGCAAGCCTCCCGGCTTGTGGCCCGCATGCAGGTAGCCCGGAGGCTGCCGCAAGCTACACAGCATGTCA
>DHXR01000082.1:23532-26906 GCA_002413785.1 Mucilaginibacter sp. UBA5151
AACCATTGCGTTGATGAAAAAGGCATGGAAATTTATGCATGGTGTATTATGCCAAGCCATGTTCATTTGGTTTTTCGGTCAACTATCCAAAAGCCGGAAGAACTGATAGGTGGCTTTAAATCTTATACCTCAAGAAAACTAATAGCGTTGATAACAGATAATATACAGGAAAGCAGGCGGGAATGGTTGTTAAACTCATTTAAAAAGGCAGGGGCGGCAAATTCAAACAATACAAAAAATCAATTTTGGCAACAGGATAACCACCCTATAGAATTATGGAGCGTAAATATTATTCAGCAGAAAATGGATTATACGCATAATAACCCGGTAGAAGCAGGCTTTGTTGAAAATGATTATGAATATTTATATAGTAGCGCACGGGATTATTGCGGTATAAAAGGGCTGGTTAAAGTTATTGTTGATTAAATTGAGGTTGCCTTCTGGCGTTATTTAAAGTTGGCTACCTTGCAAGCGGGCCACAAGCGGGGACGCTTGCGGCAGCGGGGGATTTAATTCGTATTTTGACCGGGTCGATCTTTGGAATTACTTTTATTTTTTTACACCAGATGCCTGGCAGCAACAAATAATAAAGGATAACAACTCTCATTAATCTAATAGCCATGAAACCAATATATTTCTTAATAATTTTATTTTTTATCAGTTGCAATAAAATACCGCAGGATGCTAACGGGGTTATTGAATTTATACCTACTGGCACTGATAGTCATCGCGGTAATCCCCTCTACATCGGGGCAAAAAAATTTGAT
Source organism: Mucilaginibacter sp. UBA5151 (assembly GCA_002413785.1). Taxonomy (GTDB): domain Bacteria; phylum Bacteroidota; class Bacteroidia; order Sphingobacteriales; family Sphingobacteriaceae; genus Mucilaginibacter. The sequence goes on from DHXR01000082.1 coordinate 24,300, forward strand.
ATCCATCTTGATGCTAGGCAAATGGCCGATTTGCAGCACATTATAGGGAAAAACGTAAAAATAACGCCGGAAAAAGTAAAACTTTATATTGAAGTAAGTTTTGATACAATAATCACCAATAAAAAAACATTTCTTTCTTTGCGTGAGTTTGTTTTTGCCAATAAGGACTATTATACAAATAAAAATCAAGACTATGACCCGGGGGAACGAAGTTATGGCATCTTTGTTAATGGAGTTAAGTTTTTCATTTATTACAAGTTAAAGGGAATTTTTTTTCAAAATCTGAACACGTATCTAAAAAAAAGACAATGCGACCAAAAGGTAATTAAAGCATTTTCATATCGATGAAAGTGGGTCTTGTGGGTTATGTCCCCTGCTACCGCAAGTGATTTTGGCTGCCGCAAGCCTCCCGGCTTGTGACCCGCATGCCTGGTAGCCCGGAGGCTGCCACAAGCTAAACAGCATGTCAGATATAATAATATTAAATTAAAATCAAATTTTGTACTTTTAAGGCATGAGCCGTAACTACAAGTTTCACAACCCGGAGGGTTTATACTTTATAAGTTTTGCAACAGTATTTTGGATAGATGTATTTGTAAGGCGGTTATACTTTGATTGCTTAGTTGAAAGCTTAAACCATTGCGTTGATGAAAAAGGCATGGAAATTTATGCATGGTGCATTATGCCAAGCCATGTTCATTTGGTTTTTCGGTCAACTATCCAAAAGCCGGAAGAACTGATTGGTGGTTTTAAATCTTATACATCAAGAAAACTAATAGCGCTGATAGCAGATAATATACAGGAAAGCAGACGGGAATGGCTGTTAAACTCATTTAAAAAGGCAGGGGCGGCAAATTCAAACAATACAAAAAACCAATTTTGGCAGCAGGATAACCANNAATAACCCGGTAGAAGCAGGCTTTGTTGAAAATGATTATGAATATTTGTATAGCAGTGCAAGGGATTATTGCAGTATAAAAGGATTGGTTAAAGTTATTGTTGATTAAATTGAGGTTGCCTTCTGGCGTTATTTAAAGTTGGCTACCTTGCAAGCGGGCCACAAGCGGGGACGCTTGCGGCAGCGGGTGTTGTAGTACCAAATCCATTTCAATAAAAAAGCAAGATGAGTAATATTATTTATATATCAGAAAGAGAATTTGTTATTTGTGACGCGTTAGTAAGTCATGGACAGTTTTTATTAAGATCTCAAAAGAATAGTGAATATAACTTTAATATAGATATTATATTTTTTGCTTTAGATTATATTCAAATTTCTTCGATGTTGCGCGGACTAACAATCAGAATTTCAAACGGTAATACAAATGCACTTAATTATACAGCTGTAAATAAATATTTAAGTTATAAAAACAATCACCTGTTCGAAATTGAAAGTGAAGGAGAAGTTTATTTTATTGCTGCTTCTTTCATTAAGGTTTTTGAAAACGAGTTGGAATTTAATGAGACGAGCCTGGGTTTTGACAATAAGGGAAAGGACAAACTGATAGCTTCCAGTATGTAATAACAAGACCATCTTCCTCATAGGAGCCTGTCGGACTTACCGGCAGCCAGCAAAACAACGGGATTGTAAATAACCCACAGCCGGTGGCCTTAACCCTTTTCCAGCAGTGATACATTTTAGATAAAAATATATGTTAAATATTAGTTTTTTTGAACAAAAAATTGGTTCGCAAACAAAAGTGGAATTTTACGACAGTTTAAATAGAATCCCATTTTCAATTTCTATTGGAAGTTTTTCTTCTTTTCCAAATGCAATTTATGCAAGAAACTTAAGTATCAATAGTTTTGTTGATTTTCGATTCAACAAAGATAGCGGTGAACTATTTGAAATTTCTATGATTTCAATTAATACTGGTTCTATTATTAATGCTGAACCGTTTTTAGAAGTTGACCCCAATCATACATTTATTTGTAAGTTAAATGAGATTGACAGTGTTTTGGAAGACAAAATACCAACCACAATTTATACAAAGAATGATTTATTCTGTTTAATGATTGGCGATTTAGATGAAGCCAAATTGAATTTTTTTCAAATAGGAACTGATATCTATTTGGGTATAGACGAAAATAATTTCTTAAAATCTTTAGTTTTGAAAAGTCTCTCTAACGAAAATTTGAACAGTATTTTTGGATTTTGATCGGGTGTGAATAAAAGAGATAAATGAAAATGAACCATTGATGAAGTGATGAGATAGCAAACACATTGTCAAAAGCCAACGTTCTCGCGTGTTGGTGAAAGAGTAACGAAGCCCTGGCCGCGTACCGGGCTTCGTTATTTATTGCTTTTAAGCAGTTCTACTTTTTCTCCATCTGCGTCTCCACGGAGACACCGCGCTAAAACGTGCGAATATTCGGACAGCAGTTAAACTGTTTATTGGCATGTTTTCTTTTTTCATTGGCGGCTTTTAAAAGCGGTTGGTATTTGTTTTTATCGGGTAAGGCCCCGTTCCAAACCTCTAAAGGCGAGTAGCCATATAAGCTATCGTGGTACTGGTTGTTGTAGGCTTCAATTAAGTTTGGCAAGGCATTAACCAATGCCTCATGGTTGGTAAACTTTTTGCCCTGTAAAAATTCGTTCTTAAATTTTTT
>DHXR01000082.1:27154-129231 GCA_002413785.1 Mucilaginibacter sp. UBA5151
GTATGCAGGATTTCGGCGGTAGCTGTGGCTTTTATTCGTTCCGTATTTTGTTTGCTTTTTTTAATGGCCGGTCTTTTATGATAACCAAGCAACTTACAATATTTGTAAAAAACAGTTTTAGAAAACATCGCCGCACCGTCCCTTATTATTTTCCAATAAACCGTAGCCCGGCTTAAAAATTGAAACTCCGTATTATCCAGATAGGTTTTAATAACATTTACATTTTCGCCCGTAAGCCCTCCGCTCCCGCAAGCGTCCCCGCTTGTGGTCCGCATGCTTGGTAGCCGATATGCCATGCGACGGCAACAGGTGATTACAGACTAAGGTATAAAAACCTAAAACAAAGGGCTAAATGCAAGGACGGCAGTGCATTGCGTTTACTTAGCATGCGGGCCACAAGCGGGGACGCTTGCGGCAGCAGCGAATTTATATAATTCAGGAATTACCGGAATTCTAAAAATTCATTAATTCAATAAATTCGGGTTCAGACAATTAGCATCGCTGGATAAATGCAGGGTCGGCAGTGCATTGCGTTTACTTAGCAAGCGGGCCACAAGCGGGGACGCTTGCGGCAGCAGTTTTTTGTCTGGACCCGAATTTATATAATTCAGGAATTACCGGAATTCTAAAAATTCATTAATTCGATAAATTCGAGTTCAGACAATTAGCATCGCTGGATAAATGCAAGGACGGCAGTGCATTGCGTTTACTTAGCAAGCGGGCCACAAGCGAGGACGCTTGCGGCAGCAGTTGCTGACCAAGACATATAAAAAACCTAAAACAAAGGACTAAATGCAAAGACGGCGCGGTGCATTGCGTTTACTTAGCAAGCGGGCCACAAGCGGGGACGCTTGCGGCAGCAGTGCATAGCCCATCGAATATAATCGGAATTCTAAAAATTCATTAATTCGATAAATTCGGGTTCAGACAAATAAAAAACCCCGCAAGTACATTTGCACTTGCGGGGGGAACATTAAACGATATAACCAAATTGTTTTATGTCTGTATTTAGAGCTCTTTTATCTGACCGATCAGTTGTTGCAGCACGTCTTTCGCATCGCCAAAAAGCATGGATGAATTAGGCTGAAAGAAAAGCTGGTTTTCAATCCCGGCATAACCGGGGCGCATACTGCGTTTATTGATGATTACCATTTTTGCCTTGCCAACTTCGAGGATCGGCATCCCATAAATCGGACTCGAAGGATCGTTCTCTGCAGCGGGGTTAACCACATCGTTTGCACCTAATATAAGCACAACATCAGCGGAAGCAAATTCTTCGTTTGCAGGCTCTAATTCCAGCAAATCGTCGTAAGATACATCAGCCTCGGCAAGTAATACGTTCATGTGGCCCGGCATACGCCCGGCGACAGGGTGAATGGCATATTTTACTACAACGCCATCTTTAGTCAATGATTTTTCAAGTTCGTGGCATACGTGCTGCGCCTGGGCCACCGCAAGGCCGTAGCCCGGAACGATGATTACTTTATGCGCATACTTCATTACCATTGCCGCATCGCTTAAGCTTATTTCTTTGAAGGCCGCATCCTGGCCGCCCGCCGGGCCGCCGGCAGCAGCCGTATTTCCGCCGAAGGAGCCGATAAGCACATTTTTCAGGGAGCGGTTCATTGCCTTGCACATCAGGATAGTAAGGATGGCGCCCGCCGAACCCACAAGGATACCACCGGTAAGCATTACCTGGTTATTGTATAAAAAGCCTGCGCAGGCCGTTGCTATACCAGTAAATGAGTTTAGTAAAGAAATAACCACCGGCATATCTGCGCCGCCGATTGGCAACACGAACAAAATACCATAAACAAGGGACAGCGCCAGGACAAAGCCGAAAATAATAAGCGGGGAAGTACTGTCGCCAAATATGATATAAGCGCTCAGCAGCAATATTACAAACAACACTACCAGGTTAAAAATATGCTGTCCGGAGAACGAGTGGTCTTTTATTTTGCCGCTGAGTTTCCCGTAGGCGATCATACTGCCCGAAAATGAAACGCTGCCTATGATCATCCCTGCCAAAATTGACAGTACGTGCATGGGGGCGTTGTCCTGCGCTATATGGCCAAATTCAACAATGGAAATAAGCGCGGCGCATAAGCCGCCCATTCCATTAAATATACTTACCATTTCGGGCATGGCTGTCATTTTTACCTTGCGGGCCGACACCGCACCGACAACGGTTCCAATAACCATTGCGCCGGCGATCCATCCTAAATTATGAAAACTTGAATTGGCAGGCTGATAGAGAAAGAGTGTGCCGAAAATAGCGATTGCCATACCTGCCGCCGATACAAGGTTACCCTTGCGTGCGGTAGCTGGGTTTGATAACATTTTTAGCCCCACAATAAATGAAACAGAGCCGATAAGGTAGCAGATAGATAAAATATTTGTTTGCATATTAATTTTCTTTTATACGTTTAGCGGCCGCTTCTTTGCCTGTTTTAAACATTTCCAGCATTCTGTCGGTCACCACAAAACCGCCGACCACATTCAGGGTGCCCACAATCACAGCGACAAAACCTAATGTCAAAATCAGGTAATTATCAGGTGAAGCTTCTCCCATTACAATAATTGACCCGATAATAATTACCCCGTGAATGGCGTTTGCACCGCTCATTAAGGGGGTATGTAAAACTGAAGGAACCCTTGAGATTACTTCGATGCCTAAAAAAACAGACAGGATCACTATGTAAAATAGCTCAAGGTTGCTCTGAATGAAATTAAGTAATATTTGCATGACTAAAATTTTTGTTTACGATTGGGGAGATAATTTTTCCATCATTGCTGATGCAGGTGCTGCTGATAATATCGTCGTCAAAGTTGAGCTGGATAGCGTTTTCTTTATCGAGGAGCAGTTTCAGGAAGTTCAAAACATTTTTGCCATATAATTTACTGGCATCGGATGGGGCTTTAGCCTGCAGGTTTGAATCCCCGACTACGGTTACGTTGCCGCATACAATAGTTGCATTGTTTTCGGTTACTTCGGTATTGCCCCCGGTGGCGGCGGCAAGGTCAATAATTACAGAGCCGGCCTTCATGGCACCTATCATTTCTTCAGTTACCAGTACCGGGGCTTTTTTACCGAATATTTGCGCCGTGGTAATAACAATATCGGCTTTTTTAATACTTTCGGCAATTTTCTGTTTTTGCCTTGCTTTAAATTCGTCGGATTGTTCAACGGCATAACCACCCGCTTTAGAAGCGTCGGCAATACCTTCAACTTCTATAAACTTTGCGCCAAGGCTCAATACTTCTTCTTTAGCGGCGGCACGGGTGTCAAATACTTCAACTACAGCCCCTAAACGGCGGCAGGTAGCAACAGCCTGCAAACCGGCAACACCGGCGCCAAGTATCAGCACTTTTGCAGGCGGGCAACTGCCTGCTGCGGTCATCATCATAGGTATGTAGCGTGGGTACAGGGATGCAGCCAGCAATGATGCTTTATAACCGGCAATATTTGCCTGCGAACTCAAAACATCCATGGCTTGCGCCCGTGTGGTACGCGGCAACAAATCTAAACTGAAAACGGTAAGATTTTGTTTAAGCCAGTCTTCAACCTGATCCAGGTGATAAAGGGGCTGATAAACGCCGATGAACGTTTTATCTGTAACAGAAACGGGGCCGGTGTTATAGTGAATACTCAGCAAAACGTCGGCCCCGTCAAAAATGTCGGCCCGTGATTTCATCAGGGCGCCGCTTTTTGTATAATCTTCATCTATACAAAAGGCCTTTAACCCGGCTTCAGGTTCCACCCAAACAGTAACGCCGGTTTTGGTTAAAGCAGCTACTTCTCCGGCCAGCATGGAAACCCTTGATTCAAATAATGGTTCTTTTAAAATGCCAATAATCATATAATAGTAATAATTTAATTGTGCGATCAGGGAAAAATCAGAAATGTCAGCAAAATGTAAACATAATAAATTGCCGGATTTAAAACATGTCTATTTTTTCAATCTGATATTTTTGTTACATTGTTTCCGTTCACCGGGATGTTTTACATCACAGGTGCAAAAGCGGCAGCTTTCCAGCTCGCCATATCCTCATAAGTATTCCAGCGAAGGTCAACCAGTTCCTGCGCAACTTCCTGCAAATGTTTCGCTTCCACAGGGTTGCTGGCGAGAAGGCCCTTATAACGCAGTTCGTTATTCGCATAATCGCCGAACCGGATAGTTGGCCGTGGCGAATCCAGTACAAACGGATTTTTACCGGCTGTCCTTAAAGCGGGATTATACCTTATAAGCGGCCAGTACCCGCTGGCTACCGCCAGGTGCTGCTGATCAAGTCCTTTTTCCATATTGATGCCGTGGGCTATACAATGACTGTAGGCCAGTATCAGTGAAGGGCCATTGTAGGCTTGGGCTTCACGCATAGCCAGCAAGGTTTGTTGAGGATTAGCGCCCATGGCCACCTGTGCCACATAAACATTGCCGTAAGATATGGCTTGCAGGGCAAGATCCTTTTTGCCGACTTTTTTACCGGCTGCCGCAAATTTAGCTGTAGCAGCGGTAGGAGTGGCCTTGGACATCTGCCCGCCTGTATTTGAATAAACTTCGGTATCTAAAACAAGCACATTTACATTGCGCCCTGTTGACAATACATGGTCCAAACCGCCGGAGCCAATGTCATAAGCCCAGCCATCCCCGCCAATCAGCCATACAGTCCGGTGAACCAGTTGGTCTGCCACGGATAGTAGTTTTGCCGCTAAGGGGTTGTTTATTTGCAGCAACCTGCTTTTAAGTGTTGCTACCCGAATACGTTGCTGGCCGATCTCGGACTCCAGTTGCTGCGGGGCGTGGAGCAGGCCGTCAACAATTCCGTCACCCAGTTCCGGCCTTAGTTCTTCAACCAGAACTCTTGCAATCGCGAGCTGTTTATCGGTAGAGATCCGCATACCTAAACCAAATTCTGCATTGTCCTCGAACAGTGAATTTGACCAGGCAGGGCCTTTGTTGTCTTTATTTACCGCCCATGGGGTGGTAGGCAGGTTACCGCCGTATATGGATGAACAGCCTGTGGCATTAGCAACCAGCAAACGGTCGCCGAATAATTGGGTGAGTACCTTTATATAAGGTGTTTCGCCGCAACCGGCACAGGCGCCCGAAAATTCAAATAATGGTTCAAGGAATTGCGCGCCCCTGACAGAAGAAAAATCAACAGTTGCACGGTCATTCACCGGAATCTGTTCAAAATAACTGATATTCTCCCTTTCTTTTTCGAAGTCGGGTTTTGGCCCGAGGTTGATAGCCCTGCGGCTGGCATCCAGCGGATCGGTAACCGGACAAACCTGTACGCAAAGGTTGCAACCTGTGCAATCTTCAAAATAAACCTGCAGTGAATACCGGGTTTCAGGGAATCCCCGTGCATTGATAGTTGCCGAATTGAATTGTTCAGGCGCATTATCAATATAGTCCTTATGATAAAATTTTGACCGGATGACACTGTGCGGACATACAAAGCTGCAATTACCACACTGGATACAGGTATCCTTTTCCCATATTGCCACTTCGTCTGCTATATTTCTTTTCTCCCATTTGGTAGTACCGCTTGGGTACGTGCCGTCAACCGGCAACATGCTCACCGGTAATAAATCTCCGTCGCCTGCTAAAAGTACGGCAGTTATCTTTTGTACGAAATCTGGCGCTTCTGCCGGTACGGATGCTGATAATGATGATGTACTTGTGGCTGTTGCCGGAACTTTAACCTCGTATAAATTTTTCAGGCTGTCGTCAACTACCTTAAAATTCTTCAATACCACAGCTTCCCCTTTGGATTTGTATGATTTCCGGATCGATTTTTTGATCTGCTCAATGGCTTCATCAAATGGCAATACGCCCGACAGGGCAAAGAAACAGGTTTGCATAATGGTATTGATACGCTGGCCCATTCCTGCCGCCTCGGCAACCTTTGATGCATCAATAACATGGAACTTCAGTTTCTTTTCTATAATCTGCTCCTGCATTGAGCGGGGCAGTTCATCCCAAACATCCGCAGCGCTAAAAGGGCTGTTAAGTAAAAATACGGCGCCCGGTTTTGCATATTTCAGCATATCAACCTTGCCGGTGAAATTGTATTTATGGCAGGCGATAAAATCAGCTTTTTCAATAAGATAAGGGGCATGAATAGGGTCTTTCCCGAAACGCAGGTGCGAAACTGTTTGTGCGCCTGATTTTCTGGAGTCGTAAACAAAATAGCCCTGCGCATGCAGATCGGTTTCTTCCCCGATAATTTTTATACTGTTCTTGTTTGCGCCAACCGTGCCATCCGCACCGAGTCCGAAGAAAAGGGCGCAGACCCTGTCGGCTGGCTCGATATTGAAATTAGGGTCGAAAGTAAGACTGGTATGAGAAACATCATCGTTAATACCGATAGTAAACCCGTTTTTAGGTGCAGGTGACCTCAGTTCATCAAAAATGGCTTTTACCATAGCCGGTGTAAATTCTTTGGAGGATAACCCGTACCTGCCGCCTGCAACTTTTGGCAGTTTGGACAGCCGTCCATCGCTGAAAGCGGTAAATAAGCCGGTGATCACATCCTGGTAAAGTGGTTCGCCGCCTGATCCGGGTTCTTTACAGCGATCGAGCACCGCTATTTTTTCAACAGTTGATGGAAGGGCTTCCAGCAGGTTTTCTACAGAGAACGGCCTGAAAAGCCTTACCAGTATTACACCCACTTTTTCGCCGTTGGCTTGCAGCTTTTTTACGGTTTCTTTTACGGTTTCTGCCCCGGAGCCCATCACAATAATAATTCTTTCCGCATCTGATGCGCCGGCATATTCAAAAGTACGGTAAGAGCGGCCTGTAAGCGAGGCGAATTTATCCATCGTTTCCTGGACAATGCCCGGCGTTGCGGCATAATAAGGGTTCACTGTTTCCCGACCCTGGAAATAAACATCCGGGTTTTGGGCGGTTCCCCTGATAAAGGGACGGTCGGGGTTCAGGCTGCGCATCCTGTGCGCAAAAACAAGGTCTTCGTCAATCATCGCCCGTATCTGTGCATCGGAAAGGATGCTGATCTTATTGATCTCGTGCGAAGTACGGAAGCCATCAAAAAAATGGATAAAAGGGATCCTTGATTTCAAGGTGGCGGCATGGCTGATAAGCGCCATATCATGCGCCTCCTGTACGGAAGCCGCGGATAACATGGCAAAACCTGTTGACCGCGCGGCCATCACATCGCTATGATCGCCAAAAATAGATAAAGCCTGGGCGGCAAGGGCCCTCGCCGCCACATGAAAAACTGTTGAAGTAAGCTCCCCGGCTATTTTAAACATATTGGGCAGCATGAGCAAAAGCCCCTGCGAAGCTGTAAAAGTTGTGGTTAGCGCCCCTGTTTGCAGCGAGCCATGCACTACACCGGCTGCGCCGGCCTCACTTTGCATTTCAATAACTTCGGGGACATTGCCCCATATATTCAGTTTGTTTGCGGCGCTCCATTCATCAGCGAATTCCGCCATGGTAGATGCAGGGGTAATAGGATAAATGGCGCATACTTCGTTCACGCGGTAGGCAATATAGGCTACTGCTTCATTTCCATCCAGGGTAGCAATTACAGGTTGGTTTTTTGACATTTTTATTATTTTTTTAAGGTAACAGGATGATTTTAAGCCTCCTGGACCATTTCTATAGCATGACATGGGCATTGTTCGTAACAAACCGCACAGCCCGTACATTGATCGTAATTAAAATTATACCTTTTGCCTGCGCCAAGTTTGATAACTGCATCCTGCGGACAAGCTCCAAAGCAGCCGTCGCACTCAAAGCAATTGCCGCATGACAGGCACCTTTGCGCTTCAAACAAGGCTTCTTCTTCGGAAAGCCCGGCTTTTACTTCGTCAAAATTTCCTATTCTTTCGCTTGTGGGCAACTCCGATTGTTCTGTTTGGGGCGCATGGGTGGTGTACCAGCGATGCAACCTTTCATAGCTTACGATAGTATGCTTAGCGGAAGGCTGATAGGGCGTTTCGCAAAGAAACCCGTTGATATAACGTGCCGCCTTTTTTCCATGCCCGATCGCCACGGTCACGCTGCGGTCGCCGGGCACCATATCGCCGCCTGCGAATATTCCGGGCCTGCCGGTCATCATATCCTGGCCAACAATCACTGTTCCGTCAGGTTTGAATTCAATACCCTGTATATTTTTCAGAAAATCGGTATCAGCATCCTGGCCGAGGGCAAGGATCAGGTTATCGGCTTCCAGCGTTTCAAATTTTCCGGTTGGGACAGGCTTGCCGTCAACAAGCTCCATTACTTCTACCGTGAAACTGCCGCCATCCATTTCTTTGATGGTACGGAGCCAGTTGATTTTTACGCCTTCATCCAGGGCTTCCTGTGCTTCAAAATCATGTGCGGGCATGTGTTCCCTGTCACGCCTGTAGATGATCATAGCTTCGGGAACACCGAGGCGTTTGGCTGTACGGGCTGCATCCATGGCTGTGTTGCCACCGCCGTAAATTGCCACCCTGCGGCCGAGCCGTGGTGCGTTGCCTTCTTCCACCTGTTTCAGGAAGCTTACGGCATCAAGTATCTTTCCTGCATCCCTGCCGGGTATTTCTATTTTTTTGGAGAGCTGGGTGCCTATCGCAACAAATACAGCATCAAAATTTCCCTCTTCCTGTTCTTTTAAAACGTCGGTTACTTTATGGTTGAAAATAATGGAGACACCCATTTCTTTTATGCGTTCCACCTCCAGTTCCAGCTCTTTCCTTGGTAACCGGTATGCCGGAATTCCAAAGTGCATCATGCCGCCCGGCAGCGGGCCGGCTTCACGGATCTCGGTAAAATGACCCATCCTGGCCAGGTGATAAGCTACTGATAAACCGCTGGGGCCAGCCCCGACAACAAGCACACGTTTGCCGGTAGGCGCTGCGGCCCGTTCTATCTTCCAGCCATTTTTCAATGCCTCGTCACCCAGTAACCGTTCAACGGCGTGGATGCTGACAGTGCTGTCGATATGGCCCCGGTTGCACTGATCCTCGCAGGGATGGTAGCAAACTCTGCCGCAAACGGCGGGCATTGGGTTGTCGGCCATTAACACCTGCCAGGCTGCTTCAAATTTTCCTGCCTGCGCCAAAGCCAGCCATGCCTGGATATTTTCTCCGGCAGGACATGCATTATTACAGGGCGGTAAAAAATCTGAGTAAACCGGATGTTGTTTTCTTACAGAACCTGTCCCTTCGCTGTGACTTTTCAGGTCAGGCGGGGAGGTTATATCCAGAAGGGTTTTAGTCATCGTTTAAAAATAATGTAAAACTACCCGACCCTGACAAATCGTTGCATGTTTATCATCATGTATAAAAATGATTTATATCATTTGCGGATAAGGTATTTCAGCAATAAAGCCGGGCCGGTACAGCTACTATCCAATAATTTTGTGACCTGGATCATTATTTTTTCAACCATACCGGTAAGATTTTGATCTGAAAAAGTTTGAATTTTCCAAATAAAAGCGGTGTTTTTGATGTGCATATCTTTATAAAACAGCACTCCAAATGCTTTTTACCCTATATTTGTTGTAATGGGTAAAATCTTCAGTATTTTAACTGGCGGCGGGAATGCAGGCGGATTATATTCTGCTAATTCTTTAATTCTGAAAATTCTGATTCAGACAATTAGCCCTCAACCTGGCACCGGAATGCCGGGCAGGCAACAAAGGCGGAGTTATAGTGCTCCGCATGGAAGGCAAATCAAAAAAGTCGTTTCCTCAAAGGAAAGCGGCTTTTTTGATTTTTGTCCATGGAGTTTAACCTTGGCAAAGATTAAATTATGTTTATATTATATTTTGAAAACTATTTTTTATAATGTTGATTAACAGGGTTTTATTATTATTTAAAGCGCTTTACTCTTAAATTTTCAGTAAACAAATAGGTAATACTCTACCTGATTTATTACTTTGTTGTATAAGGCAAACTTAAAAAGCGAAGCAAATAACATGAAAAAAACACTGTTGGTACTATCGTTTGCAAGTGTTTTTAGTTTTGCACATTCGCAAATCCTTACGCCAAGGCAATTGTTTCCGGGGCTGTTCGAGGCCGTGCAGTTATCTGATATTTTTCCGGATAGTAAAACTTTTGTTGATGCTATGGCAAAAACAGATCCCGCAATAATTATGAAGGCTTATAACGAACAAAAGGGCCAGCCGGGTTTTGATCTGAAAAAGTTTGTTTTTGAAAATTTTGCAATCCCCGGCGCGCATAACGGAGGGTTTCAAAGTGATATTTCTGCCGGGATACTTAAACATATCGACACCTTGTGGCAGGTGCTTTACCGCCGCCATGATACGGTTTCCAAATACTCGTCACTATTGCCCTTGCCAAATGATTTTATTGTTCCGGGGGGTAGGTTCCGCGAAACCTATTACTGGGATTCGTACTTTACGATGCTGGGCCTGCAGGAAAGCCACAAAACAGCGATTATTCAAAACATGATAGGCAATTTTGCTTTCATGTTAGATAAATATGGTTTTATTCCTAACGGCACACGTACCTATTATTTAACCAGGTCCCAGCCGCCATTTTTTTCGATGATGCTTGATTTATTGGCTAAAGATGATGGTGAAAAGGTGATGGTAAAATATCAGCCTGAGCTTTTAAAAGAGTATGCTTACTGGATGCAGGGGGCAGGGAAGTTAAAGCCGGGGCAGGCTTACCGTAATGTAGTGAAAATGCCCGGCGGGGAAATTCTGAACCGTTACTGGGATGAGTCGGATAAACCCCGGGAGGAGTCATTCAAAAAGGATTCGGATGCGGCTAAGCTAACCAAACAAAACCCAGCTGAATTTTACCGCAATATCCGGGCAGCAGCCGAATCGGGTTGGGATTTCAGCAGCCGCTGGATGGATACAACGGGCAAATTGGAAACCATTCGTACTACATTTATCATCCCGGTTGATTTGAATTGTTTAATGTACCATCTTGAACTTTCAGTAGCGAAGTCGTATCAATTGCAGGGAAATGAAACCAAATACAAGTTGTATCTCACTAAAGCAATACTCCGCAAAAAGGCGATATTAAAATATAGCTGGAGCGAAAAAGACGGCTGGTTTATGGATTATGACTGGAAACTGAAACGGACTACGCCTGCTCAAACGCTTGCAGGCGCTTTCCCGCTGGAATTTAAAATTGCAGATAAAAGGCAGGCTGAAAAAGTGGCTTTAGCGTTAAAAACAAAATTCTTAAAGCCCGGCGGTTTAGTTACAACCTTTAAACGGACGGGCCAGCAGTGGGATAGCCCTAATGCCTGGGCGCCCCTGCAATATATAGCAATTGACGGCCTAAATAACTACCATCAAAACAGCCTTGCCAGGTCCATCGCCATTAACTGGATACGGACCAATATCGACGTATTCAATAATACCGGGAAATTAATGGAAAAATACAATGTTTTAGATACAGGCTTAAAGGCTGGCGGCGGCGAATATCCATTACAGGATGGTTTTGGATGGACAAACGGGGTATTGCTTAACCTGCTTAACCATTATCATATTGACCAGTTGTAGGCATAGCTTAGTCTCAAGTCGAAAGTCCTAAGTAAAGAAAAGGAGGCTCTATAACGCTTTGTATGGGTAAGCGTTTAATTATAGAGCCTTCGGCCCGAAATATTTTGTAGCAACGGGTTTTAACCCGTTGTTACATGAATTCAAATATTTGGAGTCCGCCAATGGGCGGACGATTCATATTAGCTTCCTATTTATATGGGTCGTCCGCCCATTGGCGGATCTTAATGTTTTCCTCCTTATCTTTTCAACGGATTAAAATCCGTTGCTATAATATTTATCGAGGCTACGCCTCTTCGGAACCTTAGAAAAACACATTTTATCATCATCATAACAATGTCTTTTTTAAGATTCCAGATAGCTATCGGGATGAAATGCTCACCCATACAAAGCGTTATAGAGCCGAAAAGGACAAAATACGACTTTCGACTTCCGACTAACGACTGTTGACTTAACACTACCTATCTAAATTACGGGCTTAGCATCTTATCATTATGGCAATTTAAAATTGCTGTACAAAATCGCTTTTTAATATTACTTTAAAATATTAGCTTAGTCGTTCTTGATTAACCTATTTTGTTATGAGAATTTTTATACCAATCTTCCTGCTGGTACTTTTTAGCTATTCTGCATTTTCTTCAGGAAGAACGGATAGCCTTTTAAAAGTTTTGAAAACAGAGATATCCAGGAGGAAATTTTATGACGATCAAAAGGAAGCCAGGATCAGAAAATTAAAAGACAGGCTTTCGCATACCTCTGTCAATGCACTTGAAGAACAGTTTGAAATATATAATAAACTATATGAAGAGTACAAAGTATATCAGTTTGGCCCGGCATACGTATATACATCAAAACTTGAAGTAATAAGCAAAAAACTTAATGATAAGCCCAAATATTATCAGAGCAAAATAAAACTCGGGTTTATTTTACTTTCAGCGGGGATGTTTAAGGAAAGTTTTGATTGTTTAAACCAAATTAATGCCCGCATCATTAGCGATAGCACAAAAATTGAATACTATTCAATAAAAGCAAGGGCATATTCGGACCTTGCCGATTATAACAATGATATAAATTTCACCCCTCATGATAATGAATTAGCAATAAAATATATTGATTCGGCCCTTATATTGTGTAAACCGGGTTCTTATGAACAGTACAGGCTCTTAGCCGACCGGCAAATTGCTACCGGCAATACAGACATTCCTTCAATTTATCTCGTTCGATTGTTATTATATTATCCGCTTACCAACCATGAGCGTGCCATGGCGTCAACTGGATTAAGCAATTTTTATACCACCCCTGATCAGCTCGAAGAACGTATTTATTTATTGGAAGTAGGCGCCATCAATGATATCCGGTCATCGACAAAGGAAACCCTTGCCGCTTTTAAACTTGCGGAACAGTTGTATTATAAGCTGGGAGATATTAATGATTCGTACATATTAATACAACATGCACAGGATGATGCCCAATATTACGGTGCGCGTTTAAGGAAAATAAAGATCGCTGCGGTATTACCAATAATTGCTGCGGCTAAAAATATCAGTACCGAGAATGAAGAAAGCCGGCTGCAAATTTATCTTTTATCCATTGTTGCTGTGTCATTGGTGATTATCCTAATTTCATTTATAGTATTCATTCAGTTAAAAAGGCTGAAAGTTAAGGAAGCTATAATTGGCGAGAAAAATGTTCAACTTGAAAAAATCAATGATAAACTTTCTGAGGATGCCCACATTAAGGAAGAATATATAGGTTACTTTTTCAATTTAATATCCGGTTACATTTTGAAACTTGAAAAGCTGAAAAGAAACGTTGAACGAAAAATAACGACAAAAAAATATGATGATCTGTTATTGTCAATAAATGAGATTAATATTAAGAAAGAAAGAGACTCCTTGTTCTACACATTCGACCATATTTTTCTCAAAATTTTCCCAAACTTTATTACTGTATTTAATTCCCTTTTAAAAAAGGAAGATCAAATATGGCCCAAAGACAATGAGGTGTTAAATACCGACCTGCGCATTTTTGCCCTGATGCGGCTGGGGATCAGTGATAATGAAACTATTGCCGCAATACTGGAATATTCGGTAAATACTATTTACGTATATAAAATGCGTATAAAGGCCAAAGCGCTCATCCCTGGCGATGAATTTGATCATAAAATTATGGCTATAAAAGCAGTTGATGTACTTAGTAAAGCCTGACAATATTATTTATTGAAAAATAATAGCTGTCACTGAATTTTTATCTGTCCGAAATACAGGTCTATATTTCTCTCTTTAAGAAGTTTAACTATTTGTGTATTGTTAAATTAGTATCTGAAATGGTTAAACTAAGTTTATATTTTTTATAATGTTTGTTTTTTTAAATAACTGAATATCAATATTATAAAAATTAAAAAATCACTTTTTTCTTATATTTTCAGTAAATAAATAGGTTATGCTGTTGTATCTTTTTTACTTTGAAAGGTATTAAGTTATCACCATTGGGTTTAAAAAGATTCTGACAAAGAAGACTGTTAAACCGGGGCTCCGATAAAATACTGTTAAACCAATTAATAATAAATTTTCCAAAAATGAATGAAAACAAGAGAGGGGGAATGCCGCCCTGATATTACGCAGCTATTTGTGGGAATTCAGGTGAAACAAGTCACAGTCGTTAACTAAAAATTAACTTACCGTTTCTTACCCAAACAGTAAAAATATTCAACAACCAATAAACCAATAAACCATTCAAACCAAGTTTTATGTATTTTAAAAATTTACTCAAAGTAAGTGGTTTTCTCCTATTAGTATGCTTTTTTGTGATACCGGCTATGGCCCAAAACAAATCAGTTTCTGGTAAGGTAACCGATTCAAAAGACGGTTCACCATTAATTGGTGCATCCGTTGTAGCGAAGGGCTCGTCAGTAGGCGCTATTACTGATATTAACGGTGCTTTTAAACTATCAGTACCGTCTTCAGCAACTACCCTTGTAATTAGTTATATAGGCTATGTAAGTAAAGAAGCAGCAATAACTTCTGAAACTATTAATATAACCTTAGATCCTACTAATAACTCACTTAATGAAGTGCTTGTGGTTGGTTACGGTACCGTGCGAAAAAAGGATGCAACTGGTGCGGTTGTTAAAGTTAATTCTGATGACTTTGTTCAGGGTGTAACCACTGACCCGTTACAGCAATTGCAGGGCAAAGCAGCAGGTGTGGTAGTTGCCACAACCGACGGCGACCCTAACAGTGCGTTGACCGTTCGTATCAGGGGTACTGTTTCGCTTACTGGTGGTAACGACCCTTTGTATGTTATTGATGGTGTAGAAGGAGCTGATCCACGTGCACTGTCTCCAAATGACATAGAATCATTTGATATCTTGAAAGACGCCTCAGCTGCCGCCATTTATGGTTCACGTGCTGCCGGCGGTGTTATCATGATCACTACCAAAACAGGCAAGGCCGGCAAAACTCAGGTAACATTTAATACTTATGTTGCCTCTGAAAATGCGGAACATTTGATGGACTTTGCTAATGCAAGCCAATATTTATCAATGTACCAAAACTTTTACGGAACGGCTATGCCTTTATTCAACCCTGCTTCTCCGTCAACTACAAGTAACCAGGGGGCTAACACAAATTGGTTTAAAACGTTATTACGTACAGGGCTTACCCATAATGAAAACCTTGCTGTTTCTGGTGGTACCGACAAAAGCCATTACAGGGCGTCAGTAACTTACACGGACCAGCAGGGTATAGCTTTGGCATCGGAAAGAAAAGACCTGAACGCTCGTTTTAACTTTGATCAGAAAGCGCTTGATGATAAGTTACTGATCACGATGAACTTGCAGGCAACGCATACTAATTCAGACTATACCGATAATAATGCATTTTCTGATGCGGCCTTTGTTCCATCTGTGGTTGGCGAATATGATCCGCTTCATCCGGGTCAATATCAATATATAAATAATACAGACGAAACAAACCCGGTTCCTCACCTCACCGATGTTACCAATACAGGAGCTATTAATAAAATGAGTGGTAATTTACGGTTGGATTATACTTTGGCTAAAGGCTTAACTGTAAGTCCTTTTGCAAACGGATCTTTGGCTAACGCCAGTTATAACCTCTATTTGCCTCCTTCAAATTTATTGAGCGCAGTAACTGATCAGCTTGGGTATACACTTAATCAGACTACTGTTCCGGGCGAGCTTACTACTGATGGTGATGTTGATAAAAGTTCCTCTACAAACTATAGCCTTACCTATGGTATATATGCAAATTATAAAACAACCTTTGGAAAAAGCAGGTTAAATTTATTGGGTGGTTATGAAGGTAACCAGTTCAATAGCAAAGGTTTGAGGGTTGCAGCACATAATTTTAATGATATTACAAATTATCCTAATGAAAATATCGGCGCGTCTAACCAGGTGACAACACAGGATATAGCATCTTTTGATCAGGGATTTACATTGCAATCTTATTTCGGGCGGTTTGAGTATAATTTTAACGACAAATACTATTTAACCGGTAACGTAAGGTATGATTACTCAAACAAATTGGGTTTAAATAATCAATCAGAGGTTTTCCCTTCATTAGACGCTGCCTGGGTCGTTAGCAATGAAGACTTTTTGAAACAAACCACCTGGCTTACTTCCTTAAAATTAAGAGGCGGTTGGGGCAAGGTAGGTGACCAGAGCGCTATTTCAGCGTATGCTTCACAATTTTTATTCGGTTCAACTGGTAACCTTTATTATAATGGAGCTACCGGAAGCTGGCTGACAAGCAATTTTTCAATACAAAATCAAAATAATAATTTGAAATGGGAATCTGTAACATCTATCGATGTTGCCGTTGACTTCAGCTTATTCCAGGGCCGTTTATCTGGTAGTGTTGATTATTACAACAAGACAACCAACAATCTGTTAAATTACTACACAGTGCCAACAGGCGGTCAGTATTTTGTTGGAAGCATTTTGGCTAACGTAGGAACCATGACCAATAAAGGTTTTGAGTTCAGCTTAAACGGAACAGTTGTAAAGAGCAAGGATTTCTCATGGAATGCAGGCGTGAACCTTTCGCTTAACCGTAACAAGATCGTTAGCCTTTCCGGAGCACTTAATAATACGCAATTCAATGTTACACAATCTAACGTTGGTTCAACCGGTGGTTTAGGTATCAGTGGCGCGGTTTCTCAAATTGGTTACCTGAAAGTGGGTTATCCTATTGGAACTTTATTATTGCCAGAGTATGCAGGACAAAATTCGGCGGGAAAACAACTCTTTTACTATAATCACAATGGTACAAGAGATACCACAAGCAACATTGGCTCGCTCAACATGGCTGATGATGGTACTGGCGACAGAAGGTTTTATACAACTGACCCTAAATTTACTTACGGTATCAGCAACACCTTTAAGTACAAGAATTTCGACATGGTTATCTTCCTTCGCGGTCAATACGGAAGCAAAGGCTTTAACCAAAATGATATGAACTTTACCAGTTTGCAAAAATTAGGTACATATGCTGTTTTGGCCAATGCAGCGCAAGACCATATTACCAGTTCATCTGAACCGTCTTCATTCTTTTTAGAAAGTACTTCATTCCTGAAGGTTCAAAATGCCACAATAGGATATAACTTTAAATTGGGTGACAATAAATATATTGATAAATTGCATGTATATATTGCTGGTAACAACCTGTATACCTTTACCGGCTACAAAGGGATCGACCCTGAGTTAACAACTGCCGGCGGTCAAACTGGTATTGACATGGCAATTGCTTATCCACGGACCCGTGAATTATCATTAGGCGTTAATCTTACACTTAAATAACTATAAATTTTAGTATAATGAAAAAGAAACAATTATTAATTACCACGGCAGTTCTTCTCGGGCTTAGCGTTTTTTCTTGCAAAAAGCAACTAGACCCTGCTGAAGATACCGTAGTTAAGTCTTCCGCTTCCGGAAGTACTTCATACCTTCAATCAATTGTATTAGGTACTTATACCCAACTGCAAGGTTTAACAGGGAATAGTGCCATGCTGCTTACGGCAGAAGAAACCGGGGATGCATTAATTGTTCCGGGCCGTATTGGCGGTGACTGGGCAGATGGTGGTGTGTGGCAGCAATTATGGCTGCACCAATACCCAGCTTCACACGGTAATATTTCGGGCGCATGGGATAATGCTTATGGCACGATTGGAGCAATAAACATTACCATTAACCTTTTGCAGGGAATCCCTGCGACCCCGGCCACTGCTTATTCAATTGCTGAATTGAAAACTTTGAGGGACTATTTTTACTATTTATTACTTACAAACTTTGGGAATGTACCACTTATTACATCTTCAAGTACAGATGCAAGTACAGTAACCAACCCGTCAGGTTCAAATGTTAGTGTTTTTAACTTTTTAATTAGTGAGTTAAAAGCAGATGCGCCACTATTAAGTTCCAAAACACCGGCGCAGGATGGAGGTCAATACGGCAGACTTAACAAATGGGGTGCGTACTTTTTGTTAGCGAAATTGTATTTGAACCAAAATGTGATCACAGGCACCACTGACAACAGCGGCTACACCACTTGCTCGGCTTATTGTGATTCAATTATGACTGCCGGTTATACTTTATCCGGTAACTTTTTGGATAACTTTTCGAGCAACAATATCGGTTCTCCTGAAAATATTTGGGTAATCCCGTATGACCACGTATACGCGGGTGGTTTGCAAATTCAAATGATGACCATGCACTATAACCAGGCGGCAAAATATGGATGGGGAAGTACTGGTGGTCCATGGAACGGTTTCTGCGCGAATGCTGATTTTTACAAAACTTTTGACAATGTTGATGCCCGTAAAAAAGGATGGATGTCTGGTATTCAATATGCGTCTGATGGGGTAACTCCTTTAACAACACGCGGAAGTGATAGTTCATTAGTTTTGAACTTCAGGCCACAGGTTTCAAATTTGTATACTGCTACAGAATATGACGGTGTGCGCCAGCAAAAATGGCAGCTTACCCCGGGTTCTGCGAGCCAGGATGCTGACTGGGCTTTGTTCCGTTACTCAGACGTGTTGCTAATGAAAGCTGAATGCCAGATGCGTTTAGGCAATGCTGCGGCAGCATTAACCTATACTGCCCCGGTTAGGGCAAGGGCTGGCGTAGGTAACTTTACTTCCGGAGCATTCACGTTAGATTCATTATTGGCTGAAAGAGGCCGTGAATTTGTTTGGGAAGGCTGGAGAAGAGAAGATTTGATCCGTTTCGGCCATTTTGGTGATCCAAAACAGTTTAAACCTGCTGCTGACGCTGATAAACATTGGGCATTATTCCCAATACCAACTGAAGCACATCAAAAGGATCCTAATTTGGTTCAAAACCCAGGCTATACCTGGTAGAATTAGTTGTCTTGATATTTTTAATGGAGTAGTAATTTAATTACTACTCCATTTTTAGTTCTATATATTTGATGTTATAAATGAAAACATACCAATCCAAACTTATACTTCTGATTCTTACTGTTTTTTGCTTTTCCTGCAATAATAAAAAAGAGTTCAATAAAAAGGATGCGCTTTTTCAACTGATGCCGTCCTCGCAAACTGGTATTACTTTTAACAATAAAGTAGTTGATGATGGCGAGTTTAACGTGTTTAACTACCGCAACTTTTATAACGGAGGGGGTGTGGCCATTGGTGATGTAAATAATGATGGCAAGCCTGACATTTTCTTCACCTCGAACCAGGGCGATTGTAAGCTGTATATTAACAAGGGCAACTGGAAATTTGAAGATGTAACCGCCAAAGCCGGCTTAAATGTTTACCACAGATGGCATACAGGCGTAACAATGGTGGATATCAACGGCGATGGCTGGCTGGATATTTATATTACCAACAGTGGTGGGTTGGGTAATGCCGACAGGGCCAATGAATTATACATTAATCAAAAAGATGGCACATTTAAAGAAGAAGCGGCAAAATATGGGCTGGCAGATAAGGGCTTAGGCACCCAGGCTATCTTTTTTGATTATGACCATGATGGCGACCTGGATTGCTTTGTATTAAATAATAGTTACAGGCCAATTGAGAGTTTTGGGTATAACAGTAATCAGCGAAATCAGCGTGATCCTGTAAACGGGGATCGTTTATACAGGAATGATCATGGAAAATTTGTAGATGTAAGCGCGCAGGCCGGTATATATGGAAGTGAAATTGGTTTTGGTTTAGGGATAGCTGCGGGTGACATGTTCAATACAGGATGGGACGATATATATGTTTCAAATGATTTTTTTGAACATGATTACCTGTATAAAAATCAGCATAATGGTACATTTAAAGAAATTAGCGATGAAGCTTTGGGGCACATGAGCCTATCGTCCATGGGCTCGGATATGGCCGACATCAATAACGATGGTTTACTGGATATTTTCACCACCGATATGTTACCCGAAAATGATTTCCGCCTGAAAACCACCACAAAATTTGATGAATTTGATATTTATAATGCTAAACTAAAAGGTGATTTTCATCACCAGTTTACTAAAAATTGTTTACAGTTGAACAACGGTGATGGCACATTTAGTGAAATAGCCGATTTAGCTGGTGTAAATGCGACCGACTGGAGCTGGGGCACGCTTATTTTTGATTTTAACAACGATGGCTGGAAGGATATTTTTGTTAGCAATGGTATTAGCCGGGATTTAACAAACCAGGATTTTCTCAGTTATTTCAGCAGCACCGAGGTGGTCAATGAAGTAAGGCATGGTGGTTTTAAAGCGAAAATATTTTTAGATAAGATGCCTAAAACGCCTATAAGTAGTTATGGCTTTGTCAATCAGAAAAACCTGCAGTTTAAGAATGAAAGTATCCCGCTTGGGCTTTCAAAGCCGGGTTTCAGTAACGGGGCAGCCTACGGCGACCTTGACGGTGACGGTGACCTTGACCTGGTTGTGAATAATGAAAACGGTGAAGCATTTATTTATCGCAACATGACTTCCGAAAGGAAGCACGCCCACTACCTGAAAGTGAATTTGAAAGGAAGC
The DNA here is from genome assembly GCA_002413785.1 of Mucilaginibacter sp. UBA5151. Classification (GTDB taxonomy): domain Bacteria; phylum Bacteroidota; class Bacteroidia; order Sphingobacteriales; family Sphingobacteriaceae; genus Mucilaginibacter. Next base: position 47,680 of record DHXR01000082.1, read on the forward strand.
GGCATGAATACCTTTGGTATTGGCGCAAAAGTTACCATTTATACCAAAGGCATGCAGCAGCTATTGGAGCAGCAACCCACCCGGGGTTTTGAAAGCAGCAGTGAACCGGTATTAAACTTTGGGGTCGGTGATTTTAAAAAGGTTGATAGTCTCAGAGTTATATGGTCGAACATGAAAATGCAGGTATTGAAAAATATCAATACCAATGCTACAATAACTTTAAAACAATCCGATGCCGATTTAATATTTATTCCGGCAGATAAGATAGTGAAGACTTATTATTCAAACATAACCACCACAGCTGTTAGGGGTGATATTTATCATAAAGAAAATGATTACAAAGACTTTGATGAACAGCGGCTGATACCTAAAATGCTTTCAACTGAAGGGCCTAAATTGGCCGTTGCGGATATCAATGGAGATGGCCTCGAAGACTTTTTTATGGGCGGGGCGACCGGCGATACGGCTAAACTTTTTATACAGCAACCGAATGGCTCCTTTATACAAAAAAAGGAATTTGCTTTTGCACAGGATAAAAATAGTGAAGACATCGGTGCTTTATTTTTTGATGCCAATCACGACGGGCACATGGGCCTGGTAGTAGTTTCCGGTGGTAATCTGGAAAAAGAGGGGTCTCTTGATTTGATCACGAGGTTCTATATTAATGATGGAAAAGGCAATTTTACCCGTAAGTTTAAAGGATGGCCATTGGTTTCAATAAATGCTTCCTGTGTCAGGTTAAATAACAACAATGGCGATTTATTTATAGGAGGCCGGAGTGTTCCGGGTTCTTACGGTGTTATTCCATCCAGTAAATTATTAAGAAACGATGGACATGGAAATTTTACAGATGTAACAACAACCATTGCACCTGAGTTACAAAAATTGGGTATGGTAACCGATGCCCAATGGGCTGATATTGACGGCACCGGGAAGAATTCTTTAATTGTTGTAGGCGATTGGATGCCGGTAACGATTCTTAAATATGTAAATGGCCAGCTTAAAAAGACAGGCGAAATAGCAAATTCTTCCGGGTGGTGGAATTGTTTAACTGTAGCCGACCTCAACGGTGATGGAAAATTAGATTTGATTGCCGGAAATAATGGACTGAATTCAAAAATAAAGGCAGATTCCGGTCACCCGGCAAAACTTTATGTTTCTGATTTTGACAATAACGGGCAGGTTGAGTGTATCCCGGTTTATTACAAAACGGATGGTAAGGCCTATCCATTTAATCTCCATGATGATATTATTAAACAGCTGCCGTATTTAAAAAAGAAATTTTTACGGTACGATGCTTATGCCGGGAAGGGTATTGATGAAATTTTCACCTCGGAGGAATTAGAAAAAGCCTCGGTATTAACAGTTGAACAAACGCAAACCTGCGTTTTTTATAACAATGGCAATGGCAGCTTTAGTATGAAGCCGCTGCCAATAAGAGCCCAGTTTTCTCCGGTATTCAGTATATTGGTTACCGACATAAACAAGGACGGGATAAAGGACTTGTTTTTAGGTGGTAATTTTTTTGGCTTAAAGCCCGAAGTTGGCAGATATGATGCCAGCTATGGCGTAACCTTGTTAGGTAATAAAAATTACTGGTTCGATTATTTACCACCCGCAAATAGCGGGCTGTTTATTAACGGAGAAGTTCGCGATATTAACCAGGTGAAAACAAAAAAAGGGCTGGAGATTATTGTGGCACGCAATAATGATGCTTTACAATTGTTTATAAGAAATTAGTTAAGCCGCCCTGTTGATTAAGTTGACCAGGTGGGAATAACGTGTACCTATTTACAGATGATCAACTTTACCTGGTACTACCCAATTAAAATTCTCCCGAATTCTACTTTACTGAATCAGAAGGATAAGTTGAAAAATTCACCTGTATGTTTATGATATCATTATCACTATGCGGAAGTTTGTTATCCAGGTAAGTTTCAAAAGGTAATATTGCTGTTTGGTGTGTGTAATCAATAAAATATTGATTAAGGGCAACATAAGCTTTGCCTCTTTTTGAAAATTCGCCTTTAAACTTAGCGGCGAAAAGTGGCCCTCCTTTTGGCATCCGGGTAAAAATAATTTCATTATTTGAAGCAACTTCTTTATCAATAAAAAAGCCAACGTTCACCTGTGACGAATCCTTTCCTTTGGGTAAAAATTGAGCGATCACCGGGTAAATTTGTTTAATATTATTGGCTTTAATATGTTGTTTTAAAGTAGCCAGCATTTTAGCGGCTTCGGTAAATTTATTGGCTTTTAAAACTTCCCTTCGTATCACAATGAGGTTGCTTTCAGGTACCCCTGTTTTAAATATTTTGAACCCATAACGTAAACTGTCTGTTTCCATAAAGTTTTTAAAATCGTCGATGTGCGTGCCCGAAAAAGAGGGCGGCCATATCATTCCGCACAAATAGTTCAATACATTGGTATTCTCAACTACAACTATATCAGTTTTATTTTGAAATTTGTCATTAACAGGAATAAGTGTGTAGCTATAATTTGTATTTTTTCGTGCGGTGGTATCTTTTATTTCAAAAGTGGTCCCTCCGAATTTTACGCCCAGGCTGAGATTTGTATATTTTATTCTGAAGGACGTACTGTCTTTTGTAACCAAAATTTTGTCGGAGTCGGTCTTTATGGCATTTCGTAGTTCGGGGCGCCATTTTTCCCAATACAGTGGGTTCGCTAACAGGCCATAAATATTTAAAAAGGATGATTTTATTAGCGTGGTTTTTTCGCGGTTAACAGGAATAAAAAAAAATGCAGATATAACTAAAATCAGTAACAATAAAATAACTTTTTTCTTCATTTGGATTTATAATGCTAATCACCCCGAAAATACATAAAAAAATCTATTTAAACCCTTTCAGGGCAATGTTTATGTCGTTTTTTTAGTGTCATAAAGCTTGTTTTACTGCCGGATATTTAATAGTTTTATCACTTTATAAACCCTGAAAAATTTATATCTTGAAGGACAGGACTTTTTACTTTTATTCATTTGCTTTAATAATTTTACTAAACGGCCTTTCTTCGTGTAAAAAAAAAAATATTGAGTCACCCGTTTTTCAACTGCTTGATTCAACAAAAACAAATATCAAATTCAACAACACATTAAGTGATAATGATAGCCCCGGTATTTTAAATTACCTCTACTTTTATAACGGCGGCGGCGTTGCCATCGGCGACATTAATAATGACGGATTGCCTGATATATATTTTACATCGAACAAAAAAGGCGGCAATAAACTTTATTTGAATAAAGGGAATTATCAGTTTGAGGATATAACCGAAAAGGCAGGGGTAGCAGGCAGTGCAGACTGGTGTTCGGGAGTTACCATGGTTGATATTAATAATGACGGCTATCTTGATATTTATGTTTGTGCCGTTGCCGGTAAGTTAGGATTGAAAGGGCATAACATGCTCTTTATTAACAACCACGATGGAACGTTTACAGAAGAATCGGCGAAATATGGCCTTGATTTTTCCGGGTATTCTACCCAGGCGGCGTTTTTTGATTATAATCATGACGGGAAACTCGATTGTTTTTTGCTAAACCAATCCAATCATTCCATGGATACTTATGGCGACACCAGTTTGCGCAATAAAGTTAACCAGTTGGCCGGCAGTAAATTGTATCTGAACAATAACGGCCATTTTGTTGACGTAACTCAAAAATCGGGTATTTACAGCAGTGCCCTTGGTTATGGTTTAGGCATCGCTATTGGCGACCTGAATAATGACGGTTGGGATGATATTTATGAAGGAAATGATTTCCATGAAAATGATTATTATTATATCAATAATCATGACGGCACATTCAAAGAATCGGGCGCCAAACATTTCAATCATTACAGCAGGTTTAGTATGGGAAATGATATTGCCGATTTTAATAACGACGGGCAGTTAGATATTATAACAGCAGATATGCTGCCGGGTGATGAATCGATTTTGAAATCCTATATCGGCGATGAGACTTATGACCAATACCGGCAAAAAATTTTAAGCGGCGGTTTTCAATACCAGTATTCGCGCAATTGCCTGCAAAAAAACCTGGGAAACGGGGAGGCGTTCAGCGAAGTCGGTTTGATGGACGGCGTAGCAGCAACTGATTGGACATGGAGCCCCTTACTTGCCGATTTTGATAATGATGGTATAAAAGACCTTTTTATGGCAAACGGAATAAAACGCCGGCCTACAGATATGGATTATATAAGTTTCATTTCAAGTGTTTCTGTCCAAAAGGCGCTGGCCGGACATGGAATGGATGACATCGCAATAGATAAAATGCCCACCGGTGAAGCGCATAGTTATGTTTTTAAAGGAACAAAAAGCGAAAAATTTATTGACAAAAGCACCGCCTGGGGAATGGTGGATACCATGCTGTCGAACGGCGCTGCATACGCGGACCTGAATAACGACGGGCATTTGGATATTGTGACAAATAACCTTAACCATGTTGCCTGTATTTATAAAAATGTTTCCACGGGCTCCCATTACCTCAGTCTTAAATTCACCGGCCGCCATGATAACCGCTTTGGCATTGGTGCAAAAGCATACATTTTTTGCGGCAAACAAATGCAATATGAGCAGTTGGAACTCACACGGGGCTTTCAATCATCAACTGAAGCGAAATTGCATTTTGGATTAGGTAATAACAAAACGGTGGACAGCTTATTGGTTATCTGGCCCGATCAAACTTTCCAGGTAATGGACAATATTGTTGGGGATAAACTTTTGATAATCGATCAGAAAAATGCCGGAGGGCATTTTGATCATAATCGGTTTTTCCCGCAAACGCCGCCGATTTTTAAAAATATTACGGCTCAGATAAATTTGAACTGGAAACACAAAGAGGATGGTTTTGTGGATTTTAACCAGCAGCCGCTTATCCCGCACATGTTTTCAACAGAAGGACCGAGAATAGTGGTGGCGGATGTAAACCACGACGGGTTGGACGATTTTTATGTTTGCGGGGCAAAAGGGCAACCGGGGGCTTTGTTTATCCAGGCGCCGGATGGCAGTTTTAAAGCTACAGTTCAGCCCGCGTTTATAGCAGATGAGGTATGCGAGGACGTAGATGCTGTTTTTCTGGACGTAAACCATGATGGGTTTCCTGATCTTTATGTTGCGAGCGGCGGAAACGAATTCCCTGACGGCTCTGCTGAGCTTGCCGACCGTTTGTATATAAATGACGGTAAGGGAAATTTTAAAAAGTCAAATGATATACCGCAGATCAGGGTAAACAAGTCGGCGGTTGCCGTTGCAGATGTAAATCACGATGGCTACCCCGATATTTTTGTCGGCGGTGCGCCGGATGCGTTTGATTTCAGTAAAATTACGGAATCGTACCTTTTAATGAACGATGGGCATGGACATTACCACCAGGCGCCCCTGCCTGACGGGCTTAGGTATGCAGGTATGATCCGTTCGGCAGCTTTTGCCGATCTGGATAATGATGGTTGGCCCGATCTTGTGGTAGCAGGTGAGTTTATGCCTGTAAAAGTTTTCATGAACAGGAATGGTAAATTCATTGAACAGCATAACGATGAAATGGACAATATGTCGGGATGGTGGCAGCGGGTTGTATTAACAGATGTTGACGGCGACGGCAAAATAGATATCGTTGCGGGCAATTACGGCTGGAATTCAAAGCTGAAACCCAGTGATGAAAACCCTGTGAAACTGTTTTTATCAGACATAGACAAAAATGGTACAATTGACCCGATATTAACTTATAGCATTGACCATAAGGATTATACATTTTTAGGGAAGGGCGATATTGAAAAACAGGTGCCTTTGATCAAAAAGAAATTTTTATACTACCATGATTTTGCCGGGAAAACAGTTCAGGAGGTGTTCGGTGATTCGTTAAATACCAAACCATTGATAGCAAACACTTTCACATCAGGTGTTTTTTATAATAAAGGTAGGGGTAAATTTGCTTTCAAAGCATTTCCTTCATCCATGCAGGTATCTCCGCTTTTTGGTTTTACTACTTTGTCCGGCCCTTACAAAGGAATTTTAGGGGGCGGTAATTTTTCGGGCGTGATACCTTTTGAAGGCAGGTATGATGCCGATTTTGGCGATCTGCTGCTTTTGGATAAAGGCAATCATTTCAAATATATTTCTCCGGTTTCTTCCGGATTTTTATTGAGGGGCGAGGTGCGGGATATTAAAAAAATTAAAACGGCACAAGGCATTATTTATGCCGTTGCTTTTAATAATGACAAAATTCAATTTTTTAAGTTAAATAAATGAATATGAGTAAAAAATCAATGTTTGTTTTCGGTTTGGTTTTCTTTTGTTCAACCATTGTTTATGCACAGGATCAATGGGTCATAAAAGCCGATAAAATTGACCCGGCAAACTACTACGGAATTACCGTTGCTAACGGGATGATAGGCATTGTATCATCCCCTGAGCCGTTTAAGGTGAAAAATGTGGTGCTTGCCGGTGCGTATGATTTGTATGGCCGCGGCCGTGTAAGTAATTTTCTGAACAGTTTTAACCTGCTCAATATGTACCTCGAAATTAACGGGAACCGTATTGATGCTAAAAACATCAGCAATATGAAGCAGCAACTGGATATGCAGCATGCGGCATTTACCACTACATTTGATTACGGAGATGAAGCATCAATAAAATACTCCTATTATTCATTGCGGCAACTGCCTTTCACTGTTCTGATGGATATTTCCATAACCGCAAAAAAGGCCATAAATATTACTGCGGCCAGCGTTATGGAAGCACCTGATGCTTTGAAAGATGTCCAAAATTATTATAACGAGATTGACAGGCCGCATGTAACCATCAGCCTGCTTACCTCAACAGCTAAAAGCCCGACCGGCAAACTTCAATTATGCGCTTCCAATTCATTTTTGTTTAATGAAACCCATGGCCTGGAGCCGCGTGTAGTACATGAAATGTGGGATAACAATATGCACCTGATGAAGTTCAGTAAAGCCATAGCTGCCGGGCAAACTTATCAGTATGCTGTAGCCGGATCATCTATCACTTCGGCGCACGATGCAGATCCCTTAAACCAGGCCGAGCGTTTAACTATTTTTGCTAAACTTGAAGGCCGCGACCGGCTGATTAAATTTCATGAAATGGCCTGGGACTCCCTTTGGCACAGTGATATAAAAATTGACGGCGACCCGCAGGCCCAGCAGGATGTGCATAGCATGTTGTATCATTTGTACTCTTTTTCGCGGGCAGGTACAGCCTATTCCCCGTCGCCAATGGGTTTGTCGGGTTTAGGTTATAATGGCCACGTTTTTTGGGATGCTGATTTATGGATGTACCCTGCATTGCTGGTATTGCACCCTGAAATTGCCAAATCTTTAGTCGAATACCGCTACCAGCGTTTGGCGGTAGCAAAGCAAAATGCTTTTGAGCACGGATATAAAGGGGCGATGTTCCCCTGGGAAAGCGCTGACAGCGGGGTAGAAGAAACGCCCGTTTGGGCCTTAACTGGTCCGTTTGAGCATCACATAACTGCCGACGTTGCTTTGGCCGCCTGGAATTATTATTGTGTAACCCAGGATAAACAATGGTTGCTGGAAAAAGGCTGGCCTTTACTTTCGGCTACAGCTGATTTTTGGGCCAGCCGTGTTGAACGGAATGGCATCGGCCATTATGATATAAAAGATGTTGTTGCTGCAGATGAATGGGCCGAAAATATAGATAACGACGCCTTCACCAATGCTGCGGCCATAGAAAATTTACAGCATGCAAATCTGGCTGCAAAGATTTTAGGCTTAAAAGCTGATCCTGACTGGCAAATCGTCGCACAAAATATACCAATAGCCAAATTTCCTGATGGTGTAACTAAAGAATTTGATACCTATAATGGAGAAGGCATTAAACAGGCGGATGTTAATCTGCTGGCATATCCCTTAAAAACCATTACCGATCCTTCACAAATAAAAAAGGATCTGGAGTATTATGAAACAAGGGTACCAAATGCAGGTACACCAGCCATGACGCAGGGAATATTTACCCTTTTGTATGCCCGGTTAGGCAACGGTGATAAAGCCTATCATTTTTTTAAAGATGCTTATGAACCAAACCTCAACCCACCTTTCAGGGTTATTGCTGAAACAAAAGGTGGTACCAACCCTTATTTCGCTACGGGGGCCGGTGGCATAATACAAAGCCTTTTAATGGGTTTTGGCGGGTTGGACATTACACCAACCGGCATTGAACAGATAAAGAGCAAACTCCCCGGTAACTGGAAATCATTAACAATTACCGGTGTTGGCATTGATAAAAAAACCTTTGTAATAAAGCTTTAAAACCGACTGATAAACGAATAAGCTACAAAGCACCCATGATGGGACAGCGAAACCGGAATTGGCAGCACTTCATTTTCTTTAAGCACTATCGGTACACCCTGCAGGTTTTTACCAATAGCAAGGTCGTCCATCCTGAAATGCAGGTTCAGCCTGTTAAGCAAAAATGACCTGACTGCCGTTGATTGGTAGTACGGGTCATTCCTTTCAATTGTTTTAATGCCCCAGCAGGTGTTTTTAAAGTCTTCATTGTTATTAACAACTGAGTGGATGAAGTCGTTATGCATTAATGACATTGAATAAAGTGTGGCATCACCAAATGTTACTATGCTCTGTATTACCTGATTATCATCAAAGCCTGTGCCCTCTGTTTTTGTAGTTTCATACTTCGTCAATGCGAATCCTCCCGGAACCCGGAGTTGCTGCACAATGAATTTGACCGGGATGAAAACCAGGCCGGGGTTATTCCTTTGCAGGTATTTAAACGCCGATTCTTTTACCGACCATAATAACCAAACAAAGTTTTCAAAAGGGATTGCTGCAAAGGCATTTTCTTTATAAAGCTCTTTTTCAGTATTTGAAAGTATTTTCGAATAAAACCTGTACTGTTTTGTGCGGGTAATGTCAGTTGCATTTAAGCATACGATATCATTACCCGCGCTGGTCATTTATTTTGATTGAGTTTTTCCATAATCACATCAATGCAGGTACCCACATTGATTATTTTATCAGCAGAGTCATAATCAATTTCAATATTGTATTTCGCTTCGGCGTCGATAATAATATCAACCAGGTTAGCGGAATTAATTTTCAGATCTCTTATAAGGTCGGTATCGTCATTAATGCTGTTCAGCATTTCTTTATTGGTAGTATAAGGCGCAAAAACCTTTTTTAGTTCATCTAAAATCTCGATTCTGGTCATTTTTATTTGTATTTTGATAGTACTATGCAGGAGTTAACATCCCCAAAGCCAAAATTAGCTTTAGCTACAATATTAACTTCTTTTTTTATCATTTTTAACGGCAGGCAATAAATACTTACCATATTTGTAATTTCGGGGTTGGGGTCTTCAAGGTTTATATTGGGGTGAACAAACTGATGCACTATTTGCAGAACAGCCGCTACCGATTCAATTGAACCTGCTGCGCTCAGGCAATGACCGATCATTGACTTTAACGAGTTAATAAGCGGGAAGTCATCTCCCGACCTGCCAAGCGCTTTGCTCCAGTTCTGAATTTCCTGCCTGTCAGCATTTGTTGCGGTCAGATGCCCGCTGATCAGGTCAATTTGCCGTGGGTGAATGCCGGAACTTGTCAGCGCATCATTGATACACCTGATTACACCTGTTGAGTTGGCAGCCGTCATCGTGCCGCCCAGTCGCTGCCCGCCTGAATTGGCTGATCCGCCTAAAACCTCGGCATAAATTCGTGCATTTCGCTGCAAAGCAAAATCAAGGTCCTCCAATATCAAAGCCCCGGCGCCAGAACCTGGGATAAACCCGCCCGCTGTTAAACTCATCGGCCTTGAAGCCTGCTCCGGACGGTCGTTAAACTTTCTGGATAATACCCGCATCGAATCAAAGGCGCCATAAACATAAGGGTCAACATGTTCGGCACTGCCAACAAGCATACGTTTGGCATACCCGTGTTTTATATATTCATAACCCATTAAAATAGCCTGTGTTCCGGTAGCGCAGGCGGCTGAATTTGTGATCACCTTATTGCCGAAGCCCAACCTGCCCGCAATGTAGGAGGTAACGCCGCTGTTCATGGCCTGCTCTATAACGCGCGAGCCTAATTTTTTGGCTTCTTTGTCATCAACCCTTGTTATAACATTTTTCATGGCTTCGGTATCGGCTGTGCTGTTGCCAAAAACACAGCCTGTTTCCCATCGTGGTTCCTCCGTTTCGTATGACATCCCCGAATCGGCCCAGGCATCTAATGCAGCGGCTAATCCATAGCCAATATTGGTGCCTTTTAAGCCATGAAAAGTAACATCTGAAACATAATTCTTTAAGGTATCCCAATTGAAATCAGGCATCCCGGCCAACCGGCAACTAAAATTAAGATCTTCGTAACGTGGTATAAATTTCACCCCGGATACGCCGTTTTGTATCGCATGCAAAAAAGCCGGTACGCCCACGCCATTTGGCGAAACAACGCCCATACCGGTAACAACAATGCGCTTATTCATTTTTGAGGTCGATCTTTTTTATAATACCCGAAAACATTCCCTTTGCAACAAGCTCTTTCGAACTATCAAGCAATTCAATATAACATTTTAGTTTTCCGAAGCGAAAATATTGTTTTTTAGAAACTACCGTAACCTTTTGCCCGGGTAAAACCATTTTATAAAACGAAACATCCGTTGACGTAAGTAAAGGAAACAGTGAATCGTCCCCGATATGACTAAATTCCGATTCTTTAAGCACCAAAAATATTCCCAAAACAACCAGGCCTATCTGAGCCATTATTTCGGTTATAATTACGCCCGGGGTAACCGGGTTTCCTGCAAAATGATCCTCATAAAAAAATGCATCATTTTTTAGCGTGTACTCACCTCTAACCTCATCTTCATTGAGTAAAGTAATATTGTCAACAAAACGGAAAGAAGATTTATAAGGCAGATGATTTAATATACGGTTATTCATTTATTATTCAATTTTATTTTAACGGCAATGCTCCCCGCCATCGGCATGGATGATTGCGCCATTAATCCAGAAAGCTTCATTGGTACATAACAGGTAGATAACACCGGAAACGTCTTCTGGTTTTGTCATTCGGCCCAATGGGTTTCTTTTGGTATTCATTTCAACAAGTTTTTCGCTCCGGGGTATCAATTTAAAGGAAGCAGTTTCTGTAATTCCGGCTTGTATAATATTTGTTTTTAAGCCGTAGGCGCTGAATTCTACCGCCATATACATAGCAAGGCTTTCTAACGATGCTTTTGCGATGGAAACAGCGGCATAACCTTCCCAATATTTGTGAGCGCCCTCGCTTGTAAGGCCTAATACACGACCATCATGATTAAACAGATCTGCCTTTAACAAGGCCCTCGTCCAGTCAAGCAGGCTGGTTGACATGGCATAAGAAGTTAATTGTATATCGTCGGCAGACAGTACGTCATAAACTTCACCTGCGGACTTCTCTGCACCTTCTCCGTTTTCATCGCCGGCAGGATAGGCGAATTTTTTTTCATTTTTAACAAGTGGTTTTAAATTTCCCCTTGCTATGCTGTGCAGTAATAATTTAACATTGTGTTTACCGGCGGCTGCCGCAAATTCCTGTATAAATAAATCTCTGGCTTTTTGGTCAAGCGCATTGATATTATAGGGCAGAATGCTTACTGCGTTTGATTTGGCTATATTAATAAATTGTTCTTTTACCAATTTTTCGGTCACAGAAGTTTCGCGGTAAAGAACAGCTATGTTCATACCATGCGAAGCAAGTTTTTCAACCGCAGCAAACCCAAAGCCGCTTGAACCACCTAATATTACCGCCCATAAACCCGAAAATTGTAAATTTTTATCCACTCAAACTGTTTTTATACTTTTGTAACCTGATCTGTTTTAATTTGCTGTCAGTTTAACAACTGCTATTGATCATTAAAAAAATTGCAGGGTCAAAGTAAGTGAAAGTAAATTAAATTTCGGGTATGGTTGTTATATATTGTAACAATTGTTAATGTAATATGTTGCAGCTTATATTAATAAAAAGTACTTATTTTAGTAAATGGTTCAGTATTTTGAACTTAACGGATTGTTTTGGTGTTTATATTTAATTATGTTTGGTAGTGATGAAGATTGATATACAATGGAAAATGGTAACTATTTCCGCTTTGCTGATGATTTTTGTGTTTATAAAAACAAGCTTCGCCCAGCAAAAATTCGACAAGGCGGCTTTTTATGACGTTATGGCGTCTGGCGATATGGATGCCATAAACACTGAGATAAATATTGTTGAGGATGCTTCATTAAACAATAAAGAAGGGTACGAAGGCGCTTTATTGATTAGAAAAGCGGGTTTTGTTACCCCGGCGAAGAAAAAACTGAAATATTTTAAAGAGGGGCGCATAAAACTCGAAATGGCTTTAATTGCTGATAGTGAGAATACTGAATTTCATTTTCTCCGGCTCACAATTGAAGAAAACGCCCCTAAAATTGTTAAGTACCACGCCGACATTGAAAAGGATAAATTATTTGTACAAACGCATTTTCAAAATTTATCACCCTCGGTTAAGCAGGCTATCCTTAATTACTGCAAAAAATCAAAAATTCTTCATGCTGAAGATTTTTCAGTTGGCTCATGATATAGTTTTTAACTTTGTTCCCGGATGCATAAAAAAATCTTAGCTATTTATTACACACAGTCGGGTCAGATGGGGGAGATCATCGATACCTTAACAGGCCCGCTTATTGAAGCAGGGGCAACTGTTGAAAAAGCGGTGATCAGACCGGTTGATAATTATAATTTTCCGTGGACGGGCAAAAGTTTTTTTTCTGTAATGCCAGCCTGCGTTTTAGGTATTCCGGCACAATTGGAGCCATTGGGGTTAAAAGAGAAAGCATACGATCTTGTAATTTTGGGATACCAGCCCTGGTTTCTATCGCCCAGTATCCCCTCAAACTCTTTATTACAAAACGAAGAGTTCCGGGCTTTAATAAAAGACACCCCGGTGATAACCGTAAGCGCTGCCCGTAATATGTGGATAAATGCTTTTGTACGGGTTCGCAATATGTTAAAAGATGCAGGCGCTAAGCTGGTCGGGAATATTGCCCTTGCAGATAAGCATCCGAACGCTGTAAGTTTTATAACCATTTTTTACTGGATGTTGTCGGGTAAAAAGGAGCGTTACCTTAATATTTTCCCAAAACCCGGTGTATCTGAAGTGGACATTGCCAATACAAAAGAATTTGGAAAAACAGTTACGCGATACCTGAGTTTTAATAGCTGGGAGGGATTGCAGGATGAATTGCTAAAACAAAAAGCTGTCGAAATAAAATATAAGCTGATGTTTATCGAAGCGCGGGCGAAACCAATATTTGCTGTCTGGGCAAAGTTCATATCCAAACGCAAAAACCAGGCGCCGTGGCTTGCAGCATTCAAATATTATCTTTTTATTGCTTTATTTTTAGGGGCGCCGATTCTTCTTACATTAGATGCAATATTTTTAAAACCATTTTCATCAAAAAGAATAAAAGCAAAAAAATTAAAATATTTACAAGTAATTAACTAATCTAAATATGTCTGCTACCAACGTTTATATCAATCATACTTCGGCATTTTTTCCAAACGGGCCCGTTCCAAATGATGAAATGGAACAGTACCTGGGGTATATTGATAACCGTCCATCCAAATCAAAACCAATTGTTCTGCGCAATAATGGGATCATAAACAGGTATTACGCCCTTACCAAAGACCGCAAGTCAACCCATACAAATGCCCAAATGACTGCCCTGGCAGTGAGGGCTTTGTTTGATAACGATGCAGACAGATTAAAAGAAATTGAATTATTGTCATGCGGTACATCGTCCCCCGACCAGATGATGCCAAGCCACGGTGTAATGACCCACGGCTGGCTGCCCGAAGCCGGAGCGATCGAAGTAGTATCGCCTGCCGGTGTATGCTGTGCGGGGATGCATGCGCTTAAATTCGCTTATCTTGCTATAAAAGCAGGCGAGGTTAAAAAAGCGGTAGCAACCGGTTCCGAACGATTTTCGGGACTGCTGGTTTCGGAGGTTTTTGAAGAAGAGGCGCAAAAACTAAAGGAAATGGAAGAAAACCCATTCATCGCATTTCAAAAGGACTTTTTAAGATGGATGCTATCTGACGGCGCTTCGGCCTTTTTAATGACAGATCAGCCAAATAAAGAAGGGATTAGCCTTAGGATTGATTGGATAGAAGGTGTCTCTTACGCCAACCAGATGGATACTTGTATGTATATGGGCGGCGAAAAACAGGAAGATGGTTCGTTAAAGGGTTTTATGGATTATACACCCGAAGAAATAATGACCAGATCCGTTTTCAGCATTAAACAGGATATTACTTTATTGAGTGATAATATTGTTGCTTTAGGCGGCCAGAAAATAAAGGAGATATTTGAAAAAAGGGGATTAACGGTTGACGATATCGACCATTTTTTACCGCATATATCCAGCAATTTCTTCAAAAGCAGGATATATGATTTGATAGAGGCAAGCGGCGGCGGCATCCCGTACGAAAAGTGGTTCATAAATTTATTCACGGTAGGGAACGTAGGCGCTGCCTCAATTTACCTGATGATAGATGAACTTTTTAAGAGCGGGAAATTAAAGAAAGGCGAAAAAATATTGTTGCTTGTTCCCGAAAGCGCCCGTTTTTCGTATATGTATGCGATGCTTACCGTTTGCTAAACAATATACAATGTAAATGCTTTGATGCTATGAAAAAAGATGAGGTACCGCAAGACTTAGGCTCGCTCGGAAAAATCACAAAAGAGGTTTGCTATGCGACAGATAGTTCGGGTAAATATGTTACTCAACTAAGCAGCGGCTGGGATGTGAAGACAAAAGCGCTGGATGTTGCATGGGAGGATATAAAAAAGCGGGTTGAACACGCCAAAGAGCAAGTTTTAAACAAAAGTGCAAGTCCTTTATTGTTTTTTATGGAATACAGACTTATGGACATAAACATTTTGGCCGGTTATACCGGATTTTGGAAATGGCAGGTTAAAAGGCATTTAAAACCAACAGTGTTTAATAAACTGCCTGAAAAGAAATTACAGAAATACGCTGACGCGTTTAACATAAAGGTTGAAGACCTTAAAAGTATGACTGTACATGAAAATTGAGTTTGAACACCGTCAGGCAGCCCATTGTGAATCGGGGGTTACGTGTAATTTGTTAAGGATCAGTAGTAATAATAAAATAACCGAACCGCTTGCTTTTGGCATAGGCGCCGGTTTGTTTTTTGCACATATTCCTTTTATAAAGATAAATAATGGCCCTGCCATTGCTTTCCGCACATTGCCGGGTCATATTTTTAGCCGGACATGCAAATCATTAGGCATACCTGTTACAAGGAAAAAATTCAGTTCAAAAGAAAGGGCCGAAGTTTTTTTACAGGAATGTCTTAATAACGGTCACCCGGTAGGTTGCCAGGTGGGTGTTTATTATCTCCCGTATTTTCCGAAGGAATACCGCTTCCATTTTAATGCCCACAACATTATTGTTTATGGCATGGAGGCTGACAAATACCTCATCAGCGACCCCATTATGGAAAACCCAACCACCATGGATAGTTACCAGCTTGAAAGGGTACGGTTTGCAAAAGGTGTCCTTGCACCTAAAGGTCATATTTATTTTCCTGAAAATGGCAGCGAAATTACTGATGAACAGATAAGGCAAGCGATAAAAAACGGGATAAAGAAAAATGTAAACACTATGCTTTATATACCTGGCAGCTTTGCCGGTGTCGCGGGTATAAGAAACACCGGCAAAAAAATAAAAAAATGGCGCGATAAACTTGGGCTGCAAAAAGCAGGTTCGTATCTTGCCCAAATGGTACGCATGCAGGAGGAGATTGGTACCGGCGGCGGCGGTTTCAGGTATATATACGCGGCTTTTTTACAGGAGGCGGATTCATGGCTGCCGGGCAATCGATTGGCTGAAATATCAGAGATGTTCACAAAGGCAGGCGATCTTTGGCGTGCTGCAGCAGTGCAGGCTGCGGGCATTTACAAAGGCAGGATCAGCAGCCAGGGAGATTTTGATTTGATGGGTGATTATTTAATTGAAATATCGGCATTGGAAAAAGAGGCTTTTCTTGCACTAAAGAAGATAAAATGGCAGTAAACAATTCTTTAGCTATCGATATTGAAAACATGGGCTTCCGGTATCCCGGTAACTCAGAACTTTTTATTTCAGGGCTTAATCTTCAGGTGCAAAAAGGTGAGCGTTTTGGCTTATTCGGGCCAAACGCTGCGGGTAAAACAACGCTTATCAGCTTAATGACCGGATTACTTTCGGTTGATGAAGGCCATATCAGACTTTTTGGGCGCGAAGTTGGCAGGCGGAATAATGCTGTAAGTAAACTGTTCGGTTTTGTTCCGCAGGATTTTTCATTTTACCAGGAACTTACTCCGGTTGAAAACCTGGAGTTTTTTGGTGCATGGTCGGGGCTTGATAAGCAAACCATCAGGAAAAGAACCGATGAATTGCTGCATATTTTAGGTCTGGAAGAAGTAAGGAATAAGCAGGTCCAAAAATTCTCCGGCGGTATGAAGCGCAGGGTTAACCTGGCCATTGGTGTATTCCATAAACCGCAAATATTGTTTTTAGATGAACCTACGGTAGGGGTGGATGTGCAAACAAGGTATGCTATTATTAAATACCTGCTTGAACTTAACAAACACGGCACTACGCTTATCTATACCTCGCACCAGCTCAGCGAAGCCGAAGGTTTATGCGAGCAGGTGGCTTTAATAGATGACGGTAAAATAATTGCGCACGATGACCTCGATAAATTATTGAAAGATTATCATCAGGATAGCCTCGAACATTTGTTTTTAAATTTAACCGGAAAGGGCTACAGGAACGATGTTTAAGCTTTGGGCTACCATTTTAAAAGATATAAGGATACTGCAGAGGGATAAAACAGGCATTACCCTGATGTTTGTTATGCCAATTATGCTTGTTATTGTGGTAACCAATATACAAAACAGCACCTTTCAACTGGTTAGTAAAAACAAGCTGCCTATCCTGGTCTGCAACAACGATACCGGGCAGGCCGGTAAACAACTGATAGCAACGGTTAACAAAATAGGCATGTTTAAAGTATTGCAGATTGCAGGCAACCAAAACAGTAAACAAATGTCTGTTGCAATGCACGGGGAAGATGCGATGCTGGGCATGGTCATTCCTGCAAATTTTTCAGCAAAAGTAGAGGCCAAATCAAAAAATACAGCCGGTAAAGCGTTGAAAAGTTTTGGGCTGGATGCCGATACCCTTAAGCAGGCAGTTGATATTGACCCGCTTACCCTTTATTATAGCCCAGTTTTACAGGAGCCATTGAGGCTTTCTGTTGAGGGGGCCGTAAGGAGTTCCCTGCAACTGGTTGAAAGCCGGGAGACATTAAGAAGCCTGTACTTTTCTATAAATGAAAAACCACTGCCCGAAACGCTTGAAAATGAAATGCTGAACAATAAAACAGCGATCAACGAGATCCCCGTATCACGGGAAGGCGCCCGGATTAACCCCAATGCTACCCAGCATAATGTACCTGCCTGGACGATTTTTGCTATGTTTTTTGTGATCATGTCATTAGGGGGCAGCGTTGTGAGGGAAAAGGTGAGCGGGAGTTTTATCCGTTTGAAAACGTTGCCAACAAATTACGTTGTGGCTATTTTATCCAAACAAATCACTTATCTTGGCGTTACCATATTGCAGGCGGTCGTTATATTTTCAATTGGGATATGGATATTCCCGCTGATGGATTTACCGGGACTCAGTTTACCAGCGGATATACCGGCACTGCTTGTTTTAATCGTACTTACAGGCTGGTGCGCTGTAAGCTATGCTATTTGCGTAGGGGTATTTTCAGAAACACAGGAGCAGGTTAATGGCTTTGGTGCTATTTCCATTGTTATATTGTCAGCCATTGGCGGGCTGATGGTTCCCAGCTTCGCCATGCAGGGTTTCTTTAAGAGTGCGACCAATTTTTCGCCTATGCACTGGAGCCTCCAGGCTTTTTATACACTATTCCTTGAAGGGGGTAAACTAAAAGATATATTTAACAATGCAGTCCTCTTATTTATTATAACCATACTGCTCCAGTTTTTAACCTTTTTGGGGCTTAAAAGAAAAAATTTAATATAATTACCCGATGGAAATTACCGAATTAAAAGAGCAATTAAAACGCCAGATCATACAATTTTTAAACCTTACAGACCTTACCCCGGCAGATATAACAGATGATGAGCCCTTATTTGGCGATGGCCTGGGCCTTGATTCTATTGATTCGCTTGAATTGGTGGTATTGCTGAAAAGAGAATATGGGATAACCATACAAGACCCCAGAGAAGGCCGGAAAATATTGGTTGATGTAAATACGCTGGCTGCTTATATTGAGGAACATGGGAAGAAATAGAAGTGGTTCTATAACGGATAGTATTGGTGAGTATAGTTCTTTTTCCGAAATATGCTGATATCAACAGTAAATTGTCTTAGTGATATGCTGCCCTGCCAACCGGCGGGTTACCGCGTTGTAGAAATAGCGTAAAATATATGGTTCTGTTCCGCCGATTTTATGTAATTACCGACCCGCCCCTGGCGGGTCAAATATTGGTAGCTCAATAAGAGAAAGATTTTGCGTGCTGTCGGCACGAAACTAACCGTCATGCATAACGAATTTTGTCGTCCACCTATTGGGGTTTTGTTATTTCATTGCTAAATGGCAACGATCAAAACTTTAGATTATGACAAACGATATATTTTAAAATTACCGGAATAATTGGAAGGCGGATAGGTTTCGTGCCTACAGCACGCAAATTTATTTTCATTTGTTTTCTACCAATATTTGGCACCTAATGGTGCCACGGGTTGTTTGAATATGAACTTATCCCGTTACTGATCAACTTAGTAGAAAGAAGGAGAATATCTTACGTGCTGAAAAAGAACAATGCCGGGCATAACCTGATCCTGTAAATAGGTTGAATGCAAATAAGAACCCCATATCCAGTTCAGGAAATGGGGTTCTTATCTGGTACATATTTAGCTGCTATGACCTGACGCCAAACAACCCGCAAAATATTACGGACGCGGTGGCAGCGGTGGCGGTGGCGGCCCTTTTGGATGCGGCGGTAACTTTATATGCGGAAACCGCCGGTGATGATGCCTCGGGTGATGCCGGTGCCGTGGTTGTGGTGGCAGGGGCGGCGGTCTTCGCACCTGTAAAAACGCCGATTTACTCGCCGCGCTGCTAAGTCCGCTTGCGTTTGCAAACTGGAAGCTACATGCAATAAATACTAAAGCAATAAATAATGTAATGGACTTCATACTATAATTGGTTAAGTGAAATTTTTATCTTGCAAAGTAAAAATACTAATAATATGATGAAAACCTGCCGGTATGTAAAATAGAAAACCTGTCAGTATTTAAAAAGTGTTGTGTACAAAAAGTCTGCCGCAAACTGCCCGGCCTCCAGCCATCTCTCTTGTGTTGCTTTACCGCCCTGAAATAACGGGTTGAAATTTTTTCGCAATTCGTGCGAGTAGCCTTCAAATACTTTTAACTCATTTGGGATCCCTAAAGCATCTGCCTGTTTGTGAATATCTTCGCCACCATACAAAGGGCCGCTTTTATGGGTTGGAGGGATGACGCTATCCTTATCGCCAAGAACGCTTACTATTGGTACCCGGGCATTTTTTAACCAGCCGGTATCGAATATAGCTCCCCAAAAATTGATAACACAAGCAGCTTTTAACAGACCTTTGTTATTTGGACTCGTATCAGCAATCCCCGCCATTTTTGCCAGTGCGCCGTCTGTACAATACGCGGCCTGCATTGCAGTTAAACCGCCCGCTGAATTCCCCGCAAGTATAATTTTATCAGTATCGATGTTAAAAGCGGCATGGCACTGTTTGAAATAGATGAACGCCATTTTTAAATCCTGTACAGCGTAGTAACAGCCTTTTTGTAACTCATTAAAATGCAAAAGCGGATTCTTTTTGCTTAGGCGATAATTAATGGCTGCACATAAGTAACCCCGTTGGGCGAATGTTTTACACCATAATTGAATGTCTTCTGCTTCTTTTGTGCCAAACTTAAATCCTCCGCCGTGCACCCAGACAATGAGCGGGCGAGGGCCTGCGTGATCATCTTTAGGCTGATAAAGATCAAATAACCAGGCTTTCTTATCATCGGGGTTAATATTTGCGGCATAACTCAAATCCTTATCTATTCTGACATCAGAAAATATAATGTCTTTGTATCCATGGGGGTGTACTGTTTGTGCTTTTGCGAAAAGCATTATGAAAAGAAAACCGACGAATAACAATGGAACTTTATTCATAATTACTAATATACGTTACAATATTGTAGCGCAGATGTTTTGGATAGGAACCAATTTATTTAAACCAAAGAATTTAGCTTCAAATTTTAGCTTTTTTACTATTTTTGGGATATAGCACAAAATAATGGCGATATACAGAGAGACGGATTTCCGGGAGGCCGCAGATACAACTACCGGGCAAGAACAAAAACTACAAGCGTTGCTTTTATATCTTTCCGGGCATTCTCCATTTTACAGAGAGTTGTTTGCCAAACACGACATAGATATTTCTGAAATAAAAACACTTTCGGACCTTTCCTTAGTACCTACAACGAGTAAGGATGACCTCCAAAAGCGAAACGATGACTTTTTGTGCGTGCCGCATGAAAAAGTAGTTGAATATACATCGACCTCGGGTACCCTGGGCAGCCCGGTTACAATAGCCCTTACAGGGAATGACCTTGACCGGCTGGCGTTTAATGAATACAATTCCTTTTTATGCGCTGATGGTTCCGCAAATGATATTTACCAGCTGATGCTTACGCTCGACAGGCAGTTTATGGCGGGTATCGCTTATTATACCGGCATACGTAAGTTGGGAGCGGGTATTATCCGTTTAGGTCCCGGTGTGCCTTCCCTGCAATTGGAAACCATCCAGCGACTGAAGCCAACTGCTATTGTTGCCGTACCGTCTTTTATCCTTAAATTAATTCAATTTGCAAAAGAGGCGGGTATCAACGTAAACGATACTTCGGTAAAAAAAGCTATTTGTATTGGCGAAAATATCCGCAATACTGATTTTTCGCTGAATATTTTAGGAAAAAAGATAACCGAAGCCTGGGATATCAAATTATATTCCACATACGCATCTACCGAAATGCAGACCGCATTCACCGAATGTGCAGAGGGGCGTGGTGGGCATTATCAGCCCGAACTGCTTATTGTAGAGCTGCTGGATGAAAATGACCGGCAGGTGGGGCCGGGTATGCCGGGCGAGGTAACCATTACTACCCTTGGGGTTGAAGGGATGCCTTTGTTGCGGTACAAAACAGGCGATATCTGCATGTATGATGACGAACCCTGTGCCTGCGGCAAAACAAGTTTGCGTTTGTCGCCAATTATGGGCCGGAAAAAGCAGATGATCAAATTTAAAGGAACAACGCTTTATCCGCCCGCATTATTTGACCTGCTTACAGAACGGGAAGAAATCCTGGATTTTGTTATAGAAGTTTATTCCAATGAAATCGGGCTCGACCAGGTGTTGCTTCATCTGCTGCCCATAGAAGAAAGTGAAGAATGCGATCACCGGATCAGGGCATATCTGCAGGCAAGGTTGCGTGTAAGCCCTCACATTAAATATTTGAACGCCGAAGAGATGCAAAAAAAGCAATTTGTGGAAACCAGCAGAAAACCTATAAAGTTTATCGACAGGAGGGCGTAAAACTATTAACCCATTTTAGTGACAATCATTTTGCTTATATTTTATACATTTACCCCCTGTATTTATTACACCTAAAACAAATAATTTTTGCCCATGATACTTGTTGGACAAAGTACGCTCACTTTAGATAATTTTTTTGATCTCCTCTTTAAACAAAAAGAAATCGGCTTAGAGGGAACAGCTTTAAAAAAGGTGGAAGTTAACTTCAATTTCCTTCAAAGATTTTCTTCCAATAAACTGATTTACGGAATAAACACCGGTTTTGGGCCGATGGCCCAATACAAGGTAAACGAAGAAAATATTTTACAGCTACAATATAACCTTATCCGCAGCCACTCTTCGGGCAGCGGTAAACTGATGCCGGCTGTGTTGATAAAGGCTTTGATGGTTGCGCGCTTAAACAGTTTTATGCTGGCTTATTCGGGTGTGCATCCCGAGGTGGTTCAACTGCTTAAAAACCTGATCAATAACAATATTAACCCCTGCATTTATGAACACGGCGGTGTTGGCGCCAGCGGTGACCTGGTACAGTTAGCCCACCTTGCATTGGTGTTAATTGGTGAAGGAGAAGTTTTGTTTGAAAACAACATATATCCCACCATCGAAATATTTAACAGGTTTGGCATTAAGCCGCTTGCTATTCATATCCGCGAAGGCCTTGCTATTTTAAACGGCACCTCGGCAATGACAGGGATCGGTCTGATCAATATTATACATGCTAAAAAACTTTTAACCTGGTCCGTTTTATTTTCGGCCATAATTAATGAGATTGTAGGTGCTTTTGATGATCATTATTCGCTCGAATTAAATATTGTAAAACGGCATGAGGGGCAGAATAAAATTGCTGCAATGATGCGTGATATTTTGACGGACAGCCACATGATCCGCGACCGCTCCGAACATTTATATAATCCGGAAAACCTTGACCAGGAGGTTTTTAAAGATAAAGTTCAGGAATATTATTCCCTGCGATGTGTGACACAGGTTTTAGGGCCAATTTATGATACCATCCGCCAGGCTGAAAATGTATTGGTAAATGAACTCAATTCGGTAAATGATAACCCGGTGATCGACCATGAAAATCAGAATATTTTCCACGGCGGCAATTTTCACGGTGATTATGTTTCGCTCGAAATGGATAAACTGAAAATAGCCATTACCAAATTGTCCATGTTATCCGAAAGGCAGTTGAATTACTTGCTGAATAACAAGCTGAACCAAAAATTCCCGCCATTTGTAAACCTGGGTGTATTGGGACTTAATTTCGGAATGCAGGGCATGCAGTTCACTGCCACCTCAACCGTTGCCGAAAATCAGACCTTATCATTCCCGATGTATGTGCACAGTATCCCGAATAATAATGATAACCAGGATATTGTAAGCATGGGCTGTAATGCTGCGCTGATGACCAAACGCGTGATTGACAATTCATTTGAAGTTCTTGCCATACAACTGATGACCATATTGCAGGCGGTTGATTACCTCGAATGTCAGGATAAGCTGTCGAAAATATCCCGTTCGTTATACGATGAAGCAAGGGCGATATTTCCTAAATTTATTGAAGATCAGCCAAAATATAAAGACCTGGCGAGGGTTAAGGAATTTTTAGAAAATTCAGATCATATTATTGCTTTTGCTAAATGAGATGAACGGAAAAGATGTTTTTGTTGTTGCTGATAATATACTATCACCCATTGGTAATACAACTGCCGAAAACTTTTTGCAGTTGAAACAAGGTATTTCTGCGGTAAAAAAACACGATGATTTGAATATATCGGCCCAACCTTTTTATGCATCGCTGTTCGCCAAGGGTGAAAACTTTATAAAAAATGATCAGCATAATTATACAAAATTCGAGAAATTGCTTATTGCATCTATTGGGGACGCATTAAAGTATAGTGAATTTGAAGCCGGGGATAAAAAAACGGTGTTTATCCTGTCCTCTACAAAGGGGAATATCGGATTACTGGAAACGGAAACATTTGATGGTGCATTAAAAGAGAGGATCGCTCTTTCAACGTCTGCCAAATTGGTTTCGGATCATTTCGGATTTGCCAACCAGCCGGTTATAGTTTCCAATGCATGTATTTCGGGGGTGCTTGCTATTATAACAGGCATGCGGCTTTTACGGTCCGGGCAATATGAAAACGCCGTTATTGCCGGTGCCGACGTGATCTCGAAATTTATCTTTTCGGGTTTTGAGTCTTTCCTCGCGCTTAGCCCTGCAATTTGCAAACCTTTTGACCGTCTGCGGGATGGATTGAACCTTGGCGAATGTGGCGGAACCATCATTTTGTCCACTAATAAAAAATACGGGCAAAATATAAAAGTTAAAGGCGGCTCGGTAAGTAACGATGCCAATCATATTTCAGGCCCGTCGCGCACCGGGGAAGAACTTGCGTACGCTATTAAAAAGGCAATACAAGACGCGGGGATGTCTCAGGGAGATATAGATTTTATTTCGGCCCATGGAACAGCTACCGTTTATAATGATGAAATGGAGGCCAATGCGGTTCATTTATCCGGCTTGCAAGCTGTGCCTGTTAATAGTTTAAAAGGCTATTACGGACATACCTTAGGGGCGGCGGGTTTAATAGAATCGATTATTTCTATTCAATCATTGAAAGAAAATTTAGTTTTACCTACATTAGGGTTTAAGGAACCGGGCGTAACTAAGCCATTGAATATTTGCACAGAGCTGTTGTCCGGCGATTTTAAAAATTGCCTTAAAACAGCTTCGGGCTTTGGCGGTTGTAATGCTGCGGTAGTTTTTGGGAAGTGACGCGGATTGCCGTTGGTGACACAGACAATTTGGGTGGAAGTAGATTAATAAAGAGATAGGTTAAATACCCCGTAGGGGTAACCCGTTTGTAGTAGCAAATAAAATAACAAAGCAAAATTGCCACGTCAATGGCTACCCATTCGCGAGTGGGTAGCCACTGACGTGGCACTAAGATGGTCTAATTGAAATGCTACAAACGGGTAGCCCCGATGGGGCAAGAAATGAGGCTGCAGATTACCCCCGTTGTCGGTGTCCCCACCGATGACCATCAGGTGATTGCCTGTGAGGACACAGGCAATGGGGGAGAAACGCTTAATAAAAAGACGGGTGCAAATACCCCGTAGGGGTAACCCGTTTGTAGCAAATAAAATAACAAAGCAAAATTGCCACGTTAGTGGCTACCCACTCGCGAAGGGTAGCCACTAACGTGGCACTAAGATGGTTCAATTGAAATTCTACAAACGGGTAGCCCCGTATGGGGCAAAAAAAGATGCGTCAGATTTACGAAGTTTTAATTACTTCGTAAATCTCTTGGCTATTTTGATTTAACAAGGTTATAAAAAAGAAAAAAACATTGCTTACAGAAAACTATATAACGGCATTTTGCACCATAAGTAAAGGTGTTGTAAGTAAAAACGGGACCAAAATATTTAAAAACACGAACGATGGCCCGGCAAGTTTTTTCACTTCTATTTACCAGCATTTTCAGCTTAAATACCCTAAGTATTATAAAATGGATAATTTAAGCAAGCTGGGTTGGCTTGCTACAGAAATCTTGCAGTATGAAAGTTTTGAAAAAAATAACTACCAGCCAGAAGATATTGGGATAGTGTTGGCCAATGCCAATAGCAGCCTGGATGATGACATAAAATATTTTGAAACAACAAAAGCTATTGCCAGCCCTTCATTATTTGTTTATACCTTGCCAAACATCGTGATTGGTGAAATTTGTATCCGTAACAATTTTAAAGGCGAACAAGCCTTTTTTATTCAGGATAAGTTTGATGCGGATTTTATGTGTCAACAGGTAAACTACCTGCTGAATGAAAATATTTTACAGGCATGTATCTGCGGCTGGGTTGAGGTTTTAGAGCAGGATTATAAAGCCGTTTTGTTTTTAGCTGAGAAAATAAAAACGAAAAAATCTGTTTTATTTTCTGCGGAAAATATGGACAAATTTTTTAATGACATTGATAATTGATATTGAGTAATATGAGTTCAACTGTGTATGTAGCGGGTCTTGGTGTTATTTCAGCTATCGGTAATAATGTGGCAGAAAACCTTCAATCTTTTGAGCTTGAAGCGGCAGGTATCGGTGATATTTCCCTGCTGGATACCATCCACTGTAAAAAGCGGCCGGTTGCCGAAGTGAAATTGGATAATAATGAGCTGGCAGTGATAACAGGACTGCCTGCTGATACGAGCCGTACAGCTTTACTAAGCCTGGTGGCTGCAAGTGAGGCCGTAAATGATGCAGCCATACCCAACCTTGAATCTCTGCGGACGGGATTTGTTTCGGCAAACACAGTAGGGGGGATGGACAGGAGCGAACATTTTTTTATCGACTTTGTTAAGGATAAAAAAAGAGGAAAATTAAGAAATATATTTGATCACGAATGTGGCTGCATAACAGAGATTGTGGCCGATCAATTAGGCATCAGGGATTTTATGACCACCATTAGCACCGCCTGTTCATCATCCGCAAATGCCATTTTTTACGCAGCGCGTTTAATAAAAAATGATATGCTTGATGTTGTTATTGCCGGTGGTACAGATTCGCTTACAAAATTCACCCTCAATGGCTTTAACACGCTAATGATACTCGATGATGAGTTTTGTAAGCCATTTGATGAAAACAGGGAAGGCCTTAACCTTGGCGAAGGTGCGGGGTACCTTGTACTGGTTTCCGAAAAAGTGGCAAAAACTCTACTTAACAAACCATACTGCAAACTCAGCGGCTATAATAACAGCAATGACGCCTATCATCAAACAGCATCTTCGCCTGATGGTACTGGTTCATATCTTGCGATGAAGGGCGCCTTGGAAAAAAGCGGCCTGAACCCATCGGATATAGATTATATAAATTTGCATGGTACCGGTACGGCTAATAACGATAGTGCTGAAGGGATAGCCATCAAAAGATTATTTGAACCGGATTATCCGCCAATGAGTTCAACCAAATCATTTACAGGCCATACTTTGGGCGCATGCGGTGGCATTGAAGCCGTTTTTTCGGCCCTTGCTATTAAAAATGGAATTATTTATCCAAATCTGAGGTTTGAAACACGGATGAATGAAGTGCCATTTGAGCCCGAAAGAAAATTTTTAAAAGGGCAAAACATCCGGCACGTAATGTCAAACTCATTTGGTTTTGGCGGGAATTGTACATCACTCATATTTTCGGAGATTTAAAATGAAAATATATATCCGCTCCTCCGCCTGCATATCTGCGCAAAATACTTTTGAGATTGAAGGTTTTTTAACAGACGTGGTAACATATCATGGAACGCGCTTAAAGACCATCGAACCCGACTATAAAGCGTTTATCGACCCTAAATTGCTCCGGCGGATGAGTCATGTCCTTAAAATGGGCGTGGCAGCGGCAATGCAATGTTTAAAACAGGGCAATACTGAAATGCCCGGCGCCATTATAACGGGTACAGCCCACGGTTGTATTGATGATACGGTGGATTTTCTAACACAGATAATTGAACAGAACGAAGAGTTATTATCGCCGACGTCTTTCATACAGTCGACCCATAATACAGTGGGTTCCCAAATCGCTTTAATGCTCAAATGCCATCAATACAATACTACTTTTGTACATAAAGGCGCTTCGTTTGAAAACGCATTACTTGATGCTGTACTGCTGTTAAAGGAAAATGAAGCGGATAATGTATTGGTTGGGGGGATAGATGAAATGAACGATGCCAGCTTTGCCATATTAAACCGTCTTGGTCTTTACAAACGCTGGCCGGTTTCAAATCTGGATTTGTATGCAACCAAAACAAGAGGAAGCATGGGAGGCGAAGGGACAGCATTCTTTTTGTTAACCGATCAGGCTTCAGCAAATAACCTTGCTGAACTGAGGGGGGTGAAAACCATTTATAAACCAATAAACCCCGAAGATATGGAGAAGAGAGTAATTTCATTCCTTGCAGAAAACTCATCAAATATAGAAGATATAGACCTGGTAATAACCGGCAGAAGCGGCGATACATGGCATGATGAAGTATATGAGCAAATAAACCAATCCCTGTTTAAGCATACAGGCCTTGCCAACTATAAACATCTGAGCGGCGAGTATCCAACCTCTACGGCATTTGCTTTGTGGCTGGCCTCAAATATCATTAAAAACAAGGTAGTGCCGGAAACTGTTGTAGAAAGAAGGGGTAAAGAAACCAGTCCCAAAACAATACTGATCTATAACCATTATCAAAAAAAATATCATTCTTTAATTTTGGTTTCGGCTATATAGTTTCACTGATCGGCAGGATAAATTGCGTTGTCAACAAAAAAGTCTTTTTTTTTAATAAAAAAAAGACTTTTTTGTTGCTGAAATTTATTTCGACTCAAATTACGGGAATAATAGCCCTGTATATCCTGCTATATTAGCCAGCGGGATATTTGAACCATATTTTGCGTTTATGGCTTTAATAAATTCGTTGGCAACTATCGCATAACCACGCGGGGTTAGGTGAACGCCGTCAAGCGAAAATATACCGCCGGTAACAAAAGCGGAATTAAAGCCAATGCCGTCTTCCATCAATCCATACTTTTGAACATTGTTAAGAAAAGTGTAAGCATCAAAAACGGCAAGGCCATTTGCTGCTGCCACTGATTTAATAGTGCTGTTGTATGACAATACGTGCTCACGTACCAGTGCAACTTCATTGACGTCAAGCACATACTGGTTATCAATAGGTGTAACAGGTGTTAAGCCATAAGGCAAAGGTCCGTAAGGGGTGTTAACAGGCTTCCCGACCATACTGGTTGGGAATGTCAGAACGATCAGGTCACTTGCGGTAGCGAGCCTTGGCGCATAAGTTGTACCGGAAACCAATGCGTTGATATATATGCCTTTAACAGAGGGGGCCTGTTTTTGTACTCCCGCTACAATAGCGCCCACAGTTACTGTATTAAAGTATGGTATTGAAGTAACATCAGGAACGGTAGCAACAACCCCTTTTGGACTAACGCCATTTGCGTTTTTGGCTGTTAAGGTGCTTATTAAATAATTATCCAGTTGTGCAAAAAGGGTTTCGTCGGTCAGTACATCGCCGGCGCCACCTGATACTGCATACAATAAGGCGTCGTTATTACCCAGCCAGTTTGAAAAGAAGGTAAATGGTTTGGCGGTTACAAAAGCAAGGTAGGGTGTGTTGTTTGTAGGTGCATCATTAGGAAGCAGCCTTTCATAAAACCCGTTTAAATTACCCAACGGCGCGTAAGTGATCTGTTCTAATTTGAGGCCCGGTACACCGTAATTTTCAATATCGCCGCTGAATTTGGTGTACAAAATTACGTTGCCAAAACCAGGTACGGTATATTGTCCCCTTACCGCAAGGTTAGTGGTAACGGGGGTGATGATCGGGGTGCCGTCGGCATTAAACCCGGTGATTTGTACGTACCCAGACCCATTAGCCTGTGCACTGCTGAACAAAGGCTGATTAAATACGCCGCCGCCAACTGATTGCATTTGTTGAGCAATTATTGATGGATAAGAGTTTTGTTGTCCCTGCAGGTAAAGCCCGCCATTGGAATAGCCGGCTGTTAAAGAATTGCCGATGGAAATGTATCGCGAAAAATCAACGCTCCCATGCGTAGGCTTTGGGGTCTTAATTTCTGGTTTGCAGGCGGTTATTAATAATAAGCCTGCAATGATATATAGGTGTTGTTTTAAAAATTTCATCTGCTTAAATATTAAATTTTACCAGTGATAAGATAATGAAATACCGGGGATATAAACATTTGTTTCAAATGTGCCCGATAACTGCGATTGAATGTTTGTTTGTGTACGCGGCATCAGGTGTTCAAACTCAAACGATGCATCAAGGTTAAGGTGGTTAGCTAATTTGTAGCCAATACCTCCGGTAACAAAAACTCGGTTGGCATCGGGGGCCTCTGGTGTAACATAACCGTCTGCAACGGCTGTTGAGGCATAACCACCGCCAAAGCGCAGGGCAAATGTATCCGAATATTTGTACTGTGCGCCGGCCCTCAGGCTGGCGGCAGCCTTGTAGTTGCGCGCTGAAATACTGTTCTGTAAAACCGGGGTCGTTTTACCGTAATCAAACTCCAGTGCCTTATATACGTCCCAGCTAACAACGTTGAGATCAAAAGCTAAAGTCCATTTCTTTGAAGGGTAGATACCTATACCTATAGAATTTGTTGCCGGCAATGGTATGCTGGCGTTAAAGGTATTAGGCTGCGGGAAATAGCCCTGCATTGAAAGCGGGACATTAAAAATAGCATTCCCGTTGCTGATGGTAGTGGTTACCTGCGAACGGTGTGTAATACCCACAGTTACACCTGATGCGATTTTTATATATATACCCGCATTCCAGCCGTACCCTTTACCGTTGCCTTTTAATTCGGCCTGTCCGGATTGCCCGGCCTGGTTGGTTAAAGGGATGCCCTGGGTAAGGTCAACACTGCCCATGTTGTAAACAAAGCCCGCCCCAATGCTTAAAAAGTCGGTTATTTTAACACTTAACGTTGGTTGAAAGTATATGGCCTTCAGGTCAAGACTTTCCAGAACGTATTTACCCTGCCAGTTGTTGCCCCAGTCGACTAAACCGCCGAATGGGGTATAAACACCCAGGCCAAGTTTCCACCGGGCAGCTTTTGGGCCCCATACGCCATAAAAAGTAAACGGCGTGGCAACTTTGTCAGCAGTATAATACTGTGCTGACGTTCCGGAAGGATTAAAATCGGATTTAAACAACAGCGGGCTGATCCCGCCCTGAATGTAGTTTTCGGGAAGCATGGCGACTGCTCCCGGGTTGAAAAATACAGATGCACCATCCAGTAAAGTTCCGGTGCCGGTATGGCCCATGCCAATTTGCTTTTCGCCTTCAAGGTTCACCTGGAAACCTTGCGAAAAGGTACATACAGGCAATGCCAACCACAGTAGGAGTAATAGTTTTCTCATAAGATATAAATTGGTTTATAAACAGGCCGTTGTAAATTTTTTACAATCCACACCTATCACGGAATAAAATTAGTTTGGTTTGAAAGGAAAAAAAGGGCTATAATGCGGAGATATTAGTCAAAAAGTCGGAATTGGTGAGTTTTGATTAAGTTGATTGGGTTAGATTGAGTTTCAGTGATCTTTTAACTTGGTCAACTACTCACCTAATCAACTTAATCAACCATTCGCTAATTCAATAATTAATCATATATTGGAAGGCATGAACAGGAAAATCGGACAACTAAGCCTATCAAAGTTTGCAGACCTTTATGCCGACAAACTGGCCGGCGCTGATTTTTTTGTCGCAGATGAAAAACAATTGTTGAGTTTAAGCGAATATCCCTACCGTTCAGATGGTTATATCATTGGTATATGCACCCGCGGCTCTGCGCAGGTTGAGGTGAACCTGCAGGTTTATGAGGCAAGGCCCGATGCCATGTTGCTGGCAACACCATTCCATGTTTTAAGGATATATGATAGCAGCAACGATTTTTTATGCAGGTTTATAGTTTTTAGCAAGGCTTTTTTAACCGAAAATAGTGTCAACAGCCATTTCCTGGAGACATTCATCTATTTTAAAAGTGCATCTATCCCGGTAATTTACCTGGATAGCCCGGATGCCAAAATAATGCTCGAAATTTATTTACTCCTGCAGCAAAAGCTGGAGCGCGAAGCCCATCCTTATCGTGTGGAGATATCAAGGAGTATATTGACCACCCTGCTTTATGAAATGCAGTCAATTTACGAAAAGCAACACTTAATTATAAAAGGCAAACAAACACGTAAACAGGAACTGAATGTGCTTTTCCAGGAACTGATTTTCCATCATTATAAAGAACACCGCAATGTGCAGTATTATGCAGATGCGCTTTATGTATCGCCCAAACACCTTACCGAAACTATTAAGGAAGTAACAGGCCGCACTGCCGGCGAGTGGATAGATGACGCAGTAATTCTGGAAGCCAAAGTATTATTGAGGAACCATGAAATCAGCATCGCCCGGGTAGCCGAAGCCATACATTTCCCCGACCAATCATCGTTTGGCAAGTATTTTAAAAAGCATGCAGGGCTGTCTCCGTCAGATTACAGAACGGTATCGGCGCATTGAGGTGGTTGGTGAGTGGTTGATTAGGTTGGGGAAAGTTGTAAAGGTTGTAAGAGTTGTAAAGGTTGTAGTGGTTAAGCCTTATTTTAACCCTTACAACCATTACAACTTTTTTAACTTAAACTACCAATAACCGACTTTTTGACTAATATCTCCGCATTGCAGACCTTCCATTGATATTATATCGCTTATAATTTTACCCCTGATTATAAAACCAGAATTGCTACCGGCAAAATTCTTTTTTTTTTAGAATTTTAAGATTACACATTAAATATTTATTTATGAATGCCACAGAATCTGTAAAAGCGATAAAAGGGGGCGAGTTTCTGATCAGGGAAACTGCCGCCGAAAGCGTTTTTATCCCCGAAGAATGGAACGAAGAGCAATTGATGATTGCTGAAACATGTACAAACTTTCTTGCACAGCACGTAACTCCAAATTTAAGCCGTATTGATGAACAGGAGGCTGGTTTGATGCCGCACCTGATGAATGAAGCCGGCGAATTGGGGTTATTGGGTATATCTGTACCCGAAGAATACGGCGGCTTTGGTAAAGATTTTAAAACATCGATGCTTGTTGCCGAAAAATTAGGAGGCGGGCATTCATTTTCGGTAGCGTTTTCAGCACATACCGGTATTGGTACTTTGCCTATCCTGTATTATGGCAATGCTGCGCAAAAGGAAAAGTATATCCCCAAATTAGCCAGCGGCGAATGGAAAGGCGCTTATTGCCTTACCGAACCCAGCTCCGGGTCGGATGCTAATTCGGGTAAAGCAAGGGCAAAGTTATCTGCCGATGGGAAATATTACCTCATCACCGGGCAAAAAATGTGGATCACTAATGCTGGTTTTGCCGATATATTTACCGTTTTCGCTAAAATTGATGACGATGAAAACCTGAGCGCGTTTATTGTTGAAAAGGGTTTTGAAGGGCTTACCCTCAATACCGAAGAACATAAAATGGGTATTAAAGGGAGCTCGACCCGGCAGGTATTTTTTAACGATTGTAAAGTGCCGGTGGAAAACCTGCTGTCTGAACGTCAGAACGGCTTTAAGATTGCGGTAAACATATTAAATATAGGCCGTATGAAACTGGGTGGTGGTACCGTCGGCGCCTGTAAGGAGGTAATCACCTCATCGGTTGGTTATGCAAATGAACGCGAACAGTTTGGCCGCCCGATTTCAAAATATGGTGCTATACGCCATAAACTTGCGCAGCAGGCTATTCTTACTTACGCTTCGGAATCGGCAGTTTACAGGGCCAGTCAAAATATGGAGGAAGCCACTGAACTATTACTTGAATCGGGTGTTGATGCGGCAAAGGCGAAGCTAAAGGGAATTGAACAGTTTGCCATCGAAGCGGCGATAATTAAAGTACATGCCTCCGAAGCATTGGATTTTGTGGTTGATGAAGGTGTGCAGATCTACGGCGGTATGGGTTATAGCGCTGAAGCGCCGATGGACCGGGCTTACCGTGACTCAAGGATCAACCGGATATTTGAAGGTACCAATGAAATTAACAGGATGTTAACCGTTGACATGATGCTTAAACGAGCCATGAAGGGAGAGCTTGATTTGATGGGGCCCGCTCAAAAAGTGGCCGGGGAACTGGTAAGTATCCCTGATTTTGGTGGTACTGAAGAAGCAGGGCTGTTTACAAAAGAGAAAAAATACATCGCCAATTTCAAAAAGGCTATATTAATGGTTGCTGGCGCAGCGGTTCAAAAGCTAATGACACAGCTAAGTAAGGAACAGGAAGTACTGATGAACCTGGCCGATATGCTGATTGAACTTTATGTAAGCGAATCTCTGCAGCTTAGGGTAGAGAAATTAGTAAACCTGAAAGGTGAAGAAGCATGCAAAGAACAACTCGACATCATGCGTGTTTACATCAACGATGCAGCGGAAATGATTGCAAAAGCAGGGAAAGAAGCTTTAAATACCTTTGCGGAAAGCGATGAGAAAAGGATGATGCTGATGGGGCTTAAACGTTTCACAAAAACCGAAGACATCAATACCACGCAGTGCAGAAGAAATATTGCTGCTAAATTGATTGCTGAAAACAAATACTGTTTTTAGTTCAAGCCTCAAATGCGACAATAATACCTTGTATGGGTAACCCGTTTGTAGAAAAATAAGGAAAGAGTTTTACCCCGTCAGGGGTTACCCTTTGCAAAGGGTAACCCCTGACGGGGCAAAAAAAGATGATTTATATAATTCTACAAACAGATAGCCCGCCATTTGGCGGGGCATAAACAATTTAAAAAAAACCTATATGAAGATATTAGTATGCATAAGCCAGGTACCCGATACCAGTACTAAAATTATATTGAAAGATAACAATACGGCGTTCAACAGCTCAGGCGTTACTTTTGTGATCAACCCTTACGATGAATGGTATGCGCTGATCCGTGCGCTTGAACTTAAAGAAAGCGGCATTGCAACTGATGTTCATCTGATTACCGTTGGAA
This sequence comes from Mucilaginibacter sp. UBA5151, assembly GCA_002413785.1. Taxonomy (GTDB): domain Bacteria; phylum Bacteroidota; class Bacteroidia; order Sphingobacteriales; family Sphingobacteriaceae; genus Mucilaginibacter. Next base: position 81,991 of record DHXR01000082.1, read on the forward strand.
GAGCAGACGTAGAACCAATCATCAGGAAAGGGCTTGCCCTGGGCGGAGATGAAGCTATCCGTATTGATGCTGATAGCAATGACCCTTATGAAACAGCCAATTATATTGCCGGATATGCCAGGGGTGCAGGTTATGATCTTATCCTTTGTGGCAAAGAATCCATCGACTATAATAACGGCACAACCGGGGCTATGCTGGCAGAACTGCTGGATATTGATTATATCGGTTTTGCCGCCGATATACAAATTGAAGCAGGCAGCGCTATCGTAACCCGTGAAATAGAAGGCGGCGAAGAAGTGGATACTGTTAATTTGCCGGCGGTTATATCCTGTCAGAAAGGGGTTGCCGAAGCCAGGATACCTAATATGCGCGGTATTATGGCGGCCCGTACCCGGCCTTTAAAAGTGATTACGCCTTCGGCGCTAACGCCGGTAACTGCTATATTATCTTATGAACTGCCGCCTGCGAAGGCTGGTATTAAGTTGGTAAGCTCTGATAATATGGACGAGTTGGTAGAATTGCTGCATTCAGAGGCCAAAGTTTTTTAATCACAATTTTTTGTCCGGTATAGCCGGGATCATCTTAAAAAAACCTGTAAAAAATGTCTGTAATTGTATTGGTGGAACACACCGGGGGAATAATAAAAAAGAAAAACTTTGAGGCGGTACAATATGCCTCGCGGATAGCTGAAAATACCGGAACTACAGTGACCACACTTGTTTTGGGCACTATTGCTGTTTCGGAAATGGAAAGCCTTGGCGAATATGGCGCGCAAAAAGTGCTGCATGTTGCCGATGGCCGGCTGGATGAATTGCATGCACGTGCTTATGCAAGTGCGTTATTCACTGCAGCGCAAAAAGAAAATGCTAAAATAATTGTAACCCTGCACGATATAAATGGCAGGGCTGTAGCACCCAGAGTAGCTGTAAAGTTAAAAGCAGGCCTGGTGGCCGGTGCACTTTCGTATCCCGACCTTGAAAATGGCTTTGTTATTAAAAAAGCTGTTTTTTCGGGAAAAGCCTTTGCTTTTGTAAATATAGTAAGCGATGTAAAAGTAATTATGCTCATGGCGAATTCGTTCCCTGTTATAAAAGGAGACGGCAAAGCGGTTGTTGAAAAGCTGGAAGTAAATTTCAGTGATAAAGATTTTGGCGTAAAAGTTAAACAGGTAAATAAGGTAACCGGCGAAGTGCTGCTTTCTGACGCAGACCTGGTAGTTTCGGGCGGAAGGGGAATGAAAGGTCCCGAAAACTGGGGACTGATTGAAAACCTGGCCAAAGAGCTCGGGGCGGCTACGGCATGTTCGCGCCCGGTATCTGATGCTGACTGGCGCCCGCACCACGAGCACGTTGGGCAAACTGGTGGTACAATCCGCCCTAACCTGTATATTGCAGTTGGCATTTCAGGGGCTATACAGCACCTTGCGGGGGTCAATGGCTCAAAAAATATTGTTGTAATAAATAAAGATCCCGAGGCTCCGTTTTTTAAAGCAGCAAATTATGGTGTTGTTGGCGATGCGATGGAAATTTTGCCAAAATTAACAGAAGCAGTCAGGAAATTCAAACAACAGCACTGATAAACTGTTATGAAATTTTATTACGAAGGACAAGTGCTTTGGGCACAGATAGACGCCAATCAGCACCTGCGGCACTCCGCGTATGCGGATTTTGGGGCTCAGGCCAGGTTAACCCTGCTTAATAGCATAGGCCTGGCGGCATCGGTGCTTTACGGGCATAAAATAGGTCCGGTTTTATTCAGGGAGGAACTTATTTACCTGCGTGAGGTAGGTATAAATGACTACGTTAAAGTAACCTGCGAAGTTATTAAAGCACGACCTGATGGATCCTGGTGGACAATGCGGCACGAGCTGTATCGCGGGGACGGAATAAAAGCTGCTGTGATCACCGTAGATGGTGCATGGATAGACATGGAAAAACGTAAACTTACCTTATTGCCGCCGGCATTGACTGCTCTGTTCGCGCAAGCGCCAAAGAGCAGTGATTATATAGAAGAGATTAAAAAAGTATAAACTAAAAAAATAATGACAGACATAAAAGATTCCTTTGAAAAAGCTGTGGCGGCCAGTAAAGAATTACCGTCGAAGCCTGATAACGAAACACTATTACACTTATATAGTTTATACAAACAGGCAACAGAAGGCGACATAAACGCTGATAACAAGCCGGGAATGTTTGATTTTGTTGCCGCAGCAAAATATAATGCCTGGCTACAAATAAAAGGTGTTACCGCTGATGATGCTATGGGGCAGTATATTGCACTTGTAGAACAATTACAGGTTAAATAACCAAATTAAAAATCTTCAATATAAAAACATAGTATATGGATGCTAAACGGGTTATAAAAAAAGTTGCGGTTCTGGGTTCCGGTGTAATGGGTAGCCGCATAGCCTGCCACTTTGCAAACATAGGGGTGCAGGTGCTGTTATTGGATATTGTGCCAAAAGATGCGCCCCAGGGTGATAAAAAGGCAAGGAATAAAATTGTTAACGATGCCCTTGATTTTGCTTTAAAATCAAATCCATCCCCTGTTTATTTGAAAGCCTTCGCCAAAAGGATCGCGACCGGGAATTTTGATGATGATATGTCGAAAATTGCAGAATGCGACTGGGTGATTGAAGTGGTGGTTGAACGCCTTGACATCAAACAAAAGGTATTTGAAAACGTTGAAAAGTTCCGCAAACCGGGAACATTGATTACCTCCAATACATCGGGCATCCCAATTCACCTGATGGCCGTAGGACGTAGCGATGATTTTAAACAGCATTTCTGCGGGAGCCATTTCTTTAATCCGCCGCGCTATTTAAAACTATTGGAAATCATTCCCACAAAAGATACTTTACCCGGCGTTTTGGGTTTCTTAATGGAATTTGGTGAAAAATTCCTCGGAAAGACCACTGTTTTGGCTAAAGATACCGCCGCGTTTATTGGTAACCGCATCGGTGTTTTCAGTATTATGAGCATTTTGCACTACGTGGAAAAAACAGGGATGACGGTTGAGGAAGTTGACAAACTAACCGGGCCGGTTATCGGTCACCCAAAATCGGCGACATTCCGTACCAATGATGTGGTGGGTCTGGATACCATGGTGCATGTCGCCAACGGACTCTATGAAAACGCACCCAATGACGAAGCCAGGGAACTTTTTAAGATACCGCCGTTTGTAGATGGGATGGTTAAAAATAACTGGCTTGGGAGCAAAACCGGTCAGGGCTTTTATAAAAAAGAAAAAGCCGGCGGAACAAACCAATTTTTTGCGCTCGACCTGAAAACGCTGGAGTACAAGCCATCGAAAAAAGTAAAATTTGCCTCGCTTGAGACGACCAAAGCCGTGGATAACCTGAAAGACAGGCTTAAAATACTTTTTGCTGCTAAAGATAAAGCCGGTGATTTTTATCGTGATACATTTTACCATCTTTTCGCGTATGCCAGCAATCGTGTCCCCGAAATTTCGGACGAGCTATTTAAAATAGATGCTGCTACCAGCGCCGGTTTCGGATGGGAAATGGGGCCTTTTGAAAAATGGGATGCATTGGGCACAGAAAATACTGTAATAGCAATGGAAGCAGCCGGGAACAAACCCGCGCAATGGGTTTATGATATGCTTGCATCCGGCGCCAAAAGCTTCTATAAAATTGAGAACGGCAAAAAGCTTTACTATGACATCCCAACCAAAACCTACAAGATAATTCCGGGTACCGAAAATTTTATATTGCTGGATAATATCCGTCCGTCACATACTGTATGGAAAAACAGCGGGACAACCATCACAGACATAGGCGATGGCATCCTTAATCTGGAATTTCATACCAAAATGAACACCATCGGCGGGGAGGTGATAGAGGGTATTAATAAGGCTATTACCCTTGCAGAAACAAGTTATAAAGGTTTGGTGATATCCAACGAAGGTGCAAACTTTAGTGCAGGCGCCAACGTGGGTATGATATTTATGATGGCCGTTGAACAGGAATTTGATGAACTGTACATGGTTATCAAGGCATTCCAAAATACGATGATGAGGATCCGGTATTCATCTATCCCTGTTATCGTTGCCCCGCACCAGATGGCTTTAGGCGGCGGTTGCGAAATGTGCCTTCATGCCGATAAGGTAGTGGCCCATGCCGAATTGTACATGGGGCTGGTGGAGTTCGGCGTTGGTTTAATACCCGGCGGCGGCGGCACAAAAGAATTTGCATTACGTCTTTCAGACGAGTTGCAGGAAGGCGACGTTGAAGTAAATAATTTCAGGGACAGGTTTTTGACCATCGGGCAGGCCAAGGTTTCCACTTCAGCTTATGAAGCGTTTGAGTTCGGTTATCTTAAAAAAGGCCGGGATGTGGTTGTGATTTCCCGTAACAGGTTGCTGGCCGAAGCAAAACAACATTGCTTGCAAATGGCTGATGAAGGTTATATACAACCCATTCCGCGAACTGATATCAGGGTGCTTGGCAAACAGGCGCTCGGTTTGGGTTATGTAGGCGCCAATACCATGTACAGCGGTAATTACATCAGCGAACATGATGTGAAAATATCGCAGAAACTGGCTTATGTGCTTGCCGGGGGCGATCTTTCGCAGCCATCGGTTGTAAGTGAGGATTACTTGCTGGGTTTGGAGCGGGAGGCTTTTGTTTCGCTTTGCACCGAAAAGAAAACGCTTGAACGGATACAATCTATTTTAACTGGTGGAAAAGTGTTGAGGAATTAGGCCTCACCCTGCCCTCTCCAAAGGAGAGGGTTCTAAAAAAACAGGTAGTGAAGAGCGCAGTTAAAGTCCTCTCCTTTGGAGAGGATTTAGGTGAGGCGAAATTGTTAGAGGCTTGAAGTTTTTATTTAACGAAAAATCTAAAATATGAACGCATTTATAGTGGCCGCGAGCCGCAGCGCAGTTGGGAAAGCTACCCGTGGTAGTTTCAGGTTTACAAGGCCTGACAGCCTGGCGGCTGATGTCATCAAACACCTGATGTCAACAGTGCCCAATGTTGATAAGGAACAAATTGATGATGTTATTGTGGGTAATGCTACGCCCGAAGCAGAACAGGGTCTGAATGTTGGCCGCCTGATTTCATTGATGGCCCTGGATACCGATAAAGTACCCGGCATGACTGTAAACCGTTACTGTTCGTCGGGTTTGGAAAGTATAGCTATAGCGTCGGCAAAAATACATAGCGGCATAGCCGATTGCATTATAGCAGGCGGTGTTGAAAGTATGAGCCTGCTGCCAATGGGCGGCTGGCGTATTGTACCGAATGCTGATGTAGCCCTAACACACCCTGATTATTACTGGGGGATGGGCCTTACGGCCGAGGCTGTAGCAAAAGAATATAAGGTTAGCCGCGAAGAGCAGGACCAGTTTGCTTATAATTCGCATCAAAAAGCTATTAAGGCTATTAACGGCGGTATGTTTAAGGATGAGATTGTCCCTGTAAATGTGGTTGAAACCTACGTTGACGAGAGCGGGAAGAAGAAAAAGCGGGAATTTAAGGTAGATACCGATGAGGGTCCCCGCGCTGATACGTCGCTTGAGGCATTGGCAAAACTCAAACCCGTTTTTGATGCCAAAGGTGTAGTTACTGCGGGTAATTCTTCGCAAACCAGCGATGGGGCAGCCTTTGTAATGGTGGTCAGTGAGCGTTTTTTAAAAGCAAATAACCTGAAACCTATTGCAAGGCTGGTTAATTATGCTGTTGCGGGTGTGCCGCCGCGCATTATGGGAATTGGCCCTCTGGTGGCTATCCCCAAAGTGCTGAAACAAGCCGGGATGAAACAGCAGGATATAGACCTGATAGAACTGAACGAAGCCTTTGCTTCGCAATCAATTGCTGTAATAAAAGGACTGGAACTTGATCCCGAAATTATAAATGTGAACGGCGGGGCCATTGCATTGGGTCACCCTCTGGGCTGTACCGGAGCTAAACTATCAGTGCAGTTGTTCAATGAACTGAAAAGGCGCGATAAAAAATATGGCATGGTAACCATGTGCGTTGGGACGGGTCAGGGTGCCGCAGGTATTTTTGAATTGTTATAGGTTATTTAAGGTATTTATAGAATTATAACGTTTATCTGACATAAATTATACAGATGGAAAAAGGGACAAGATTGTTTGATTGTATCGCAACCCAGGCTAACGAACCATTGGCAGATCTGCTTAATGCTAAGGTGAATGGCGCATGGAAACCGTACAGCACTAACGAGGTGCATGAAATGGTTTACAAGCTGGCCCAGGAATTACTTAAATTTGGGGTCTCACCGGGCGATGGCACCGTAGAAGGGCGTGATAAAATAGGATTGATCAGCCCCGGCCGGCCCGAATGGTTGATTACCGACCTGGCGGTTCAGTTAACAGGCGCCGTGCTGGTTCCTTTGTACCCAAACTCGGGCATCAAAGAAATAGAGCAAATACTTAATGAGGCAGAAGTTAAATATGTGTTTGTCAGCAGCAGTGATCTGTATGACAAGATAAAACAGGTTCAGGCCAATATTCCTTCACTAAAGGGGATTTTTACTTTTGATAATGTTGAAAGCGCTACCCACTGGACAGAATTGCTCAAACCTTTAACACCGGATTTTCATCAAAAAATTGCGGCTATATGCGATAACATCACCGAAGAGGATATCGCGACTATTATTTACACATCCGGGACGACCGGAAAGCCGAAAGGGGTAATGCTCACCCATAAAAATATATTTAGTAATGTAAAGGCTTCCGGCGATATACTTGCCCTTATTCCCTTAGATCAGAAACGCGCCCTGAGCTTTTTACCGCCTAACCATATTTTCGAAAAAACGGTGGTTTATACTTACCTGTTTTATGGTTTTTCTATTTTTTTCGCCGAAAACATGGAAACTATCGGCCCCAATTTGAAAGAAGTAAAACCTTATATTTTCACCGCAGTACCAAGGGTACTTGAAAAAGTATTCGAAAAAATTATTATTGAGGGACAGAAATTATCAGGCATAAAAAGAAAGATATTTTTATGGTCGATAAAAATTGCCGATCATTTCGAGATCCATAACCAGAGTTTAGCCTACAAAATAAAATTGGCAATAGCCGATAAACTGGTTTACAGCAAATGGCGGAACGCTATAGGGGGCAATGTAAAGGCGATAGTGGTTGGGAGTTCAGCTACCCCAATAAGGCTGGAAAGGATTTTTACCGCCGCCGGGATTGTTATTTTGGAAGGCTATGGGCTTACTGAAACCTCGCCGGTGATCGCCGTTAACCATTATCATGGGAATTTAAGGAAGTTTGGAACCGTGGGCCCCTTACTGGATGGAGTACAGGTTAAGATTGCTGCCGACGGTGAAATCCTTTGCAAAGGGCCTAATGTAATGGCAGGCTACTATAAAAACCCGGAACTGACTGCCGAAGTACTGATAGACGGTTGGTTCCATACCGGGGATATCGGGGTGTTGGATAAGGATAATTTTCTGAAAATTACCGACCGCAAAAAAGAGATATTTAAGACATCCGGCGGAAAATATGTAGCTCCTTTACCTATTGAAAATAAGATGAAGGAAAATTACTTCATTGAGCAAATGATTGTGGTCGGCGCCGACAGAAAATTTGTAGGGGCACTCATTGTACCGTCTTATGCCAACCTGTTACCCTGGTGCAAAAAGAACGATATTCCTTACAGCTCAAATAGTCAGATTATAAAGGATAGCAAAGTACTGGCGCTTTATCAATCTATTATTGGCACCTATAACCCGGAATTTAGCCACGTGGAGCAGGTGAAGAAGATAACGTTGCTTCCTGATGAGTGGTCAATTGAGAGCGGTGAGCTTACGCCAACCGGGAAAATGAAACGGAAGGTAATTACCGAAAAATATTCATCCCAAATAGATAAAATGTACGGTGGAGAAGTTGGCGAAAGCCCGGCCTTGTAAATTAAACAGCAAATGACCACATTTAATATAACCATTCAGGACAGACTGGCCATCATTGCCCTCGACAGGGGTAGGTCGAATCCCATAAATCATCAAATGGTGAAGGAATTAACCGCCTGTGTGAAAGATTTGGATGCGGATGAGAATATTGGCGGCCTGATTTTAACCGGCAAAGAAGGTTTTTTTTCATCAGGGATAGATCTGATTGAAGCTTATGATTATGACGAAGAACAAAGCCGCGAATTTTGGATTGATTTTTTGGCAATGCAAAATACCATGGCTGCCTTTAGTAAACCAATGGTGGCTGCTATAAGCGGACATAGTCCTGCCGGAGGCTGTGTTATGGCAATTTGCTGCGATTACCGCATAATGGCCGAAGGGAAATTTGTCATCGGGTTAAATGAAGTACCTGTTGGTATTGTAGTGCCCGGCAGTGTTTTTAATTTATATGCTTTTTGGCTCGGGCAGCGCAAAGCCTATCAATTTTTGTTAGAGGGTAAACTGCTCAGTGTTTCTGAAGCGTTTGAGTCCGGTTTGATCGATGAAATAACAAGCCCTGAAACCTTAATCGAAGCAACTGAGAAAAAAGCAAGAGCTTATATGCAGTTAAACCCTGTTACCTGGAGCCAAAGCAAAATAAATTTGCGCAGGGATCTTATCGCAAAATTAAACGGCGATCAAACGGATACCTTAAATAAAATGCTCGAACAATGGTGGGCGCCCGCAACCCGGAAAGGTTTGCAAACGATGATCCAGAATTTAAAATTAAAAAGTACTTCTGCTAATTAAATTAAGATGAGTGATCCGATAAAAACAAATGCCGCTGAAAAAAAGCCTGAAAGTACCATGGGGATGTTGAGGGAAGATGCTTTAAAAGGGAAAACCATCATTGTAACAGGTGGTGGGACCGGTTTGGGTAGGTCAATGGGCTCCTACTTTTTAAAGTTAGGGGCAAACCTGGTAATTACCAGCCGCAAACTTGATGTACTCAAACAAACCGCTTCGGAAATGGAAGCGGAAACAGGGGGAAAGGTATTGGCAGTGGCCTGTGACGTTCGTAAGTATGAAGAAGTTGAAAATGTGCTGAAACAGGCGGTGGAAACTTTTGGACGTGTTGATGTTTTAGTGAATAATGCTGCCGGTAATTTTATTTCTCCTACCGAACGGCTCTCGGCTAATGCATTTTCTTCGATTATTGATATTGTTTTAAAAGGGTCGGTTAATTGTTCGCTGGCTTTGGGTAAATACTGGATCGGTGAAAAGATACCCGGAAATATTCTCAATATAGTAACAACGTATGCATTTACAGGTTCGGCGTATGTGGTGCCCTCTGCCTGCGCAAAGGGAGGTGTACTCGCCATGACGCGTTCATTAGCGGCAGAGTGGGGGCGGCATGGCATTAGGACAAACGCTATCGCCCCCGGCCCTTTCCCAACCAAGGGTGCCTGGGACCGTTTATTGCCTGGCGATATGCTCAAAAAGTTTGATTTTAAAAACCGCGTACCCCTTAAACGCATGGGCGAGCACCAGGAACTGGCCAACCTGGCCGCTTTTTTAGTTTCAGGTTTTTCGGGTTACATCAATGGCGAAGTAATTACTATTGATGGCGGCGAATGGCTGCAGGGTGCCGGCCAGTTCAACGCCCTCGAAATGGTGCCTGCTGAAATGTGGGATAGCATTGAGCAAGCTACCCGCAGAGCGTAGGTTTGATGCTATTACTCCAATTTCAACGCTGATTGATAAAAATGAAAACGCCCCCATACATAAATCTGCATGGGGGCGTTTTATTAAAATAGGGGTAATTTTATTTGAATCCCAAACTCACAGATAATACATCCGAAACCAGGTCAGTAGTTTGTGTATAATGCCCGTACCTTATTTCCATTTCATGTAAGCCTTGCCAGCCAAAAACACCCGTTGGCGGGGCTATCCTGAAACCAACCCCATAAAACCCGGCCTGGAACTTGGCGTATTCGAAGTTGCTGGTATAATATTGTTCCGTTGGGCTATGTACTCCAAACGGTGCAAAATATTTGGCCGCCGACTGGCTGTAATACCGGTAGAAGGGTGAAACAGAAAAGAACGGTGTCACTTTATAGGCAACTTCCAAACTTGCTGTGTTGGCATTTGTTCCCCAGTTATCCATATAATAGCGATAATAAGAGCGCAGAATTATATTATCCCCAAGGAAATAATTAGCCCTGAACCCCAGCGGCAGCTTAAACCGCGATGAAGGCAGTTTTTCAACGGCATCGGTATCTTTTGGATTTTTAAACCATACCCGGTGAAAAGGCAAGCCTAAATAGCCGCTCTGCGCAACCACATCGCCCAGCAACATCACCTGTAACCTTGAATTTATCTGTTGCGAGTAGGAAAAAGATGCGGAAAGGGTATTCCTCGCGCTTGTAGGTAAACTGTTTTTTGAATTGACCACCCCACCAGCGGAATTATACGTAATCGTGTTTCCGCTTGCTGTGGTTATAACGATCGTGCCCGGTGGAACAATCTTTGGTGGAGGAACAAACTCAGATGGCAAGATCATTGTAACCTGGTCAAGATAACCTTGTAATTTAACGCCAAACTCGCCGCTTTTGTCTTCGGTCTTCGTTGACCAATGGAGGTCTAAGCCCTTTGATTTATAATTATATTCGCCTGAATAATAGGCGCCAATGCCGAAAGTATTGCCGGTTTTTGCATTTTCCACGGTCCAGTCAATAGACGGGTAAAGCCTTGTACCGCCGGTTTTTGATCCCCCCAGTTTGGCGACATAAGCGGCCGAAGCCGAAGTATGGGTATCGAACCCCATGCCTAACGACAAGGTGTTTTTATTATTGGCCTCATTTAGCCAAACCAAATTAAGGTTAAGCCCTGTTGATAAATCCATTACATTCGAGCTATTGGTATATACACCATTACCAAACATATTGGCATTGTCGCCGGTAACAGAGGAGTGCCCGGCAATTTGATTATAATAACTCGAAACCAGGTCAATTTCATCTATCCTGAGGCGCCGGGGCCGGTAGTCGGTAGTATCGTAAGCAGCAGGTGAATTTAAGCTAAATGCAGGCTTGTTACCGGCAGTATCAACCCTTGTTTGCGAGTATGCACTTAAACGGCATAAAATGGAAAATCCAATAATGGAGAGATATACTTTTTTCATGAAGAATAATAATTCTGTTAAACAGGGTAATTAATTACAGCCACAACCACCGCCGGTTTTTCCGGCATTGGCGCCCGAAGACGCTTCGCGGTACGATTGGAAATTCATTTCATTCTTTTCTACTTTCCGGTTACCTAATGCCATTTCAGAATCATTTAGCCGGCTTTTTTGGTACTCTTTTAAATGTACACAGGAAGTAACACTTAACACCAGCAGGAAGCAGGCTACTACCTTTACGAATTGATTGATCATTTTTTAATTTTAAGTAAGATTAATATTTTTTGAGGTATAGAGTTTGTTATCATCATCTATAATAACAGCCTCAATATCTTTCATCTGGTTTATCAGGTCCAAACCTGTGTTAATTCCCATAATCATTACCGGCGTCGCCATTGCGTCGGCAATCTCGGCATTGGTGGTAATAATAGTTACACTTTTAATTCCCGTAACAGGCAGGCCGGTTCGCGGATTAATGGTATGCGAATATTTCTTACCATTGATCATAACGAACTTTTCATAATTACCTGATGTAGCGACGGCCAGGTCAGAAATAGTCATATACGAGAATATTTCCTGTGCTGAATCAGGGTTAGCAATTCCAACCGTCCATTTTTTTCCGTTAGGCTGAATTCCCCAGGCATTTAAGTCGCCTGACGCATTTACAACACCGCTCTCAACCCCCTGTTCTTTCATCACTTGCCGGGCACGTTCTGCTGCATAGCCTTTTCCAATTCCGCCAAAGCCAATCCGCATCCCTTCTTCCCGCAAAAAAACGGTACATTTTTCTTCATCCAGTACGATATTCCTGAAATTGATCAGCCGCACCATTTTTTTTGCGGTAGCCTTATCGGGCAATGAAGTCATACTTTGATCGAAATTCCACAATCTTTTATCAATGGAACCATAAGTAATATCAAAGGCCCCCTGGGTAACTTCTGATATCCTGATAGAACGTTGAATAAGGTTGAACGTTTCCCTGCTTACAGTTACCGGCATTATGCCAGCGTTTTTGTTGACCTGATTTGTTTCGCTATCCTCGCTAAAGGTGGTAAGTAACTTTTCAATGCGTTTTATTTCATCTATCCCCGCTTCTATTTTTTCATTTGCCCACTTTTCGCTGTCCGAAACAACCGTCAGTTCAAAATGGTTTCCCATTAACTTGCAACTCCTTTTAAAAATAAGTTGTTCGGACATATTGTTATTTGTTTGTTTGCTGAAACAATGAATTACCTTTTTAATTTCATCTGCCAGGCTGAACGTTCCATGTTGCAACAAGTATAACCGGAGATTCTGATTTTAAAATGAAATTCAGGCAAGCAAACTGGAATTGAAGAAAATTAACATTTATTAACATATTCTGTAGCTGTACTATCTGTAGCTGTACTAATAGTACACCTGAACGTAAAAAAAACCTTTTTAATATCCTAAATAAAAATTTCTTTTCTTTTTTCTTCAAGGGTATAATACAGTTTTTTTGTCTAAAACATTTTATTCGTGTTATAAGTGCCCTTATGCAATGGACAATCATTTAATTTAACAATTTTTAACATTTATGGGCCAAATTGCTGTTCCAAAAAAATGATCAACTGTTTAAGTTTGCCTACCAAAAATTAAATGGATTTAATGGAAGAAATAAATAGCAATACCGGACATCTTTTATCAGGTGATGTTACCGGAAATTCATCGTATTCAACAGACATAAGAGCGTTGAATGAAATGATTCAAAAGGAAAGCGCTTTTATTGACCTCCTGAAAATGGAGATGGATAAAGTTATAGTGGGCCAGAAATATATGGTTGAGCGCCTTTTGATCGGTTTATTGGCAGATGGCCATATCCTGCTTGAAGGTGTACCTGGCCTGGCCAAAACACTTGCAATCAATACGCTCTCAAAAGCCATCAGGGCTGATTTTAGCCGTATCCAGTTCACACCGGATCTGTTACCTGCTGATTTGGTTGGTACAATGATCTACAATCAGAAAAAAGAGGAATTTATAGTCAGAAAAGGACCGATATTTTCAAATTTTATCCTTGCAGACGAGATCAACCGCGCACCGGCAAAGGTACAAAGTGCATTGCTCGAAGCTATGCAGGAAAGACAGGTTACCATTGGTGATACCACTTTTGCCCTGCCTACACCGTTCCTTGTGCTGGCTACACAAAATCCGATAGAGCAGGAGGGGACTTATCCTTTACCTGAGGCCCAGGTTGACCGCTTTATGCTCAAGGTTGTTATCGGCTATCCGAACAAAGAGGATGAAAAAAAGATCGTCCGTGCAAATATTGCGCCGCAGGGGATGTTAAAACCAAATGCCATTGTACATCCGGATGATATCATCAAAGCGAGGAAGGTTGTGAGAGAAGTTTACATGGATGAAAAAATTGAGCAATATATTATTGATATTGTTTTCGCCACCCGTTATCCTGAACAGTATAAACTGGCTAACTATAAAAACCTGATAAGTTTCGGCGCTTCGCCAAGGGCCAGCATTAACCTGGCTCTGGCATCTAAGGCTTACGCGTTTATAAAACGCAGGGGTTATGTAATCCCTGAAGATGTAAGGGCAATTTGTCACGATGTTTTAAGGCACCGTATCGGGCTCACGTATGAAGCTGAAGCCGAAAATATGACTACTGAAGATATTATTACAGGGATATTAAACGCTGTTGAAGTACCGTAATTTGAAGAACCAAGAGTCAAGAACCAAGTCAAAAGATAGGAAATCGAATCAGTTTTGAAGATCACTCAATTTAAAACTTTTCAATCTTGATTCTTGGCTCTTGTCTCTTGATTCTAACTTCTCATCAAATAAACTATGGCAAAGGATACCAAAGAACTGCTAAAGAAAGTAAGAAAGATAGAGATCAAAACCCGGGGATTAAGCAACCACCTGTTTTCGGGCGAATACCACTCTGCTTTTAAAGGCAGGGGTATGGCCTTTAGCGAGGTGCGCGAATACCAGGTTGGCGATGAGATCAGGACTATTGACTGGAACGTTACCGCCCGCTTTAATCATCCTTACGTTAAGGTTTTTGATGAGGAAAGAGAACTTACTGTAATGTTGCTGATGGATGTGAGCGGATCTGAGAATTTTGGAACCATCAACCAGCAAAAACAGGACTTAGCCACAGAAATATGTGCAGTATTGGCTTTTTCGGCCATACAGAACAATGATAAAGTAGGGGTGATATTTTTCAGTGATAAAATTGAGAAGTTTATTCCGCCGAAAAAAGGCCGGAGCCATATCTTAATGATCATAAGGGAACTGATTGATTTTAAGCCCGAAAATAAGGGAACCAATGTAGCCGAAGCGCTAAAGTATTTTACCAGCGCTATAAAAAAGAGGTGTACGGCCTTTGTTATTTCTGACTTTATGAGCCCGGCCTTTGAGACAGAACTAAAAATTGCCAATAAAAAACACGATATTATTGCCCTAAGGCTGTTTGACAAGCACGAAGAGGAATTTCCAGACCTTGGCCTGATTCCCGTAAAGGATGAGGAGTCAGGCGAAATATTATGGATCAATACAGGTGATAAAAATGTGCGGAACGCTTTTAAAGTTGATGCATTAAGACGAAATGCGCAGCTAAAAGAAGTTTTCAGTAAATCCGGGGTAGATGCGGCTGATATTGGCACACATGAATCTTATGTTAAACCATTAATGACATTATTTAAAAAACGGGAAAGCAGACGATAATAAAATGAAGAAACTGTTTTTTAATTATATACTTGTCTCACTTTTATTTTTGACCGGCTTTTATTTTAAAGCAGGTGCTCAAAATGTACAGGTTGAGGCTAAAATAGATCAAACCACCATCAGGATAGGTGACCAGACAAAACTGCACCTTACGGTTCATCAGCCTGTTAAGGAACAGGTGAATTTCCCGAAGTTGACTGATACTATAACAGGTAAGGTACTAATAGTAAGCGCTAATAAACCTGATACCGCCGTTGATAAAAACAACCAGGGAAGTATTATGGTAAGTCAGACTTACACCATCACAAGTTTTGATGCAGGAACATATACGGTACCGCAATTTGCCTTTGGCACTAAGGCCGGTGTTTTAAAAACCAATGAACTAACCCTGCAGGTGGAGACCGTTAAGGTTGATACCACCAAGGCCATTTATGATATTAAGCAGCCTTTGGTAGTTTCTTACACATTTTTTGATTGGTTCAGGGATAACTGGTATTGGGTGTTGGCGACGGTAATTATTGTTTTAGGAATTATCGGGTTGATATATTATTTTAAGAGGCGCCCAAAAAAGGAAACAGTTATTGAAATAGCACGGCCCGGTTTACCGCCTCACATTATAGCGGTGAATAAATTAAATGAACTGCGTGATAAAAAGTTATGGCAGCAGGGTGAAGTGAAGCAATACCACAGCGAATTGACGGATATTATCCGCGACTACCTGGAGAAAAGGTATCTCGTAAAAACACATGAAAAAACTACCGGCGAAATTTTTGCCGGATTAAGCTATCTGGATATTACAGAGGAAAACAAAAATGAACTTCGCCAAATCCTTCTGCTGGCTGATCTGGTGAAATTCGCGAAAGAAAAACCACTGCCACCGGATAATGAGCGTAGCATGGATAGTGCCATCAATTTTGTTTTAAAAACACAGCGGGTCGATCTGCCTGAAAGTGTAAAAGGAGGAAGCGGCCATGTTTAAAGGAATTGAATTTGCACACCCCGGTTTTTTTTGGTTGCTGATTATCATTCCGGCAATGATTGCCTGGTATATCTGGAGAGAACAAAAACTTCAGGGAAGTTTAAGCATATCTGCGATCAGGGGATTTTCGCTACCGATAAAAAGTATTGTTCCGCGTTTGCGGCATTTAGGAATTGGGTTAAGATCGTTGGCCGTTATTTTTTTAATTATTGCCCTCGCCCGTCCCCAATCATCATTAAGCTGGCAAAATTCAACAACCGAGGGGATTGATATCATGATTGCCTCGGACATATCGGGCAGTATGCTTGCCGAAGATTTTCAACCCAACCGCCTCGAAGCAGGAAAGAATATCGCCATTGATTTCATAAAAAACCGCCCGGATGACCGTATAGGGCTGGTTATTTTCAGTGGTGAGAGTTTTACGCAATGCCCGTTAACCATTGATCACGATGTGTTGGTTAATCTGTATGCGGATGTAAAATATGGCATGATTGAAGATGGTACCGCCATTGGTATGGGATTGGCAACAGCAGTAAACAGGCTGAAGGGTAGCGAAGCGAAAAGTAAAGTAATTATATTGCTTACGGATGGTTCAAATAATATGGGTTCAATACCGCCAGTTACAGCAGCCGAAATTGCCAAACAATTTGA
Organism: Mucilaginibacter sp. UBA5151; assembly: GCA_002413785.1. GTDB lineage: Bacteria > Bacteroidota > Bacteroidia > Sphingobacteriales > Sphingobacteriaceae > Mucilaginibacter. The sequence continues at coordinate 98,381 of DHXR01000082.1, forward strand.
CATCAGGGTTTATACAGTAGGCATCGGAACCCATGGCTTTGCAAAAATACCTGTTCAAACGCCATTTGGGGTCCAGTATCAGAATATGCCGGTTGATGTTGATGAAGGCACGCTTACAAAAATTGCAAATATCACAGGCGGGAAATATTTCAGGGCCACCGATAACGAAACGCTGAAACATATTTACGAACAGATCGATAAAATGGAGAAGGCAAAAATTGATGTTACCCAATACCATAAAAAAACCGAAATGTTTTTACCCTTTGCACTTATCGCCTTATTCTTTTTATTGTCGGAGTTTATAGTAAAAAATACATTGCTTAAAGGAGCTTTAACTTAACAGGATGCTACGTTTTGAAAATATAGAATTTTTATGGGGATTAGCAGCCATCCCGGTGTTTATACTCCTTTTTTTTAGGATAAGCCGCTGGAAAAAGAAAGCTGTTGCCGCATTGGGCGATAAGAAAGTGGTTACGATGATGATACCAAGAGTTTCGTTTTCGAGGCCATGGCTTAAATTTATTTTATTTGCGGTTGCTTATGCCTTTTTGATCATTGGCATTGCTGATCCGCAGATCGGCTCGAAAATGGAAGAGGAAAAACGTAAAAGCGCTGATTTAATGATATTGCTTGATGTTTCAAACAGTATGCTTTCGCAGGATATGGCCCCTAACCGTTTGGAAAATGCCAAGCGCGCTATTGCACAGCTGATTGATAACCTGCATAATGACCGGATAGGTATTATAGTTTTTGCCGGCGAGGCTTATGTACAGCTGCCCGTAACTACAGATTACTCAGCTGCCAAGCTGTTCCTGAATACAATCAACACCGGCATGGTGCCTACCCAGGGAACGGCCATTGGTTCGGCTATAGACCTGGGGATGAAATCTTTTGATTTTAAAGATGGAACCGGCAAAGCGATGATCATTATAACGGACGGAGAGAACCATGAGGATGACGCCGTTACTGCGGCTAAATATGCGGCTGAAAAAGACGTTATGGTAAACGTAATTGGCATGGGATCGGAATCGGGCGCGCCGGTTCCTTTATATCAGGATGGCAAACAGGTTGGTTTTCATACCGACAGCGCCGGGAATACCGTTGTCAGCAAGTTGAGTGAAACTATGTGTAAAGAAATTACCGCGGCCGGCAATGGGGCCTATGCAAGAGCAACTAATGCCAACAGCGGCTTGAATATAGTGATGGACCAGATCGCTAAAGTGCAACGCAAGACCTACGACAGTAAAACCTTTAAGAATTTTGAGGACAGGTTTCAAATCTTCCTGGGTTTTGCTTTAATATTGTTGATTGTTGAATTCTTTATCTCAAGCCGAAAAAGTTTAAGGTTAAGTAATTTAAAATTATTTGAAGTAAAAAACACATGAAACAAGTTTTTATAGTCATTTTATGCTTGCTTCAAACTTCTTTGTTGTTAGCACAGCAGGAGAAAAAGTACATTAAAAAAGGTAACGACCTGTACCAGCAACAAAAATACCAGGAAGCAGAGGCTGATTACCGCATGTCGGTCGAAAAGAAAAGTCAGAATGTAGCAGGTAACTTTAACTTGGGTGATGCGCTGTATAAGCAAAAGAAATTTGCCGATGCGGGTGAGCAATTTAACAAACTTGCAGCGGCGGCAAATAATAAAGCGGTTGCTGCAGGCGCTTATCATAACCTGGGCAACTCATTATTAGCGAATAAAAAATTGGAAGAAAGCGTCGAAGCTTATAAAAAATCGTTGCTTGCTAACCCAAAAGATGATGAGACACGCTATAACCTGGCCTACGCGCAGGAAAAACTGAAGCAACAGCAGCAACAGAACAAAAACAACAAAAACCAGGACAATAAGAATCAAAACAACAAGAACCAGGACAATAAAAACCAGGATAAAAAGGATAAAGACAATAAGGATAATAAAGACAACAAAAACCAGGATAAAAAGGACCAGGATAAAAAAGATCAGCAACAGCAGCAACCAGACAAAATATCGAAAGAGGATGCCGAAAGGATGCTCGACGCACTGAATAATGATGAAAAGCAAACCCAGGATAAACTAAAAAATAAAAAATTAAAGGGCGGGAATTTGCATATTACAAAGGATTGGTAAATAAAAACTATGTCATTGCGAACGAGGAACGAGTGAAGCAATCGCGAACTTTACATGACCAATGTGCATAGTTCGCGATTGCCACGCTTTGCTCGCAATGACAAAGTTGATTTAATAAATAAATGGACCGTAAGTATTTCATATTAACGTTTTTACTGTTTTGTACCAGCTTACTGTTTGGCCAGGATGTTAAATTTACAGCATCGGTAAGCAGTAATCAGGTAGGTACGGGTGAGCAGTTTCAGGTTGATTTTTCTGTCAGCGCCAATGCCGAAGGGTTTACGCCCCCTAATTTTAGCGGTTTCCAGGTTTTGTCTGGCCCTAACCAGTCAACCAGCATGACCTCCATTAATGGGAATACTACAATCAGTAATGCCTTCAGTTATATTTTGATGCCGGTAAAAGAGGGGGACTTTACCATAGGCGCGGCAACCATTGTAGTAAACGGCCATAGGATGAGCACAAATCCTATTAAAATAAAAGTGGTGAAAGGAAGGCCGGTTCCGCAAAATCAACAAACCCAAAGCGGGCCGGATAACAGTGTTTCCGCAGGTAATTCCGCTGACCTCTCAAAATCGCTATTTATAAAAGCTGTGGTTGATAAAACAAATGTTTACCAGGGCGAACAGATCACCTTAAGCTACCGTTTATATACGAGGGTAGATATTGAACAAAGCCAGGTGGATAATTTACCTGACCTGAACGGTTTCTGGAACGAGGATATAAAAAATATGCAGCGACAGGTACAATGGCACGTTGAAGTTTATAAAGGTGTAAAGTACAATGCAGCAGATATTAAGCAAACTATTTTATTTCCTGAACATGCAGGTAACCTTACTATTGACCCGTTTGGGATGACCTTTGTGGCGAGAGTGCCGACCCCGTCAAGAGATATTATGGACCAGTTTTTTGGGTCTTTTAAAGAAGTTAAGGTTAAAGTAAAGAGTACGCCGGTGGTTATTCACGTAAAACCACTGCCCGAAGCAGGAAAACCGGATAGCTTTACCGGCGCAGTTGGTAATTTTAAAATTGAGGCGTCTGTTGACAAAACAGAACTTAAAGCCAACGATGCCGTAAATTATAAAGTAAAAGTCACCGGCTCGGGCAATATAAAGTTGTTGAAAACGCTAAATACAAGTTTTCCTGCCGATTTTGAAAAATATGACCCTAAAATAACTGATACCGTTATAAACGGTGAAAGCGGGGCATCCGGCAGCAGAATATATAATTACCTGTTAATCCCAAGGCACCAGGGCGATTATACCATCGATCCGCTTAAGTTTTCTTACTTTAATCCGGCTACAAACAAGTACTACACTTTATCATCCCAATCATTCCACATAAAGGTTGATAAAGGCACAAACGAAAGTAATGTTACCGCTTTTTCACCGGCAGATAAACAGGATATTAAATTACTGGATAAGGATATCAGGTACATAAAAACCAGCGATAGCGGCCTTAGCAAGCAGGGTGACGTGTTTTTTGGGTCATTCGGCTATTTTCTCCTGCTTCTGATTGGGCCTGTGCTTTGTTACGGTGGTTATGCTTATCGTAATTGGAGCATCAAAAATAACAGCGACATTGTAAAGGTGAAAAGCAGGCGGGCAGGTAAAATTGCCGCCAAACATCTCGCCAACGCGCAGAAACAGCTTATAGCCAATGATACGAAGGCTTTTTATGAAGATGTGTTTAAGGGATTGTACGGCTATTTAAGCGATAAGCTCAATATCTCTTATGCGAATTTGGACAGGGAGACGATTGCTTCGGCATTAAAAATGAGATCGGTGAATGAACAACTGATCAACCGGTTGCTGGAAACGATAGATCTTTGTGAAATGGCGCGTTATGCCCCGGTAACACATATCTCAACACATGAAGTATTTGAAAAGGCAAAAGGTATAATTAATGACATTGAAAATGAGATTTAAAATGTTAAAGCGAATTTTATATCTGTTCATAGCACTGGTATTACCTATTTTATCGTTCGGTAATGACCGCACACAGATGCTTTTTGCAAAAGGCAATGCCTGTTATGCTAAGGCACAATACAAAGAGGCTTTGACGGCATATCAGCAAATATTGGATGAAGGCTACCAGTCGGCGGCGGTTTATTTTAATATGGGAAATGCAAGTTTTAAGAGCGACGATATTCCATCTGCCTTGCTTTACTATGAAAAAGCACATAAACTCTCCCCGGGGGATGAGGATATTAACTTTAATATTCGCTTTGCCAATTTAAAAACTACGGACAAAATTGATGAAGCGCCGGAGTTTTTTCTCGCCAACTGGTGGAAGGCTTTAATTTTAAGTTTTTCGGTCAATACTTTATCGGTATCAAGTATCCTGCTTGTTTTATTGGGTTCGGGTGTTTTGATCATTTACTTTTTTACCAATTCGGTTTCTATTAAAAAAGCTTCTTTTTATTGCTCGATCACTTTATTCTTCCTCGGTCTCATTACCATATTTATTGCAGGGATGCAACTGAACTATTTTAACGGGCACCGGCAGGCTATAATATTCAGCAGTTCAGTGACCGTCAAAAACGGGCCGGTTGAAAAGTCGGCGAATGTTTTTGTTTTACATGACGGAACAAAAGTGACTATTCTGGATACCAGCAACGGCTGGATGAAAATAAGGATAGGCAATGGTAATGAAGGCTGGATAAAGAACTCGGATGTAAAAGAAATTTGAAAGGTCCTTTTAACATCTTTACAGAAACAGGTGCTTCGTTATTTTAATCCCCTCCATTAATAGTTTTTGTAAACTCTAAAATTTACATATTTTAGGGCCTTTATGAAAGCAAAAAACGACAAGAAGACCATCTGGGCATGGTGCATGTTCGATTGGGCCAACCAATCCTACAATATGGTGATCACTTCAACCATTTTCCCTGCCTATTACGTGTTTTATACAACTTTTCAAAATTCAAGTCCGAACCACGACAAGGTTACCTTCTTCGGGCACGAATTTGTGAATACAGTGATCCTTACTTATGTTCTGGGTGCAGCCTATTTGCTTATTGTTATTTTGCTGCCCATACTTACATCAATCGCCGATTATCGGGGGAATAAAAAACGCTATCTCCAGTTTTTTACCTGGCTGGGTGCGCTTTCCTGCGCCGGGTTATTTTGGTTCAAGCCGGTACAAACCGGTATCCCGGCGCTTGAACTGCCTTTAATATTTTACGCGCTGGCATGTATTGGTTATTGCGGCGGTTTTGTTTTTTACAATTCGTATTTGCCACAGATCGCTACAGACGACCAGATGGATAATGTGAGCGCCAAAGGTTTTATGTATGGTTATGCCGGCAGCTTAGTGATGCAGCTTTTATGTTTAGTTGTGATAGAAGATCCGCGTTTGTTTGGTTTAAAAGAAGAAATACACCAGGCTTTGCCTGAGCGTATGTCGTTCCTGCTGATATTCGTGTGGTGGATGGGCTTTTCTATTATTCCGTTCAGGCTTTTACCAAAAAGTGAGCCTGCCCCAGGCAAACATAATTATAATGTGTTCACCGGAGGGTTTAAGGAGCTGGCAAGGGTTTTCAAAAAGATACAAACTCTGCCTTTGCTGAAACGTTTTTTATCATCATTCTTTTTTTATTCAGTTGGTGTTCAAACCATCATGCTGGTAGCCGCTAATTTTGCCTCGAAAGAATTACACATGCCCGACGATACCCTTATAGAAATCATTCTTTCGATACAGGTAGTTGGTATTATTGGCGCATGGCTGACTGCAAAAGTTTCCGGGAAAATTGGTAATGTGAAAACACTTGTTGGATTAGTTTCTATCTGGACTGTATTATGCTTACTGGTGTATTTTATTTCGAGTACGCCGCAGTTTTTCGTTGCTGCAATAGTTGTAGGCGCTGTAATGGGAGGGGTGCAGTCTATATCAAGGTCTACCTATTCAAAATATTTGCCTCCTAATATACCGGATACGGCTTCATTTTTTAGTTTTTATGACGTTACGGAAAAATTCGCAATAGTGGTAGGACTGTTTACTTTTGGTAAGGTTGAATCATTGACAGGTAAAATGCGCGATTCAGCATTAGCTTTAGATTGCTTTTTTGCAATAGGTTTGATTTTGATGGTCGTATTAATGTTTGCGGAAAATAAGGCGAACAAAGAAGTATTGGTTGTAGCGTAAATTTGGTTTTGATTTGAAAGTGTTGTTTAAAAATCAAAGAATCCTTAAATCATGAAAATCATGGTTCAGACAATTAATTCTTATTCATCAGCCCGTCATTAAATTTAATAAGCAGGTTAAATAAATTCCGGTATTCAGTCAGGGGCAGCGTTGCGCGGATATCATAAATATCATGATAGGCTTTGATCCCGCCAAGGGTATAAATAAAAAAAGCCGGTACACCTTTTTCGGTGAAGAAATAATGGTCACTGTTGGCCGCTTTACCCCTGGAGTTAACTTTTACCAGGTATTTGCCTTTTTCGTTTACCTGCCTGAGCATTGAAAACTCATTGGGATAAACGCTGGCATTAACCACAGTAATTCCTTCATTTCCTGTGCCCTCAATATCAAGGTTCACCAAAAACCTGATGTTTTTTAAGGGAATAGGCGGGTTTTCGCTGAAATATTTTGAACCCAGCAAACCGGCTTCCTCCCCGGCGAATAAAATAAATGCGATGGAATAGGGTTGGGGATGTGCTGAATAATATTTGGCCAGGCTTAACACTTGTGTTACCCCGCTTGCATTATCATTGGCGCCGGGGAAATAGGTAGCGCTCCCCATGCCGCCTAAATGATCGTAATGGGCAGTATAAACAATTATCGAATCGGGTTTGGAGGTACCTTTTACTATCCCGCAAAGGTTGGTGGCTTTAAAATCGTCAATTAATTGATTTTCAATGTTCACTTTGATGCTGAGTGGTGTAGTTTTCTGTAACTTTTTATCCAGTTCAATCAACGTACAATCCAGCACCTTTTGCTCCGCCGACCATGTTAATTTATCCTGTAGCTCCACAATTATGTGGTTTACAGGATCAACAAATGTAACGCTGTCTTTTTGCACCAGGCTGCCTTTGCCCCTAACGCCCCGGCTATCGGCGCTGATAATAAAATCCCGCCCCGGCGATAATTTTACCCTATTAATAGCAACTTCCATTTTACCCGGAAATGTATTAACCGGGTAACTGAATTTCTGCATAAAGCTTTTGCCGTCCATCGGGCTTACACCATAGCTTTTCAGCTGTGAAGTTAAAAAGTCAGCAGCTTTAGTCATGCCATTTTTAGTGTAGCCTCTACCCCAAAAGTAGGGTGAAGTTAAGGTATCCACCATTTTGCGGGCAAAAACGCTGTCCTGCGCAAAAGTCAGTCGCATGGAAAATAACAGCAATATTGTTAGTTTTATTCGCATTGTGTTTGTAGTGCAGGTTAGAGCGCATAAATATAGATAATTATTGTACACGAAATTATCTTTGTATTTGTGCTGCGAATCATGTTTATCAGGCACAAAAAACTTAATTATTTATGCTGCGGGGAATTTGTTCAATACTTTTACTACTTTTAGGAATTCAGGCCCCAAACGATCAGTATAGCACGGCCAAATGATGAAAAAAACTATTTTAATGAAAAAACACCTAATAATTCTTCTGCTATTATTCCTAACTATTTGTGGTGCGAATGCCCAAAACACTAATAAGCCGGAAACCCACTTTAAGGTAAAGGGCTTTCACCTTGATTTGCGGGTCCAGGTGATGCCCATGGACGCGCTGAAGGCATTTGCCTTAAAACTAAGCAAGGATGGTATAAATACATTAATTATGGAGTGGGAGGGGACCTATCCCTTTGAAAAACATCCGCTGATCCCCAACAGGTATGCTTATACAAAGGCTGAAATTATCTCATTCATTAAATATTGCAATGACCTTGGTATTGATGTGATCCCTTTACAGCAAAGTTTTGGTCACGTAGAGTATATTTTACGCAACGACAGGTATAAGGATCTGCGTGAGGATCAGCAAGATTTTTCGCAGGTTTGTCCCTTGCAAACGGAGCAGGATAAGGCCTTATTTACCGATTTGTACACGGAACTGGCATCTATCCATACCTCAAAATATATCCACATAGGTGGCGATGAAACTTATTTGCTGGGGCACGATGAACGGTGCAGGTTAATGGTGGCAAAAGAAGGCAAATCAAAACTTTATATCGACTATATAAAAATGCTTTGCGGTATAGTTATCAAACTCGGCAAAATCCCGGTGCTCTGGGCAGACATCGCGCTAAAATATCCTGATGCTATAAAATTGCTGCCGAAAAGCACCGTCTTTATCGACTGGAACTATGGCTGGGATATGAACAACTTTGGCGATCATCAAAAGCTGCTTGAAAGCGGGTACGAAATATGGGGCGCCCCTGCGTTGCGTTCCTCGCCGGATAATTACTGCCTTACACAATGGGAGAAGCATTTTAAAAATATAAGAGATTTTGTCCCGGCTGCGGAAAAGTTGGGTTATAAAGGCATTATTATGACCTCATGGTCAACATCGGGCCAATATTCGCCGGTTTTTGAATCTGAAAATGAAATGATAGATGAATATGCCATCCGGCACGTTTATCCTATCAGCGGGTTTAATATACTGATTGCAGCTTATGCTGAAAGCATCCGGTCAGCCCGGCCACTTGATATTGAAAGTTTTATTACAGGTTATTGCCGGGAACGATACGGTTTTAATGCCGAAGAATCGGCCAGGTTTTGGAAGGCGCTGAAAACCTGCCCATACGAAATTGTGAGCGGGAAAGTGGAGTCACGGGTACCCATCACCATAAAACAATTATTGGATAGTACCCAGGTTGCTGCAAAAACGCTTTATGAACTGCAGCCGTTAAAAAATGCCGAAGAGTTTGCGCACTACCGGCTGATGGCAGGGATAAGGGTGCATTATCTTGAATTTCATGAGATTTTACAAAGGGTTAATTCGCCGTCGTTTACAAAGGAACAGGCTGAAGGAATTTTAATGGAGCTAAAAAATATGATGATCGCCGAAGAAACACTTAACCGGCAATTTATAGAACTGAACAAAGGCTATTTGAATATTTCAGAGCTAAAACAGGAAAACGATTTAAGAAATATAAGGGTACGGCTTCTTTATGACCGCTTATCCGGAAGCAAATGATACAAACTGAACAATCCATGATACCGCAGCAGTTAAAAATATACAATGGCCAAATAATAACGCCATCCCGCATTATTAAGGGCGGGAGTATATTGATTACTGACGGAAAGATCACGGCAGTTAGTGAGCAACATATAGATGCACCGGGAGCCATAGAGATTGATGCAAAAGGGAAATATGTTTCGCCCGGTTTTATTGATATCCATATACATGGCGGCGGCGGTGCTGATTTTATGGATAATACAGTGGAGGCCTTTTTAACGATTGCCAATACCCATGCAAAGTATGGCACAACAGCCATGCTGCCAACCACTTTAACCAGCAGCAAGGAAGACTTGCTGGAAACGTTGAAAATATACGAAATAGCTGATCAACAAAACCAGGCGGGCTCTCAATTCATCGGTATGCACCTTGAAGGCCCGTATTTCGCCCTCAGCCAGTGCGGAGCCCAGGACCCAAGGTATATCCGTGACCCAGACCCTGAAGAATATAAGGAAATATTATCGGGTACCTCCGTTATTAAACGATGGAGCGCCGCGCCTGAATTAAAAGGGGCTGTTGAATTTGGCAAGTATGTTACATCAAAAGGGGTTTTGGCTGCGATAGCTCATACCGATGCTATTTATGAAGAAGTATTAACTGCATTTGAAAACGGATATACGCTGGCGACCCATTTTTATTCCGGCATGTCCGGGGTAACGCGGCGTAACGCGTTCAGGTATGCGGGTGTTATTGAAAGTGCTTACCTGATTGATGAAATGGATGTGGAGATCATTGCGGATGGGATCCATTTGCCTGCACCTCTTCTGAAGCTGATTTATAAAATAAAAGGTCCGCAAAAGATCGCCCTTATTACTGATGCGATGCGGGCAGCCGCCATGCCGCCGGGCGAAAGTACCTTGGGCAGCCTTAAAAATGGCATCAGGGTAATTATTGAAGACAACGTTGCTAAAATGCCTGACCGAAGCTGTTTTGCCGGCAGTGTAGCCACCGCCGACCGGCTGGTGAGGACGATGGTTAACACAGCTGGTGTGCCATTAATTGAAGCTGTGCAGATGGCTACGGCTACACCGGCCACCATTATGAAAATTATTGATAAAAAGGGTTCACTTGTTAATGGAAAAGATGCGGATATTGTGATTTTTGACGAAAACATAAACGTTGAGATGACGATTATAAAAGGGAAGATAGTGCATGGAAAGACAGTCTGTTCGTAGCGACGGGATGCAAAGGGTTTCTGCATGTTATACTGGAAATCTGGTTACCCATGTATATGAAAACAGGGGAATTATGGGGAAGGCTGCCGCTGATATTGTTTCCGGTAAAATAAAACACCTGCTTGGGCAACAGGAATTTGTTAATATTATTTTTGCTTCTGCACCCTCGCAAAATGAATTTTTAGCTGCCCTTATTGAAAAGAAAGCGATTGACTGGAAACGGGTAAACGCTTTTCACATGGATGAGTATATAGAATTACCGGAAAATGATTCCCGGGCATTTGCCTCTTTTCTTAAAGGGAAAATATTCAGATACCATCAATTCCGTTCAATTCATTATATTAATGGGAATGCTTCAAACATAGGGAAAGAGTGCAGGAGATATGCTAAATTGCTGATGGAGTACCCGCCGGATATTGTTTGTTTGGGTATTGGTGAAAACGGGCACCTCGCTTTTAACGATCCGCATGTTGCCGACTTTAATGATCCGTTGCTGGTTAAAATGGTAAAGCTGGATGCCGCATGCCGGCAGCAACAAGTTAATGATGGTTGCTTTACCGGGTTAAATGAAGTGCCGGCATATGCAATTACGTTAACCATCCCGGCACTTATGGCAGGTAAATATATTTATTGCGTGGTTCCGGGCGAAAAAAAGGCCAACGCGGTTTATAACACAGTACATGGAGAAGTAATTGAAAAATACCCATCCGCAATATTGCGTAAACATGCTAACGCTAATTTGTTTTTGGACAAAGATAGCAGCTCGCTTTTGTAGTTTGCAATTAGATTTGACGACCTTTTTGCAAGATGTCAAATCTGTTATTCTTCAACAACGATTTGGTCTTCCAATACGCCAAGATCAATCAAATTGTTTTTCGTCGCCGCTACAAATTCATCGGGGCCGCATATATAACAATATCCCGTTTTTTTCGGAAGAAATTGTTCAAGCAGTTGCTTGTCAATATGCTTTCCTTTTTTGCCTGGCAATTGCGGGTCCGACAAAATGTCAATATGGTTTTCACCAAGCATTTTATCCAATTCATCTTTTATAATAATATCTTTTTCGGTACGGTTCGCAAACAGTAATGTATTGCCTGCTAATTCGTTTTTCACTCTGAGTTGGCGGAAGATGGAGATAAAAGGGGTTAAACCCGCTCCGCCTGCAATAAATAAGCCCGGCCCCTTGTAATTGATGGCTCCAAAAACCTCATGAATGATCAATTCATCACCGGCATTAATATCCCCCAGTTTTTCGGTGATGCCATTGTGCCCTTTATAAATTTTGATGGTAAATTCAAGGTGGTCATCGCCGTTAAGGCAGGTAAACGTGAATGGCCTTAGCTCATTTTCAAGTCCCGGTTTATTGATGGCGACATCAGTAGCCTGGCCGGATATAAAATTATATCCGGCCGGTTTTTCCAAAGTAAAGCGCTTTACATTGTGCGTTACAAATTCAGTTTTTAATACTTTAACAATGTGCTTTTCCATAACCCTTTTCCAACCCGGTACTCAATTAATAACAACAACCATTTATCAGAAAGGTGTTGAAATATGCAACATAAAAAGTATATTGGCATCGAAAAATAACCGGAATAAATAAACCAAAAACCATTTAGTACCACATTGGTTGATTAACATTTAAAATGAAAGACTTTCTAAACGAAGATTTTTTATTAGAAACAAAAACCGCGCAGCGTTTATATCACGAATATGCCGCGGGGCTCCCTATTATAGATTACCATTGTCATTTACCGCCTGACGAGATCGCCAACGATATTAATTTTGATAATCTTACCCGGATCTGGCTGTTTGGCGATCACTATAAATGTCGGGCCATGCGTGCAAACGGCGTAAATGAAGCTTATATCACCGGGAACAAAAGCGATTGGGAAAAATTTGAGGCTTGGGCGGCTACTGTTCCCTATACCCTGCGTAACCCACTATATCATTGGACGCACCTTGAATTGCAGCGCTATTTTGGAATTCATGAGTTGTTATCGCCTTCAACTGCGAAACGGATATATGACGAATGTAATGAAAAGCTACAGTCACCCGAATATAGTGTAAGGAACCTGATCAAAAACCGGAATGTGGAAGTTGTTTGCACCACTGATAGTCCGCTGGATGATTTATCCTTCCACAAAAAAATTAAACTGGATGGATATAATGTAAAGGTTTTGCCCACGTTCAGGCCCGATAAAGCGATGCAGGCTGAAGATACAGAGGCCCTGAATGGTTTCATTGATCAGCTTGAAGATATTGCCGGATCGGATATTTGCGATATGGACACTTACCTTGACGCCTTAAAGCGACGGCACTACTATTTTGCGGATAATGGTTGCTGTTTATCCGATCATGGGTTAGAACAACTGTATGCAGCAAATTATACAGACCACGAGATCAGGACTATATTCCTGAAAGTAAAAGAGGAAAAGGCGTTATCCCATGACGAGGTGGTTAAATTCAAGTCGGCTATGTTGTATCATTTTTCGGTTTGGGACCATGAAAAAGGCTGGGTGCAGCAATACCATCTGGGCGCTTTGCGTAACAATAATACAAGGGCGCTAAGCGAATTGGGGCCCGATACGGGGTATGATTCCATTGGCGATTTTTCGCAGGGCAGGTCCTTGTCGAAATTTATGAACAGGCTGGAGGCAGAAGGAAAACTAAGCAAAACTATCCTTTATAATCTGAACCCGGCAGATAATGAACTGATGGCTGCCATGGCCGGGAATTTTAACGACGGCTCCGTGGCAGGGAAAATTCAGTTTGGCTCGGCCTGGTGGTTTCTTGATCAGAAGGACGGAATGACCAAACAGTTAAATACACTTTCAAATATGGGGCTTTTGAGCCGGATGGTTGGCATGCTGACAGATTCGCGCAGCTTCTTGTCGTATCCGCGGCATGAATATTTCAGGCGGATATTATGCAACCTTTTTGGCAATGATATTGAAAACGGGGAGCTGCCAAATGATATGGAATGGACCGGTAAAATTATACAGGACATCTGCTGCTATAATGCAAAAAACTATTTTGATTTTGATAAGGTAAAATGAACGGACTATTTAACAACCAGCCTTACACAGGTAAGGTGCTTTCCTTTGGTGAGTTGCTGATCCGCTTTTGCCCTGATACAGAAGGAAATTGGCTTGACAATCACCAAATGCCGGTTTACATTGTTGGCGCAGAGCTGAACGTATCAAGGGCTTTGGCTTTATGGGGATTGCCGGCGAAATATTTCACAGCCCTGCCGGAAAATGACCTGACCCAACATATCGTCAAATCCCTTCAAAATAAGGGGATCGACACTTCGCCGGTTCATTATGGAGGACACAGGGTGGGCATTTATTATTTAACTGAACATAACGACATAAAAAATAACGCCCTCGTTTATGACCGTGCTCATTCAGCTTTTGCCGAACTAAAACCGGGAATGATTGACTGGGACAAAGTACTTGACGGGGTTAGCTGGTTCCATTTTAGCGCGATTTGTCCCGCGCTTAGTCAAGATACAGCAGATTTATGTAAAGAGGCGCTGGAAGCGGCGTCAAAAAGAAATATTACGATCTCGGTGGATCTGAACTACCGTTCAAAATTATGGCAATATGGTAAATCGCCATTACAGGTGATGCCCGGCCTTGTTAAATACTGCGACCTTGTGATGGGGAATATATGGGCCGCCGAAAAAATGCTCGATATCCCTGTGATACCCGATATCCATGAATCCGGTCAAAAAAGCATTTATTTGAAGGAAGCATTAAAAACTTCACAAAATATTATGGAACAGTTTCCGAAATGTAAAGCAGTTGCAAATACTTTTCGTTTTGATGCTACCAATGATATAAAATATTATACAACTTTGTACACAGGTAACCAATTATACCATTCGGGTGAATATGAAACCGGACACGTTATTGACAAAGTAGGCAGTGGTGATTGTTTTATGGCAGGTTTGATTTACGGTTTTTATAACAGGCACGAAGTAAGTGAAATACTTGAATTTGCCACTGCTGCCGCATTCGAAAAGTTATTTATAAAAGGCGATGCTACCACCAAAACAGTAGCTGAAATTAAAAGAGCAATAAAATGAAAATAAAAAAAGCGGTTTTAAGCAGCATATTGACCCAGGGTATGCTGCCCTTGTTTTTTTATGATGACGCTGAAGTAAGCCTTCAAATCATCCGGACGCTGTACAATGCAGGTATCAGGGTGATGGAATATACCAACAGGGCTAAGCCGGCGTTTGAAAATTTCAAGGTGCTAAGAAAGGTGGTTGATAAAGAAATGCCTGATCTTTACTTCGGCATTGGCACCATAAAAAACATATCGGAAGCAGAGGCTTTTGTTGATGCCGGGGCTGATTTTATTGTGGCGCCTACCATTAACCCCGAGGTCGCAAAAGTTGCCCATAAGCATAAGTTATTGTGGATACCGGGCTGCATGACACCCACAGAGATTTATACCGCGCAGAAAAACGGCGCTGAACTTATAAAAATATTTCCGGCTAACGTTCTTGGTCCCGGCTTTATAAGCGCTGTAAAAGAAATATTCCCCGGCGTACTTTTTATGCCGACCGGAGGTGTTGAACTGAATTCTGAAAATATCAATGGGTGGTTTAATGCAGGGGCTAGCGCGGTGGGTATGGGCGGTAAACTGATCAGCAAGGATGTTTTAAACAAACGTCTTTATGAAAAGTTACATACTGACACAGCCAGCGCCATTGAATTGATAAAAGCCGCCAGGTAGCCGATTGACAAAACATAAGCTATGAAAAAAATAAAGGTCGGGAACTATAGATGGGTAGTTGTGGCCCTGCTGTTTTTTGCAACAACCATCAACTATCTCGACCGGCAGATCATAGGGCTGTTAAAGCCGACACTGGAAACCCAATTACATTGGACTGAAATTGATTATAGCAATATAGTGAGGGCATTTACCGCAGCTTACGCGGTAGGTTTACTGATATTTGGCAATTTTATCGATAAAATAGGCACAAAATCAGGTTATACCATCTCCCTGATTGTATGGAGTGTTGCCGCAATGGGTCATGCTATTGTTAAAAGCACTTTTGGTTTTGGGGTGGCGAGGGTTGCTTTAGGCCTTGGCGAATCAGGTAATTTTCCGGCTGCTGTTAAAGCGGTGGCCGAATGGTTCCCTAAAAAGGAGCGTGCATTTGCCACCGGTATATTTAATTCCGGCGCTAATATTGGCGCAGTAGCCGCACCGGTAATTGTGCCGTGGATATTGGGTATATATGGCTGGCAAATGGCATTTTTACTAACAGGGGCGATTGGGTTTATTTGGCTTGTTTTTTGGCGGATATTTTATGAGATACCCTCAAAACATAAGAAATTAACTGCTCCCGAATATGAGTTTATTCATAGTGACGCGGAAGAACCGGGTTTAATTGACGGCGAAGGTCCTAAAATTAAATGGATCAGGCTTTTAGGCATCAGGCAAACCTGGACATTTGTTGCAGGTAAGTTCTTAACCGATCCTGTATGGTATTTCTTTTTATTCTGGCTGCCATCTTATTTTTCAAGCACCTTTAAAATCGATTTGACAAAACCAAGTCTGCCTTTGGTAATTGTTTATTCAGCTACAACGATTGGGAGTATTGGCGGCGGCTACCTGTCTTCGTGGCTGATAAAAAAAGGCTGGCCCATATTTAAAGCACGTAAAACAGCTATGCTGATCTTCGCCGTTTGTGTGATACCAATTGTCACTGCACGTTTTGCAACGAATATTTGGCAGGCAGTGGGTTTAATTGGTTTGGCAGCGGCTGCCCACCAGGCATGGAGCGCCACTATCTTTACAACAGCTTCGGATATGTTTCCAAAAAGGGCTGTCAGTTCGGTGGTAGGTATCGGTAGTATGGCGGGCGCGGTTGGGGGCTTTTTCTTTCCAGGCTTAATAGGTTATATATTAGAAACCAATAAACAAGCGGGGCATATCCTTGTGGGTTATAATATTATTTTTTTTATTTGTGGTTGCGCGTACCTGCTGGCATGGATCATTATGCATATACTTTCGCCGAAAATGAAAAAAGTAGCGCTATAGTAATTAAAACGAACTTTCAGGATAATTTACGCGTTCTAAAAAATCAAGTACCGCCTTATTAAATTCTTCGGGATGCTCCAGGTTGGGGATATGCCCGGCATCTTCAATAATCACAAGTTTACAATTCTGGAGGTTTTCTTTCAGCTCTTCTGCTTTGGCAACGGGAGTAAATTCATCCTCCCGGCCAACAATTACCAGTGTAGGTACGTTTATTTGAGGAAGCACTTCGGCTAAATAATCTATTCTTTCCGCCCGGGCCCGTAAAGCTGTCGCGGCTGCTTTTGGCGGGGTGGCTTTCATTATTTTTATAACATGGGCAGCAACCTCCGGCATTGAACTGACGTGGGCCGGTTTAATCATTTTATAGATCACTTCTTCGGCATAAGCATCCATCCCCTCGTTTTCTAAACGGGTTGCAGTATCGTAACGGCCCTGTTTAACCTCCGGGCTGTCTAATCCTGCAAAAGTATCTGCAAATATTAAAGTCCTTATTCTGTCAGGCGCCTGGCGGAATATTTCCATAATCACCTGCCCGCCCATTGATAATCCTGCTAAATGAAATCTGTCAACCTTTAACTGGTCTAACAGCAGCAGTACATCTGTCGCATAATCTTCAAATCTTGTTATTTCGCCGGCAGGTAAACTGCTTTTTCCATAACCTCTCAGGTCGGGCGTAATAACTTTATAGTTTTTTGAAAAAGCTTCCACTTGCGGATACCACATAGTATAATCAAAAGGATGCCCGTGTATTAGCACAAGGGGCACCCCTTTTCCAGTAGTTTCGTAAGCTATTTCTATATCGTTAACCTTTGCTGCAGCCATAAAATAAGATTTTACAAATATAACACCGTCCAAAAAAATGAAAATGTTTTAAATCACAATTTGTTTTTTTCTAAACTTTACGCGGAGGCAGGTCAAATGCCTGTGCATCATGCTCAAAATGGCCTTTGTGCGAGCCATCGCAAAATGGTTTGTTGGCAGATAGACCGCAGCGGCAAATGGAAACAATGGTTCTACCCTGTAACCCATAGGCATTGCCCTGCATATCTACTATTTCAAAGTCGCCGTCTATTTTTACCGAGCCGTTGCTGTTTATCGTAAGTTTTGTTGTAGCCATCGTATTTTTTTCGGCGAAGATAGTGATTGAGACTTATTAAAAACAAGCATGATGCGATTTGTTAACAATAAGCAACAAAGGAGGCAAGGCTCTATTAATTTTTACTTAACAAAACATCCTGTAATACCTGCCAAACATTATCGCCGACAATTTTTGCGCCTTCTGTAGTGGGATGGATGCCATCTTTTTGGTTTAATGAAGGTACGCCGCCCACACCTTTTAAAAGAAAAGGTACCAGCGCCATTTTATTTTTCGCGGCAAGTTCCGGAAATACGGCTTTAAAACTATAGGCGTAAACCGATCCCATGTTCGGCGGTACCTGCATCCCAAGCATTACCAGTTTTGCTTTTGGATATTTTGCTTTTACCGAATCAATAATGGCTTGCAGGTTATTGATGGTCTCGGTCACCGGGATGCCGCGGAGGCCGTCATTCGCGCCAAGCTCAAGAACAAAAACATCTACTTTCCGCTTTAATATCCAGCCAATATGGGCTTTTCCGCCTGCCGATGTTTCACCGCTTACCCCGGCATTCATAACTTTGTAATGCAGGTTTGCTGCATCAATTTTATTTTGTACAACAGCAGGGAATGCCTGGCTCTGGTCATCCAGCCCATAACCGGCTGTAAGGCTGTCGCCAAAGAAAAGCACTGTTTTAGTGGAAGTGGTATCAGATTTATCGGTTGTAACCACCGCTGCTGCCGGGGATGATTTTTTCTCCCCGCAGGCTGCAAGCAACAAAGTAAACGTTATACAAATTAAACTTAGTTTGTGCATGTTTTTAATTATTGTTAAAAAACTTTGTCATTTCGAGCGATAGAGAGAAAACTTAAATGCAAAGCTAAGCAAAGTCAGCCATGCATTTTGTATAGGTTTTCCCCTCGTATTCTGCGTATCCCATCAGGGCAAACGCATTGAAACATTTCAATTCTGATGTTGTTCCAAAAAAAAACCAACCGTGTTGTTAGAAATCACGCCGAAATATAAAAACAGCGCCGTTAGGTGCGAAATATTGGTAGATAATATTAAAAAGGATTTAGTGTGCCGTAGGTATGTAACGAACGAAGCGGCATTAGCGCTAATGCATGGCGGATGTTAGGTACCTACGGCACACAATACCGGGCTGGTCTGTATTTCTACCAATATTTGATCCGCCAGATGGCGGATCTTGCCAACTAATTTAATAACACTATTAGCCTCATTTGAACCCTTTTTTAATGCGTTTGCCCTGCGTATCCGATATTCCCAAATTTAATTTAAAAAAAGCTTTTTACGTGGTTTTTTTATGGTTTGCACGCACATTTTTTTTCTGATATTTGAGCAACATGAAAATATTACCCGCCAGTTTGTATGACTAATTTATTCATTTTTTCAAATCCTGAAAGCCTTTTTCATCCCGTTTGAACCGGAGCTTTCAAAAGCTTTTAAAAGTATTATGCCTGCTGTTCGTGCTGACAAGCTTTATGCTGATTGATTCGGAAAGCTATGCAAAATACTGTTGTAGTTATTACCCCGCATCCCGATGATGCAGAAGCTTCGTGCGGGGGATTGATCGCCAATTCGGTTGCTGCGGGTGACAGGGTTGTGATAACTTTTTTCATGGTTTTACTTTTTAGGTTTCTTATCTATGATGATTTGAAAGTGCTTTTTTTACAATGTTTTACGGAATTATTTTCAGGTAGAATTGCTTATAAACTGCTCGTTTATCATATTATTTCCGAAAGATTTTAAAATTGCGTTATATTTGGCTGGTTCAATTCTCATTGGTGAATTCGTATTTCGTTGCGCCAAATTCGCAGATTTGACATCTTAAATTTGAAATCGACCACGAGCGGACCAAATTCTTAATCAACCAATTGAAAACATAAAATTAATTTAAAAATGGATCATCAAACAAAACCGGTGAGCGACTTTGTAAGTCTTCTCGATTACAATAACAACGTTATATTTAACATGACGCCACAGGAAGTTACCGCGGCTGTAATTTCCGGTGATGCTTCCCGTGTGCGCCAAATCGACGGACAGTTTGCCATTGTAGAGAAAGTAGGCCAGCAGGTATTTATGGCGCGTTCCATCGGAAGGCCAATGCGCTATTTCCTCGCCAAACAGGTATCGGGGCCGCTGCTCATTGTTGCTGAGCGGATAGATGAAATTTATAATTATCTTGAAACCAAAGGGCTGCATCACCAGTTCCATCCTTCCTACACAAGAATGGTGCCTGCACACTTTGTGGTACGCGTGGAAGTAGTTGGTTGCCCCGATCCGAACCCGGTTTATACACGCTTCTTTGAGCCTAAACGGAATAGTTTAACAAATGATCTGGATAAAATCGGCAAAGTCTATATGGAGGCCCTGGCCAATGAATGTCAAAAATGGCTGATGTCGATACCAGCCGACGAACCGGTGGGCGTCTTATTTTCGGGTGGTATTGACAGCGGATCGGTTTTCCTTGTGCTTTATCATTTGATGCTTAAGCTTGGCATGTCGCCGCAGAGGTTAAAGGCTTTTACACTATCTGTAAACAACGGGCCTGATGCTGCCCAGGCGCATCAATTTTTGGATCAATTGGGGCTGTCTATGTACCTGGAGATTATTGATGTTCCGAAGTCTGCCATTGATTACAAAGAAGCGATTAAAATAATTGAGGATTATAAGCCCCTCGACCTTGAATCAGCCACCATGGCCATGGCTTTATGTAAACAAATACGCAAACTTTATCCTGAATGGAAATATCTTGCTGACGGGGACGGCGGGGACGAAAACTTAAAAGATTATCCGATAGCGGAAAATACAGAGCTTACCATCCGCAGCGTATTAAACAATATGATGCTGTACCAGGAAGGTTGGGGCGTTGATAAAATAAAACATTCGCTGACTTATTCGGGCGGGCAAAGCAGGGGACATGTGCGTTCTTACGCCCCATGCCGCCTGTTTGGTTTTAAAGGCCTTAGTCCTTATGCCTTACCCAATGTTATTGAAGTTGCCGAAGGTATTCCGTTTATTCAACTCACCGATTGGAGCGAGGATGCACTTTATGCACTCAAAGGAGAAATTGTAAGTAGGGGAATAAAGGCCCTTACAGGTTTGGAAATGCCTGTATTTGAAAAACGCAGGTTTCAAAAGGGAGCTGTGCAGGAAGGTACATTTGATCAGCTGTTTCCGCAGGATGAAATGCAGTACCGCAGCTATTTTCATTCGCTTTATGCATAATAACCGGGAAATTGAAAAGCTCCGTTCTCAAAAGAACTTTTTGAACCCCGATATATCATACCATTTTCTGCATGAGCAGGAGCGAGGCCCCGGAGGTGATTTACAGCGCGTGAATACGATTTTTCTCACAAGCAAGGAGTGTGCTTTCAAATGCCTGATGTGCGATCTCTGGAAAAACACGCTAAATGAATCTACACCTCCGGGGGCTGTTTTGAAACAAATAGATTATGCTTTAACCAGGCTGCCCGAAGCTGATGTAATTAAACTCTACAACAACGGTAACTTCTTTGACAAAAAGGCCATTCCAACGTCAGATTATCCCGGAATAATTGAGCGTCTGCGGCCTTATAACCGGGTGATCGTGGAAAATCATCCCAAACTTTGTGATGAAACCTGCCTGCAATTTAATGACAGCCTGAGCGGGGCCCTGGAAATTGCTATGGGCCTTGAAACCATTCACCCGGATGTTTTGCCTAAGCTTAATAAGCAAATGACTGCCGGAGATTTTAAGAGGGCCGCAACATTCTTAAGAAGTAATGGCATTGACGTACGTGCATTCATACTGCTAAACCCTCCCTATCTTACCAATAAAGCCGAAAACATCCGCTGGGTTCATAAAACGGTGCAATTTGCATTTAATTGCGGGGTACAATGCTGCTCCATTATTCCTACGCGTCCCGGCAACGGTGTGATGGAATTACTTTATGAACAAGGGCACTATATGCCCCCCTCATTGGAAACGCTGGAAGAAGTATTTGAAAACGCCCTTGGTTTAAAAGCCGGCCGGGTATTTGCTGACGTTTGGGACATCGCCTTCCTTTCCCGTTGTCCGGATTGTTTTGAAGCAAGGAAGAATCGTTTGGAGCTAATGAACCTGGAACAAAAATTTTACCCCCGTATAACCTGTAATTGTCAATTAAACTATGCCTGATAACAAGGAACAATATTTTGATATTTTAATAGCAGGCGCAGGATTTGCCGGCTCACTCACCGCATTAATTTTACATAACCAGGGCTTTAAGGTTTGTGTGGTGGAAAAAGGACGACATCCCCGTTTTGCCATTGGCGAGTCGTCCACGCCAATAGCCGACATGCAATTGCGTGACATTGCGGTGAAATACAACCTGCCCTGGCTGCATGATTTTTCACGCTATGGCAGTTGGCAGCAATCGCATCCCGAAATTGTTTGCGGAATTAAAAGAGGGTTCAGCTTTTTCAAACATCATCCCGGACAAGATTTTACAACCGATGCGAACCATAAAAACGAATTGCTTGTTGCCGCAAGTGTTGACGACATTCAATCGGACACGAACTGGATGCGTTCAGATGTTGACGCCTTCCTGGTAAGTAAAGTACAGGAGGCCGGGATCAGTTATTTTGACCTGACTGAAATTGTCTCGGCAAAAAGGAACTCCGAATGGGAGTTTAATTGCATTTGCCCCGAAGGGGCTATGGTTATTTATGCCGGCTTTTATATTGACGCTACCGGCGGCGGCTTTTTGCTTGAAAAGCTAACCGGGGTTAAAACCTCATCTGATAGTTTTTTGACTGATTCATTTACTGTGTTTTCGCATTTTCATGGCATTGCCAGGTGGACGGAAATGCTGAAAGACGCAAATATCCCCACTGCTGATTTTCCTTATGATCCGGATAATTCTGCCCTGCATCAAATTTTAGATGAAGGGTGGATCTGGATGCTGCGGTTTAATGATCAGCGTACCAGTTTCGGTTTTGTGCTTAGCTGCAAAGAACAGTCGCTAAAGGGCCTCCAAACAGCTGAGATCTGGGATGCTATGCTTGCGAAGTATCCGGCAATTAAAAATATACTGAAGGACGCCACCCTTGCCGCTGAGCCGGGTAAAATAATTCAATCGGCCAGGCTGCAAAGAAAGGTGGACCGTTGTTTTGGACCTGGCTGGGCCGTACTTCCGCATACAGCAGGCTTTGTTGACCCCTTGTTTAGTTCGGGTATTGCACATTCAATTTCGGGCATTCAAAAATTAGTCCTTATCCTTAAAGAACACTTTAATAACCCTGAACCGCTATTTGAGGGGTTAAAGGAATATGAGCGCTCCATATTCGCGGAACTGAAATTGGCTGATCAGCTTATTGCGGGATGCTATCGGGCAATGCCCCATTTTGAGCTGTTCACGGCATGGTCTATGCTTTATTTTGCTGCAACTATTGCTTATGAACGCCGCCTTATGCGAAAGGAATTGCCAGGATATTTCCTTTGCGCCGACGATCCGTATATTACAGATATTGTGCAAAAGTCTTATATAGACTTATTGAAAATTTTAGATAAACCGCAACCATCCAAAGAAGATATTACACAGTTTACCAACCTGATACGGGAACGGATTAAACCAATAAATACGGCAGGCTTATTAGATCCTTCATCCAAAAATATGTATCGCCATACCGTTGCAGTGTTTTAAGTGCAAGGGTGGCATTTTAGCCTTTAAGAGTTAATGCCAGGTTTTTTTTTAACATTAAATTAAATTTAAGACGCATTTTTATTTAGCTTTATTTTATACCTTTACAAAAAACTTTAGGGGTGCCTTGCGCTGAGAAATACCCTTTGAACCTGATGCAGTTAGTACTGCCGAAGGGAAAAGTAGAACAACCCTAAAGTTGTTTACTAATCCTCCAACGGGTTCATTCCTTTAGTTTAATAAATTTTTAAACAGGATGGAAATCACCATAAATCAACAAAATTATTCCGTTTCCGAAGTTTGCTCTTTGAAGCAAATGATTGATACTGTTCTTGTGCTGCCAACCAAAGGAATTGCCATTGCGGTTAACCAGGAGATCATTGCTAAAAGCGACTGGCCAGGCCATTTCCTAAAACCCGGCGATAACATCACCATCATTAAAGCAACCCAAGGCGGATAAAACATAAACCCAAATTATGAAAACTGAAAAAATTCCACACGAACAAGCTATCAGCCGTACCCCTTTCCCGGCATCACGCAAGGTGTACGTTAAAGGACAGCTCCATAACATCCAGGTGGCGATGCGCGAAGTGAGCCTGAGTGAAACCAAACTGCACGGGCGGTTTGGCGAAACCGAACCGAACGCGCCGGTGACTATTTATGATACCAGTGGCCCGTTTACAGACCCAGACATCGAAATAGATGTAAAACACGGTTTGCCACGACTGCGTGAGCAATGGATAGTTGACCGGGGTGATGTGGAGCAATTGGAAGAAATTTCTTCTGATTATGGAAACCTGCGCGCGAATGATCAAAACCTGGATACTTTAAGGTTTGCGCACATCAGTAAACCCTATAAAGCAAAACCGGGCATGAATGTATCGCAAATGTATTATGCCCGAAAAGGCATCATTACGCCCGAAATGGAATACATCGCTATCCGTGAAAACCAGCGGATAGACCTATTAAAAGAACAATTGAACGGACAGTATGACGTGATGTCACATCAGCATCCTGGTCAAAGCTTTGGTGCGAACACACCCAAAGGATATATCACTCCTGAATTTGTACGTCAGGAAGTAGCCTGTGGCCGCGCGGTCATCCCATCCAATATCAATCACCCGGAAAGCGAACCGATGATCATCGGGCGTAATTTCCTGGTGAAGATCAATGCCAATATCGGCAATTCGGCCGTTACTTCAAGTATCGAAGAAGAAGTAGAAAAAACAGTATGGGCCTGCCGCTGGGGCGCCGATACCATTATGGACCTTTCGACAGGAAAAAACATTCATGAAACCCGTGAATGGATCATTCGTAATTCACCTGTACCAATTGGTACCGTGCCTATCTACCAGGCATTAGAAAAAGTGAATGGGAAGGCCGAAGACCTGACCTGGGAGCTTTTCAGAGATACGCTGATAGAACAAGCTGAACAGGGTGTGGATTATTTTACCATCCACGCAGGGGTATTGTTGCGCTATGTACCCCTCACCGCCAAACGCATCACAGGTATCGTATCGCGCGGTGGTTCTATTATGGCTAAGTGGTGCCTGGCACACCATAAAGAAAATTTTTTGTACACGCATTTTGAAGAGATATGCGAGATTATGAAAGCCTATGATGTTGCGTTTTCCTTAGGCGATGGCTTAAGACCGGGCTGCATAGCCGATGCAAATGATGCCGCGCAATTTGGCGAATTGGAAACCCTGGGTGAACTGACTAAAATTGCATGGAAGCATGATGTGCAGACTATTATTGAGGGCCCCGGGCATATCCCGATGCACATGATCAAAGAAAATATGGACAAGCAGTTGGCGCACTGCGGCGAAGCGCCATTCTACACATTAGGCCCCTTAACTACCGATATCGCACCGGGTTACGATCATATCACTTCGGCAATCGGCGCGGCCATGATCGGCTGGTTTGGTACCGCTATGCTTTGTTATGTAACCCCTAAAGAGCACTTAGGCTTGCCAAACAAAAAGGATGTTAAAGATGGTGTGATTACCTATAAAATAGCAGCACACGCCGCCGATTTGGCTAAAGGGCATCCGGGTGCGCAGTACCGCGATAACGCTTTAAGCAAGGCCCGTTTTGAGTTTAGATGGGAAGATCAGTTTAACCTTTCGCTTGATCCCGACACTGCCAGGGAGTTTCATGACGAAACCCTGCCTGCCGATGGTGCCAAGATCGCTCACTTCTGCTCGATGTGCGGCCCTAATTTCTGCTCGATGAAGATCACGCAGGACGTGCGCGACTATGCTAAAGAAAATGGTATGGGCGAGGCTGATGCCCTGTCAAAAGGCATGGAAGAAAAATCGAAAGAGTTTTTACAAAAAGGAAGCGAAATCTATTTATAATATGGAACTGATCGTTATTTCAAACCCGGCTGCTGTTGCTGATGAAAGTATCATCATCAACAACCTGTTTCAGGCGGGTTTGAAATACTTTCATATCCGAAAGCCCGAAAAAGATATACAAACAATCAGGGGACTGATCAAAGGAATAATGCCGCAGTTTTATGACCGCATATCGCTACATCAATTTCACGAAATAGCAACAGATTTCGGCATCAAAAGGCTGCATTATACAGAATCGGCCCTAAAACAATCAGGCCGGCAGCAACTACAGTTACAGCTGGATGATGGACTTATTTTAAGTGCTTCTATCCATGATATTAAACTACTGCCAACATTAGAACATTTTGAATATGCCTTTTACGGGCCTGTATTTAATAGTATATCCAAGGCTGGTTACCAAAGCAAATTAGCTAATGATTTTAAACTGGATAAACCCTGTAGCAAACCCAGGGTATTTGCCTTGGGGGGTGTAGAGCTATCCAACTTAGCAAAAGTTCAAGAAATGGGTTTTGACGGCGTTGCGGTTTTGGGTACACTTTGGGCTGAACCAGCTAAAGCAGTAGAACGCTTTAGTCAGTTGAAAAAGCAACTCGCTGCTTAAACTTAACATACAAATACAATGATTGATAAACTACACTATATATCACAGCAACCTGAAGAAGGGTCTCACCTGACAGCTATTCAACAAGCCTTAGAGGCAGGGTGCAAATGGATACAGCTCCGGGTTAAAAACCAACCCGCCGCCGTGATCCTGGAATATGCAATAGAGGCAAACAGACTATGCAACCAGCGTGGCGCGAAACTGATCGTTAACGATCATCCTGAAATCGCACTTAAAGCTGGCGCTTATGGCGTACACCTGGGTTTAGATGATATGCCTGTTAGCCGTGCGAGAGATATTGTCGGCAACGAAATGATCATCGGGGGAACTGCAAACACAATTCAGCATATTGAGCAAAGGATAGCAGACGGCGCTGATTATATTGGTTTGGGCCCTTATAGGTTTACTACCACCAAACAAAAGTTAAGCCCCATTTTGGGCTGGGAGGGTATTAACACTATCATGAGCAAATTAACGGTACCTATTCCCATTATTGCCATAGGCGGGATTTTACCGGAAGATATTAGCAACATTATGGAAACCGGGGTATATGGAGTAGCCTTATCCGGCGCTATTACCTATGCGGCTAACAAAGCGAAAGTTGTCCGGCAAATGTATCATCAGTTAAATGCCCCTTCTTTAAATCCATTTATTTAAAGTTTAAAAAAAATCATGTTAAAAATAGCCGATAAAGTATTCAATTCACGCCTATTCACCGGGACAGGTAAATTCAGTTCTTCTGTTTTAATGGAAGAATCGTTACTGGCTTCCGGATCAGAACTGGTGACCGTTGCCCTCAAACGTGTTGATATTAAGAACAACGAACAGGACGATCTGCTGATCCGTCTTAAATATCCACATATAAACCTGTTACCCAATACATCCGGTGTCCGAACCGCCAAAGAAGCAGTTTTCGCCGCTCAACTGGCAAGGGAAGCGTTGGAAACCAACTGGATCAAACTGGAGATACATCCTGACCCTAAGTATTTGATGCCCGACCCCATAGAAACCCTGAAAGCGACCGAAGAACTGGCAAAATTGGGCTTTATTGTTTTGCCTTACATTCATGCCGACCCTGTGTTGTGTAAAAGATTGGAAGACGCAGGCACCTCGGCTGTTATGCCCTTGGGGTCGCCTATAGGCAGTAACAAAGGACTAAAAACAATAGATTTCTTAGAGATCATCATCAGCCAAAGTAATGTACCCGTAATTGTAGATGCCGGTATCGGTTCACCGTCTGATGCAGCCTGGGCCATGGAAATTGGGGCCGATGCCGTATTGGTGAATACCGCTATCGCTGTTTCCGGCAACCCTGTACAAATGGCGAATGCATTTAAAATGGCCGTAGAAGCTGGCCGGATGGCTTTCGAAGCCAAACTGGCCTTACCAGTAACCCATGCTGTGGCGAGCAGTCCTTTAACCTCATTTTTAGATGAATAATTTTACAGACATTTTTAAATCGTTTGATTGGGACGAAACCAAAGCGGGCATTTATGCCAAAACAGGCCAGGATGTAGAACGCGCATTAGCAGCAGACAAGCGGACACTGGAAGATTTTAAAGCTTTAATATCACCGGCAGCGGCACCTTACCTGGAACAAATGGCCCGCATCAGTCAGCAATTGACACTGAAACGTTTTGGCAAAGTGATACAAATGTACGTACCGCTTTACCTCTCTAATGAGTGTAAAAATATTTGTACCTATTGCGGTTTTAGCTATGATAACAAGGTAAAGCGTAAAACACTTTCCCCGATGGAGATCATGCAGGAGGTTAACGTTATCAAAAATATGGGATATGACCATGTGCTTTTGGTTACCGGAGAAGATAACGAAAACGTTCATGTGGACTACTTCAAAAAAGTACTCGACCTGATCCGTCCGCACTTTGCGCATATTTCCATGGAAGTACAGCCGCTTGACCTGGAAGATTACCAGCAGCTAACTCCTTATGGCTTAAACACGGTGCTGGTGTACCAGGAAACCTATCACAAGGAAGATTATAAAAAACACCATCCCAAAGGGAAAAAATCTAACTTTCAGTACCGGCTCGAAACCCCGGACCGACTCGGGCAAGCAGGAATACACAAAATGGGTTTGGGCGTATTGATCGGCCTGGAAGACTGGCGCACCGACTGTTTTTTTACGGCACTGCACCTCAACTATCTGGAGAAAAGGTTCTGGCAAACTAAATATAGCCTCTCTTTCCCTCGTTTGAGACCCTTTAGCGGCGGCTTGGAGCCAAAAGTGGAAATGAGCGACCGCGAACTGGTGCAACTGATCTGTGCTTACCGGATATTTAACGAAGAGGTAGAACTCTCGATGTCGACACGGGAATCTGAAAACTTTCGCAACAATATTATCAAATTAGGTATTACTAACATCAGCGCGGGATCTAAAACGAACCCTGGCGGGTACGCGGTTGAACCGGACTCGCTGGAACAGTTTGAGATCAGCGACGAACGCAGTCCGGAACAAATTGCCCGGGTCATCAGATCGCAAGGTTACGAGCCGGTTTGGAAAGACTGGGATAACAGTTTAGCGCAATAAGTATGTTAAAAGGCGAGGAACTTAAACGGTACAGCAGGCAGATCATTTTACCTGAGATCGGAATAACAGGACAGGAAAAACTAAAGAACGCTAAAGTGCTGATGATAGGTGCCGGCGGTTTAGGCTGCCCTGTACTTCAATACCTGGTTGCCGCCGGGGTTGGTGAAATAGGCATTGCAGATGATGACATAGTGGATATCAGCAACCTGCACCGGCAGATCTTATATTGCGTGAACGATGTTGGCGCGTTAAAGGCGGTTCTTGCTAAAGAAAAACTCGAATTACTCAATCCGCATACTTTCATTACGGCTTATCCGGTACGTTTTACACCCGGTAACGCCGAAGATATTTGCGGGGCTTATGATCTGGTGATTGATGGCTCAGATAATTTTGGAACACGCTACCTGGTGAATGATACCTGCGTTACCTTAAATAAGCCGCTGGTATTTGGTTCCATTTTCAAATTTGAAGGTCACGTTTCTGTGTTCAATTACCACGATGGTCCCGACTATCGTGATGTGTTCCCTGAGGCTCCTCCGTCAGATGAAGTTCCAAACTGTGCCGGGATCGGTGTATTGGGTGTTTTACCCGGCATCATAGGTACTTATATGGCTAACGAAGCCATTAAAATCATTTGCGGTATTGGCGAAACCCTGTCGGGTAAATTAATGACCATTAATGCCCTTGATAACTCAACCAGTATTTTTAAAATAGGAAAACAACAAAGACAAACACAGTTCACAAATATCATCACTATGCCGGCAACTCCCACAGATGAGTTAACGATGAATGAACTGAACAAGTTGCTAAACGAATCTGCAAATGATATCTATCTGGTTGATGTGCGCGAAACCTACGAGTTTGAAGACTACAATATCGGTGGGATCAACATCCCTTTGTATGAATTGAAAAATCATATCGAAGAATTGCCAAAAGAAAAGAAGTTGATATTCTGCTGCCAGACAGGTCAGCGCAGTAAAATGGCAATCCAATTATTAAAGCCTTTGTACAAAGGCGAAATGTACAGTTTAAAAAACGGGGTGATTTAATATGAGCAGATATAAATACCCGGTAGTACTCAGCATTGCCGGATCAGACAGTGGCGGCGGGGCCGGCATACAGGCCGATTTGAAAACGATAAGTGCTTTGGGTTGTTTTGGAACCACGGCCATTACGGCAGTTACGGTACAAAACACGTTAGGTGTTAACGGTATTCACCCTATTCCGGTTGATTTTGTTAAAGCGCAAATTAAAGCGGTTATGGATGATTTAAAGCCATCGGCTATTAAGATTGGTATGGTGCACAGTGCAGCATTAGCTATTGCTATTGCCGATACCTTAAGAGATTATCCGGGCGTGCCGGTTGTTTTTGACCCGGTGATGGTAGCCACCAGCGGTGACCGTTTGATCGCTAACGATACGGTATCGACGTTAAAAAAGACACTCTTTCCCTTAGCTCAATTGGTTACACCTAACCTGGATGAAGCTGCAATACTGGCCGAAATGGAGATCAAGACCATCGGTGATATGAAAACTGCTGCCATTCGGATCATGCAAGATGGCTGTTATGCGGTATTGATTAAAGGCGGCCATTTAGAAGGCTCTGATCTGTTTGATGTGTACCTGAATAAAATTGGGGATGAGCGTATATTCAGGTCGACAGCTATTGATACCATCAATACCCATGGAACAGGATGCAGCCTCTCATCCGCTATAGCTTCTTTCATTGCGTTAGGCAATGATCTGAGCACTTCGATATCCAATAGTAAAAAATATATTCAACAGGCGATTGAACATGGTAAGGATGTAAAGACAGGAGAAGGACACGGACCGCTGAACCATTTTTTTGATCCTCAAAAATTAGTCAAATATGAAGTGGGGTGGGTCCACCTGGCAGGAAGCAATACCAGTCTATAATAATTACTAAACAAATAATTTCATGTGGTTTGGGGGACGCGATGATAATTTCTTAGAATATTTGGGCTAATTATGATTTTTTCAATGCACATAATTAACGAATAAACCTCGCAACTACATCAGTAGGTCAGGGCAGACGCATTAAAAT
>DHXR01000082.1:129359-288666 GCA_002413785.1 Mucilaginibacter sp. UBA5151
TTTTAATGCGTCTGCCCTGATCAGTAGTTGCGAGGTTTCCAGTACCCAGAGCCGGTGTACAAAGATTAGCTTTTTTAAAGTAATTTAAAAATAACCAACTAATAAAATAGGTTATTTATAGCTAAATAGTTCGTTGTTTGATAACGATTTTATCATCGCAAAAAACAATCTGGACAATGCTGCTTTAAATTTGATCAGCGCCCGCTACGATTACTTTATATACAGCAAAATATTGGATTACTATCAAGGGAAACTGGCGTTGTAAGGCTTATTTTAGGATAATACAGTATTCAGCCATACCCGATTTTTAATTATCTTTGTTTTACAACAGCGCAATTATAATAAGCCTGAATTTTAACCGTTTTTTTGTTTTACCTCATTTGCAATTTTATTTATGAAAAAACTATTACTCACCTTAACAATCATCACTGCCGCTGCAAGTTTTGCTTCGGCGCAAATTTTGCCTACAGTTCAGTTCGGATTAAAAGCCGGGGCAAACCTCACAAGTATTAATTCATCAGCATCTGCTACATTCAGCAGCAGTAACCAGGCCGGTTATTTGGCAGGCCTTTGGCTTCGGTTTGGGGCACTGGGCTTTAATTTTCAGCCCGAAATGTATTTAACTTCAAAAAACGTTGATATCTCTGCAAATGGCGGCGAAACAAAGCAAAAATTCACCAGCATTGATGTTCCCCTGTTAATTGGCGGTAAAATTGGCGCTTTTGGTTTTGGGGGACGTTTTTACACCGGCCCTTTGGTTTCATTTGCCATTGATAAAAGTCAAACTATCGGAGGCGCTGTTAGTAATGCATTTGGATTAAATTACCAGGATCAAAATTTTGCCTGGCAGTTTGGTGCAGGTATTGATATAAAAAAAATATCAATAGACTTGCGTTATGAGGCTGGCATTACCAAACAGAACTATAGCAATGGCGTTGGTGGACAAACAAGGGTTAACCTATTTAATTTAAGCTTAGCTTATAGTTTGGTTAAACTTTAAAACCGTTTTTGTCTGAACCTTGATTTTTATGATTTTAGGATTTCCTGATTAGCATCTTTTTAATAATCGTGGCCATCTTAAAATCCTCCAAATCAAGGTTCTGACAATTTGTTTAACCGGGCTCAGGCAGCATTGAAAAATTTGGGTCTATAACGCTTTGTTTGGGTAAACGTTTAATTATAGAGCCTTCGGCTCGAAATATTTTGTAGCAACGGGTTTTAACCCGTTGCTACATGAATTCAATATTTGGAGTGCTGTAGGCACGATCTATATTAGCTTCCTGTTTATATGGGTCGAACCTATGGTTCTTAATGTTTTCCTCCTTATCTTTTCAACGGATTAAAATCCGTTGAAAAGATATTTATCGAGGCTACGCCTCTTCGGAACCTTAGAAAAACACATTTTATCATCATCATAACAATGTCTTTTTTAAGATTCCAGATAGCTATTGGGATGAAATGCTCACCCATACAAAGCGTTAAAGAGCCAAAAATTTGCTTCAAAATTTACCATCTATTAATTATCCTTCTAAATATTTCCGATTTTACTTCCCGGTTTTAATTTCCCCCTGTTTATTTAGTATTATATTTTTTGACTGAAAAGGTCAATTTAGTATTATACTTATTGTACAAGTTACGCCTATCTTTATAAACCAATTTTACATGCTTTTCGCATGTAATGAGTACTAACCTGTAAATTATCATTATTGTAAATGAGCAATAAATATCTGTATAGTTATGGCCTGGCCCGGGGCTTCCTGCTTGCGATGGTCCTGGCTTTTTTTGTGCAAACATCATGCGCCCAGCAAAGGGAAACAAATGGTGAACAGCAGATTCGCTTAAACCAGGTTGGTTTTTATCCGGACGCAGCCAAAACCGCTGTCGTTGTAAGCGGGAAAGATAGCCTGTTCTATATCCAGACCATCAATAAGAAAACTGTATTTAAGGGGATATTAAAAAGATCTGTTAAACCAGATTTTGCCGGAAATAATACCGGAATAGCCGAATTTGGCACTTACCGCAAACCGGGTAAATATATCCTTTATGTTCCGGGGGCCGGTTACTCCCGGCCGTTTGAAATAAAGAAAGCTGTACACCGCGATGTGGCAGGCGCTTCCATAAAAGCATATTACTATATGCGGGCCTCTATACCGCTTGAAGAAAAATATGCAGGTAAATGGCATAGGGCAGAAGGTCACCCGGATACCAATGTGCTGGTACATCCATCGGCAGCTACAGACAAACGGTCGGCCGGGACTGTAATTTCCTCGCCACGCGGCTGGTATGATGCCGGTGATTACAATAAATACGTTGTTAACAGCGGGATTAGCACAAGTACACTGCTTTCCTTGTACGAGGATTTTCCTGCTTATATGGGATCCGTTAAATTGAATATCCCTGAAAGCGGAAACAACATACCGGATATTTTAAATGAAGTACTATGGAACCTGCGCTGGATGCTCACCATGCAGGACCCAAATGATGGCGGCGTTTATCATAAACTCACCAATGCCGCATTTGATAAATTCGAAATGCCCGATAAAGCGACTGCGCCTCGCTACGTTGTTCAGAAAGGTACGGCAGCAACGCTTGATTTCGCGGCGGTAATGGCGCAGTCAGGCAGGATATTCAGCAAATTCCCGAAGGAACTGCCCGGCCTGGCCGATTCCTGTTTAAATGCAGCCAAAACAGCATGGGCATGGGCCGCAAAAAATCCTGACATAGCCTACAATCAAGAGGCAATGAACCAAAAATTCAGCCCCCGGATAACCACCGGCGCTTATGGCGACCGTAATTTTAGCGACGAATTTATCTGGGCCGCCTCTGAGCTGTTTGTAAGTACGCAAAATCCGGATTACTTAAAGCAAATTAACTTATTGCCTGATAATAATATGCCCATTCCTTCATGGGGACAGGTACGATTGTTAGGTTATTATACGCTTATAAAAAACAGCAGTTCGTTTGGCGAAAATGCCCCAAAGGAAATTCCGGAGCTAAAAAAACGCCTGCTTGGTTTAGCGGATGACCTTATAAAAGGAGCTGATGAAACCGCCTATCAAACCGTTATGGATAAATCGGCCCGTAATTTTAACTGGGGGAGTAATTCAAATGCGGCAAACCAGGGCGTTGTTTTGATACAGGCCTATAAGCTCAGCAATGATGCCCGATACCTGCGTTACGCGCTGGATAACCTGGATTATATTTTAGGCCGCAATGGTACGGGTTACGCCTATGTAACAGGTTACGGGAGCAGGAGTCCGATGCACCCGCATCATCGCCCGTCTTTTGCTGACGGCGTGGTTGACCCCGTGCCCGGCTTATTGGTAGGCGGCCCTAACCCAGGCATGCAGGACCATATTAAGGTGCCTTCTACGGTCCCCGATGAGGCCTATATTGATGATGACCGCGCCTATGCTGTTAACGAAATCGCTATCAACTGGAATGCTCCATTTGCTTATCTCGCTAACGCGATTGAAGCGTTGCAGGATAAATTAAAACCTGTAAATTAGTAGTATAAAAATTTGAAAATCAATTATATAAAACAACCTGTTGCAGCCCAAACACAGCTGGCAAATGAGCTGACCAAAACAGGCAAACCTGTTATTCTGGTTTTAGCAGAGGGGCGTCCAAGGATTGTTACAGAAGCAGAAAGTCATTCAACCGCTACCGTTATAACTTATTTTTCGGGAAATGAAGGCGGCGATGCGCTTGCTAATATCCTTTTTGGTGACGCGAATCCATCAGGAAGACTGCCAATTACTTATCCCAAATACGCTAATTCATTGAATAATTACTACCGTAAAAATATTGAAAATGGCAACCCGGATGATAAACATGGCTATAATCCGCTTTATGAGTTTGGCACAGGCTTAAGCTATACCACATTCAGCTATAGCAACCTGCATTTGAGCCAGCCTGAACTGAAAGAAAACGGCACGCTAACCGTTACCGTTGATGTTAAAAACACAGGTCAGCGGGAAGGTAAAGAATCGGTGTTGCTTTATACCAGTCAGTTGTATGCCAGTATAGCGCCGGATACCAAACGTTTGAGGGCTTATGATAAGATAGACCTGCAACCCGGCGAAACAAAAACGGTAACTTTTAAAATTACGCCAAAAGACCTTGCTTTTGTTAACGATATAAGCAAAACCGTGACCGAAGCAGAGGAGTTTAAAATACAGATAGGGGACCAGGTTGCCAGCTTTAATTACATATCCAGCGCCGTTCCTGAAAGGTCGGGGAAATTGTAAAATAGAAATTTTATATTTGTATAAGCCATCGGCTATACCAATTTATAAGTTTAATATTCCGAAAATGAAAAAAGTGTTGTGGGTTTATAGTGTTGCATCGCTGCTGATAATATTGTCTTGTTCAAATAAAGGGAGTACACCCACACCCGTTACGACAACTTATACCCCACCTGTTGTTTCCACTACATTTGCCAAAGGGGCCGATATAAGCTGGGTTACGCAAATGGAAGCGTCAGGTGTTAAGTTTTATGATAAGAATGGCAATCAAACCGAACTTTTTGCGCTGATGAAAAGCCTGGGTTTTAACTCCATCAGGCTACGTGCTTTTGTTAACCCTTCCGATGGCTGGTGCAATACAACCGATTTGGTAGCGAAGGCCATCCGTGCCAAAAATGCAGGTATGAAAATACTGATCGATTTCCATTACAGCGATGTATGGGCCGATCCGGGGCATCAAACTAAACCTGTAGCCTGGGCATCTTTAGATTTCGCGATATTGTTAACTACCATGAACACATACACCGTTGGGGTTATTAATACCCTTAAAACCAACGGCATAACCCCCGATTGGGTGCAAATTGGCAATGAAACCAACGATGGTATGTTATGGGAAGATGGCCGCGCTTCAACCAATATGGCTAATTTTGCGGCACTGATTAAGACCGGGTATTTGGCTGTTAAATCAGTAAGCAGCACAACAAAAGTTATAGTGCATATCTCAAATGGATACGACAATACCTTGTTCCGCTGGATGTTTGATGGATTAAAGGCTAATGGCGCCCAATGGGATATTATAGGGATGTCACTTTATCCTTCAACAACTAATTATACAACTCTTGACGCTCAGTGCCTGGCAAACATAAACGATATGATTTCACGCTATTCAACACCTTGCATGGTTGTTGAGGTTGGTATGGATGCGACACAACCTGCTACAACCAGGGATTTCCTTACCGATATTATCACGAAAGTAAATTCGGTTGCAGGCGGCAACGGTTTAGGCGTTTTTTACTGGGAGCCCGAAGCGTACAACTGGCAAAGTTATACACTTGGCGCCTTTGACACTTCAGGTAAACCAACAATAGCGCTTGATGCTTTTGGGAATTAAGCGGGTAGCCCTCGTTAGTCAATAATATCAGTGATCTCTTAATAGTTTAATGAAAATGAAACAGTTTAAAATCAGGCCAAATCTATAAATGTTTTGGTTCTGCACTATGTTTATATCTGAAAACAAAAGGAAAAATAATCGCGATTACTAAGGCGTACCCCGCAAAACTCAGCCAGATGCCATGCCAGTTTTTACTATGATCAGCAAAAGTGAAATATTTATCAATAAGCACACCGCTGATTAAACTCCCAAAAAGGGCGCCAAAACCATTTACCATCATCATAAAGAGCCCTTGTGCACTTGCTCTGATTTCAGGAGATATTTGTGTTTCCACAAATAAGGAACCTGAAATATTGAAAAAATCAAAAGCCATGCCGTAAACAATACAGGATAAAACGATCATCCATAATCCCCCGGCCGGATCACCAAAAGCAAAAAATCCAAAACGCAATACCCAGGCCAGCATACTGAATAACATAACGTACCTGATTCCGAATTTCCTGAGAAAGAATGGTATCGCCAAAATGAACAGGGTCTCGGAAATTTGCGATATCGACATAATAATTGCGGGATATTTAACTGCCGTTAAACCGCTGTAAGAAGGGACGTTTTTAAAATCCTGAATAAAGGTATCGCCGTATGCATTAGTTAACTGTAGTGCTGCCCCTAAAAGCAAGGAGAACGCAAAGAAAATTGCAATTTTGGGAGTTTTAAATAAAATAAATGCATCTAATCCCAGCAAATTTACCAGTGATTTATCGCCTGTTTTTTTATAAAGCGAAGGGCATTTTGGAAGGGTAAATGAAAAAACGCCAAGTGTTAAAGCTATTGCTGACGCGATATAAAACTGATTGGATGAGATTTCATTATGGGTAAGGCTCACCGTCCATAGTGCAGCAATAAAACCTATTGTACCCCAAATGCGTATGGGTGGGTATTCTTTTATTATATCAATATTTTTGTTTTTTAAAGCGGTATATGCAACCGTTATGGATAACGACAACGTTGGCATATAGAAGATCATATTCAGTAATATAACCCAAAAAAAAGTTACAGGATTAGTGACAAGCGGAATACAAAACAGCGTTAATGCACCTAAAATATGCATAGTGCCATATAGTTTTTCAGCGTTTATATATCTGTCTGCTATTATCCCTGTCAGGGCAGGCATAAATATCGCTGAGATCCCCATGGTAGAGAAAATGGCCCCGAATTGTGCCCCTGACCAATGCTTATTTTGAAACCAGTAGGCCCCAATGGTGATCAGCCACGACCCCCATATAAAAAATTGCATAAAATTCATCAGTATTAAGCGAAACTTAATATTCATATGGGGCCAATTTTATAATAAAAGGTGGTCAGTATAAATTTAAGGCCGGAAAATAATGATTTTTTGTGAAAAACCAGAGATTATAGGCTGGAACTAAGTTTGAAAAGGTTGAAAAAAGACATTCGAATCCATGCTCCATTGTTTGTCAGGAGGCTTTCCGCCTGTTCAGTTCGTCCCGTATTTTAGCTGCCTTTTCATAAGATTCTTCGGCGAGCGCTTCCTGTAGTTTGGTTTTTAATTCTTCAATGCTCAATGAATTAAAGCTTCCCGCCGGGGCAGCGCTTGTTTTTTCCTCTGCTTTTTCATTGATATTTTCAAGATAGACAAAATCATTGCCCTCAATAACAATTCCTGCGCTCGAAAGGATAAATTCGTAGGTATAAATCGGGCAGTCGAACCTTACCGCCACAGCAATGGCATCTGAGGTCCGGGCATCAATTTCAACTACTTTTTTACCATCAGAACAAATGAGTTTTGAATAAAATATCCCATCGACCAAATTATAAATGATGATTTCCTGTACCACGATGTTGTAAGCCTGCCCAAAACTTTTAAACAAGTCGTGGGTGAGTGGCCGGCTCGGCGTCATTTTTTCTATCTCTATCGCAATAGCCTGTGCTTCAAAACTGCCGATGATGATCGGGAGCCTTCTGCGTCCGCTCACTTCGCCTAAAACAAGAGCGTAAGCACCGGATTGTGTTTGGCTGTAAGATAAGCCAACAATATCCAGTTTTATTTTTTTCATATCATTACCCATCACAACATATCCTTTTTTAAGCCGAAGCTTTATATTCTTTAATAGCCTTTATTAATTCCGGCACCACTTCAAATGCATCGCCGACAATGCCATAGTCGGCCACCTTGAAAAACGGAGCTTCCGCATCTTTATTAATTACGACGATCACTTTTGAGGAACTCACCCCTGCAAGATGCTGGATAGCTCCTGAAATTCCTATCGCAATATACAAATTTGGACTGACAGCTATACCGGTTTGTCCAACATGTTCGCTATGCGACCGCCAGCCGGCGTCTGAAACAGGCTTTGAGCAGGCCAGGGCAGCGCCAAGCAACCCGGCGAGTTCCTCTATCATCCCCCAGTTTTCGGGCCCCTTGAGGCCGCGTCCGCCCGAAACCACTATATCCGCATCGGGCAAAGAAACTTTATCGGTGGAGCGAACTATTTCCTTGATCACCGCAGCAAAATCAGATGGTTTAACATCAATACTAAAATCCTCAATGCTTGCTTTTGATGCAGTTTCAACAATTTTGTACGAATTTGGTGTTAGGGAAATAATTTTTTTTGGCGATGTTAATTCAACAATTGCGAATGCCTTGCCTGAGAAAGCTGTTTTCTTAACCCTGAATTTGCCTTCACCCTGTTCGGGCAAAGATACGGCGCCATCAACCACACCAGCTTCCAGTTTAACGCCTAAACACGGCGCCAAACCGCGCCCGGAAAACGAGTTTGATAGCACAATAATTGCTGCTCCCAGTTTTTTTGCAGCTTCCGCAATTATCGAAGCGTAGGCCTGGTTCACAAAGTTCTTTAATTTTTCGTTGGATACATTTAATATTTTATCAGCGCCGTAATTACCGATAAGCGCTAATTCATCTTTGCTTACATCGCCGATAGAAATAGCAGTAAGGCTGGTATTATTTTGATCGGCAATGGCACGGGCATAAGAAATGGCTTCAAAAGTTGATTTTTTGAATTTGCCATCCGAATTTTCTGTATAGACTAAAACTGACATATTAAAATAAATAAGGTCAAAAACCTGTTTAGCTTTTATTTATATAACCCTTGCTTCCGTGTGCAATAAACTTACCAGTTTAGCTGCATCATCAGCCGGAACCAATTTTACCTGGCCACGCGGTGCCGGTGTTTCATAACTGATGACTTCCGAAAATGTTTTTACCTCAACAGGTTCAATAACAATTAATGGTTTTGTACGTGCCGACATGATCCCCCGCATGTTAGGTATTTTTGGCTCGGCAACACCTTCTGCCGCACCGGCTACAAAGGGGAGTGGTATAGACAGAACTTCCTTGCCGCCCTCAATCTCACGTTCAACAGTTGCATGATCGCCTGCAATTTCCAGCTTTTTCATGATGGAAACAGAGGGAAGATCTAAAAATTCACCCAGCATAGCCGCTACTTTTGAGCCATTGTAGTCGATGGATTCCCTGCCGGTTAATATCAGGTCGTACGGGTTTGCTTTGATGTATTGGGCTATCTGGAACGCCACAAACCAGGCGTCATGCGGCTTTGCATTGATACGTACAGCATCTGTGGCGCCGATGGCAAGAGCTTTTCGTATAGTCGGCTCCGTATTAACTTCACCAACATTTATTACCGTTACCGGGCCATTGCCGCCATCAGTCAGCTCAATAGCGCGGGCAAGTGCAATTTCATCATAAGGGTTTAATATAAATTGAACCCCGTTTGTATTAAATTGGGTGTTATTGTCAGTAAAAGTTATTTTTGTCGTTGTATCAGGGACATTACTTATACATACCAGTATTTTCATAAAAAATAGGTTTTTGCAAATTTAGTTAAAAAAGAGAGAGTTTAAAATGACGGAAAGCAGATTAACGAAGCTATTAGAATTTTTAAAGAATGAACCGGATGATCCGTTCCTGAAATATGCGCTGGCTACCGAGTACCTTCGCCTTAATGAAACTAATATAGCTTTAGGATATTATGAGGACCTGGTGAATAATCATCCCAATTACGGGGGCACCTATTACCATCTGGGAAAACTTTATGAAGCTTTGGGCCGCAAACAGGAGGCGATAAATACTTACGAAACAGGCATGAAAATCACCCGCGAACAGCGCGATAACCATGCATTTTCGGAATTACAGGCAGTGTACCGCATTGCAACGGGGGAAGATGAGGATGATTATTAAATGCCGGTTCATTAGTTCACTGGTTCATTAGTTCATTAGTTTTAATGAAGCGAACCAATGAACCAGTGAACTAATGAACCAATGAACTAATGAATAAACGCAAGCTTTTATTTTTACGGGATGTAACTCTTTACACCTTTACTGCATTTGGCGGTCCGCAGGCGCATATTGCCGTATTGCTGCGCGAGTTTGTAGAAAAACGACGTTACATAACCGAAAGTGAATTGATGGAGCTGAGCGCTTTATCCCAATTATTGCCGGGGCCCTCATCAACACAAACATTGGTTGGGATAGCATGGAAAGTCGGGGGACTGCGCCTGGCCATTCTTACTTTTTTCATTTGGATTCTGCCATCGGCAACCATTATGTGTTTGGCTGCTGTCAGCTATAAAATGTTTGCCGACCGTGCCAAATTTGCCGAAGTACTGCGTTTTGTACAGCCCATTGCGGTGGGTATTGTGGCTTATGCCACTTATACTTTTGCCAATAAATTCCTGAAAAGCAGGGTAAGCACCATGCTGGCCATCGGCTCGCTGATTGCTACGCTGATATTGCACAATGCTTATGCTTTTCCAATTCTTATTATGTTGGGCGGGATCATTTCCTCGGCCCTTGAAACGCAACCCAAGGAAAATGAATTAAGGGTGAAGCTGTTTTCAAATGTAAACCCAAAAAAGGTTATGTACTTTATTGGCATATTACTGTTTTTTGCGGCCCTGGGCGCTGTAGTGAACCAAACATCGCCATTCAGTTTGCCTATTCGCCTGTTTGAAAACTTTTACCGCAACGGCATTTTGATTTTTGGCGGCGGCCAGGTATTGGTACCCCTGATGTACACCGAATTTGTAGAGGTTAAACATTATCTTACCAATTCCGAATTTCTTTCGGGATATGCCCTGCAGCAAGCTTTACCCGGACCTACTTTTTCGTTTACCTCCTTTTTAGGCGGTATGAGCATGGGGAATAAGGGCGCAGGTATTGTCGGCCAGATAACAGGCAGTTTGGTTGCTGTTATAGGTATTAACGCGCCGGGCCTTATCCTGATTTTATTTATTGTTCCCTTTTGGAACGATCTTAAGAAGATTACACGTATAAAAAACTCCCTGAGTGGTATCAACGCCGTTGCGGTCGGTTTTATGGCCACCGCATTAATATTATTGGCCCGGCCTTTCGGGTTAAACTGGCTGGCTTATTTAATTATGATAGCCACATTTTTACTTTTGAATTTTACAAAAATAAAAACCCCGGTGATTATTATAATCGGGATTGTTTTGGGGTTGGTGTTTTAGTTGAAGCTGCAAAGGTTTTAAAAGTTGCAGCGGTTGTAAAAGTTAAAAAGGTATGTCAGACAGGAGGACACCCTTTTAACTTTTACAACCTTTTAAACAATTACAACCTAAAACGGTTGATCATCATCCATATCATTCATGCTGGACGGCCTGATGATAAAGTTGCTTGGTTTTTCAAAATCCTGCGATGGGGTTAAACCTGAGAATGCATTTGCCGGTGTAAACGAGCCGTCCATGCCCTGGTCAAGGTCGGTAAACTTCACATATTTTCCAACGAACTTTAACCTTACCCGGCCTGTTTCACCGTTACGGTGCTTGGCGATAATGATCTCGCCGACACCCTGGGTTGGGTTGTTGTCTTCATCCACTTCCAGTCCGTAGTATTCGGGGCGGTAAAGGAACAGCACCATATCCGCGTCCTGCTCAATAGAACCAGATTCACGTAAATCTGAAAGCATCGGTCGTTTTGACCCACCCGGACGGTTTTCAACCGCACGGCTCAATTGCGAAAGCGCGATTACCGGTACGTTTAACTCTTTGGCTACCGACTTCAGCGCCCTTGATATGCTGCCGATTTCCTGTTCACGGTTGCCGCCGCCTTTGCCATCGCTGTTTTTACCCTGCATCAGTTGCAGGTAGTCGATGATGATTAGTTGTACATCATGCTGTGATTTTAACCGGCGGCATTTTGCCCTGAATTCAAAAATATTCAGGGCGGGAGTATCGTCAATGATTAAAGGGGCCTGTTCAAGACGGCCAATTTTTGAGTGGATCTGCGCCCATTCCCATTCTTCGAGGTTACCCTTACGTATCTTTTCCTGTTCAATTTCGGTTTCTCCGGATATTAAACGGTTAACCAACTGAACCGAGGACATTTCGAGCGAAAACACAACTACCGGCTTGTTAAAATCAACCGCGGCATTGCGGGCGCAGCTTAATACAAACGCTGTTTTACCCATCGCGGGGCGGGCAGCTATAATTACCAGGTCCGATTTTTGCCAGCCCGAAGTCATCCGGTCAAGGTCGGTAAAGCCGGAAGCAACGCCTGTTAAGCCGTCTTTTTTATCTTTCAGCGCTTCAATCTCCTTCAAAGTTTCGTGCATCAGGTCATCCATCTTGCGCGAGTCGCGGCGAAGGTTGTTTTGAGCGATTTCGAAAAGGTTTTTTTCGGCCTTGTCTAAAAGGTCAAGCACATCGGTTGTATCTTCATAAGCGCTCTGTATAACGTCAGTAGAGATCCTGATCAACTCCCTTTGTATAAATTTTTGAATAATGATCCGCGAGTGGAACTCGATATTGGCTGCGGATGCTACCCGATTGGTAAGTTCAGTGATATAATATGCGCCGCCAATCATTTCCAACTCACCCTGCTTGCGCAATTGGGCCGTTACGGTAAGAATATCAACCGGGGACGATTTTTCAAACAGCTGCCTTATGGCCTGAAATATTTTCTGGTGGTTATCTTTATAAAAAACCTCGGGTTTCAGGATGTCAATAACAGATGACAACGCATCTTTTTCGAGCATTAAAGCACCTAAAACAGCCTCTTCAAGGTCAGTTGCCTGCGGCGGAAGTTTGCCCAGCCCGCTGTACGGAGTTGGGTTTGTAAATCTGCTTTTTCTTTCGCCGGTAGTCGGTTTATTAAACTGGTTTTCGTTCTCAATAATCATCGTTGTCAAAAATATACAAAAAATGAACGGTTCCGTTGATTGGTTTTCAATACTGCATTTTTAACGAATTATTTAAAAGTGGATAATATTTGTATTTAACTATCCGACAATCAACAAAAATTGTTGAGAAAAATACTTTATTAACACCTGTTGTTAGTAAAATGTTAATATACCAAATTTATATTTATAAATCAAGTATTTAGGCCAATGTTAATAAAGATTGGAAATGTTAATTAAATAAAACAGACCCAAACGCCGCTTCAGTACAATAAGTGCTAAATCAATTAATATGGCTACTTTTGTCCGTCTGCCCGAAAGGCGGAACTTTCAGTAAAATAAAAAAATGACGTATAATTCAAGGCCGGCGCGGGAAAGCAATCAAATGGTGTTTGGTATCAGGGCAGTAGTGGAAGCCATCCGTTCCGGTAAAGAAATTGAAGCCTTATACCTGCAAAGGGGCATAGGCGGAAGCCTGCTTAACGAGCTTAAAGACTTGTTGAATGAATACCAGATTACAGCCCAGCAGGTTCCCGTTGAAAAGCTTAACCGTTTAACCCCGAAAAACCATCAGGGGGTTGTGGCGTTTATATCACCAATTGTATATCAGAAAATTGAAAATATTATTCCGCAGATATTTGAAAATGGCGGAGTGCCCCTAATATTGGTTTTGGATGCCATTACCGATGTGCGTAACATGGGCGCCATTGCCCGTACCGCCGAGTGCGCAGGCGTACACGCTATTGTGATACCGGCTAAAGGATCGGCGCAAATAAACCCGGATGCCATAAAAACTTCGGCAGGGGCTTTATACAAAATACCGGTTTGCAGGCATGATAATTTTATACAAACCGTAAAGTTTTTGCAGGAATCGGGTTTGCAGTTAGTTTGCTGCACCGAAAAAACAAAAGATGATATTTATGCCCCTGATTATACTGCCCCAACTGCCATCATTATGGGCTCGGAAGAGGACGGCGTACGTAATGAAATAATACGGATGTCAGATTACCTGGCAAAGATACCTATGTATGGCGAGATTGAGTCGCTGAATGTTTCGGTGGCGACAGGGATTATTTTGTATGAAGCGATAAGGCAGAGGTTAGAGATCAGAGGTTAGTGATTGGAGGTTAGAGATTGGAAACTCCAGACATTCCAATTTTCTCGTTTTATCTAATCTCTAATCTCTCCAACTAAATATACTTCGCCCCAAACTGTTGTTTCACATCCGCAACTATCTTTTTAACGTTTTGTTCCTGGTCGCGGGGGCATATCAGCAGGGTGTTATTTGCTTCAACCACAATAAAATCATGCAGGCCCTGTAATATCACCAGTTTTTCGCCGGGCACATTTACCATACAATCGGATGAATCATACATGATCACTTTTTCCGAAGGGATTACCGCATTGCCAACATAGTCTTTTTCGGCAAGCTGGTAAATGGAAGCCCATGT
Organism: Mucilaginibacter sp. UBA5151; assembly: GCA_002413785.1. Classification (GTDB taxonomy): domain Bacteria; phylum Bacteroidota; class Bacteroidia; order Sphingobacteriales; family Sphingobacteriaceae; genus Mucilaginibacter. The sequence goes on from DHXR01000082.1 coordinate 143,365, forward strand.
CCCCAGGTCAGACCAACCGAATTCCGATGGCAAAACATATACATTATCTGCCTTTTCCATAATCCCGTAATCAATAGAGATATTAGTACACTGCAGGTAAGATTTATGAAGATGAACTTTTTCATCAGCCGTATTGTAAACCGGGCGTGCTTCAGCAAAAATTTCATGCATTTCGGGCAAATACTGGCTAAAAGCATTGACTATTGCTTTTGCCGACCAAACAAAGATCCCTGCGTTCCATAAAAAGTCGCCGCTTTGTAAAAAGGTTTTTGCTATTTCAAGCGTTGGTTTTTCAGTAAATGTTTTCACCTTAAAAAAATCTTTATTAAAATTTTGGCTGGTGTATTGAATATAGCCGTATCCGGTATCCGGTCTCGAAGGCTTTATACCCAACGTTATAAGGCAGTTATTTTTTTCGGCGACTTCCAATGATTTTTTTATCGCGGTTATAAATGCATCCTCGTCCAATATCAGGTGGTCAGAGGGTGCCACAACAATTGCAGCATCAGGATTAAGGCTTTCGATTTTAAACGAGCCATAAGCTATGCATGGGGCTGTATTGCGCATTACAGGCTCCGTCAATATCTGGTCATCGGCCATATCCGGCAATTGCTTTTTTACCAAACCCGTATATATATCATTGGTAACAACATAAATATTTTCTTTAGGGCAAACTTTCAGAAAACGATCGTATGTATTTTGTATCAGCGTTTTCCCGGTACCTAAAATATCTATAAATTGTTTTGGGTGTGACGTCCTGCTGATAGGCCAGAAACGGCTTCCGATACCGCCTGCCATTATAATGGCATAGTAGTTTTTATTCATGTGCGATTAAGCAAGTTTAATTTGGTATAAACACGGCAAAATTGAATAATAATTTGCAATTTAAGTATTAAATAAAATTAAATAAATGTTACCTCTTTGCCCTGTTGTTTAAATGGATAAATAAACAAATTGTTTTTCAATTAAACGAATCCTTTTTTTGATTAAAGTTTCGGTGAATAATCATTTATTTTTAAAATTTTAAAGAAATTCCATCGTTTATTGAGAATAATTTGTTACTTTAAACTTTTAATACATTCAAGAATACGTAAATAATGATAGAAACAAAGAAGTCACTTTTTGATAACCTCCAGAATTTTTTTGGGTTCGATAATTTTAAAGGTGAGCAGGAAGCGATTATTACAAACATACTGGCGGGAAACGACACATTTGTGATTATGCCCACCGGTGGCGGCAAGTCCATGTGTTACCAGTTGCCTGCTTTAATGAGCGAAGGGACAGCGATTGTAATTTCGCCCCTGATCGCGTTAATGAAAAACCAGGTTGACCAGTTGCGGGCCTTCGGCGGGTCGGACAGCATAGCTCATTTTTTAAATTCATCACTCACTAAAGCGGATATCGGCCGGGTTAAGGAAGATGTTTTGGCCGGGAAAACCAAGTTGCTTTATGTAGCGCCCGAGTCGCTTACCAAACAGGAAAATATTGATTTTTTACGACTTAACAATGTGTCGTTTGTAGCGGTTGATGAGGCCCATTGTATATCTGAGTGGGGCCACGATTTTCGCCCTGAATATCGGAAAATAAGGCAGGTTATCAGTAATATCGGCGACAATATCCCCATCATCGCCCTGACAGCCACAGCTACGCCAAAAGTTCAGCAGGATATTCAAAAAAACCTGCAAATGAACAATGCCACCATTTATAAATCATCTTTCAATAGGTCGAACTTGTATTATGAGGTGCGCGCCAAGCGCAACGTAATTAAGGAGATCGTAAAATTTGTAAAGCAAAACCAGGGGAAATCGGGTATTATTTATTGCCTGAGCCGTAAAAAAGTTGAAGAGGTTGCCGAAGCGCTAAACCTCAATGGCGTTAAAGCCTTGCCGTATCATGCGGGTTTAGATCCTAAAGTCCGTGCCGACACGCAGGATAAATTTCTGATGGAGGACGTGGATGTAATTGTGGCGACCATTGCCTTTGGTATGGGTATTGACAAACCCGATGTGCGTTACGTGATACACCATGACGTGCCGAAAAGCATGGAAGGCTATTACCAGGAAACCGGGCGCTCCGGCCGCGACGGGGGAGAAGGCGTATGTGTTGCTTTTTATTCGGAAAAGGATATTGATAAGCTTCAAAAGTTCATGAAGGATAAACCGGTTGCCGAACGCGAAATTGGCACCCAGATCCTGAAAGAAGTAATTGACTATGCCGAATCATCCGTTTGCCGCCGTAAACAACTGCTGCATTATTTTGGTGAAAACTTTAATGAAGCCGGTTGTAATAGCATGTGCGATAATTGCTCCGGGCATAAAGAGCATTTTGACGGTGAGCTTCATCTGCATAAAGCTTTAAGCCTGATCAGGCTGATCGGCGAAAAATTTGACGATCGTCATATCATCAGCATCCTGATGGGTGAGGAGAATGCTCAGATAAAGAATTATGAGCATGACACGCTTGAATACTATGGTTCGGGCAAGGAAGATGGCCTTAACCTGTGGAATTCGCTGATGCGCCAGGCTTTGCTGAATAATTTTTTATCAAAGGATATTGACCAATATGGTTTATTGCGCTTAACCAAAACCGGGAATGCGTTTATCGAAAACCCGTACAGCATACGTTTTGTGTTAAACAAACCGATGGAAACGACTGATGATGATGATAATGAAGACGGCCCGAAACAGGGCGGCGGGGCGTTAGATACCGAATTGCTGCAAATGCTGAAAGATTTGCGCAAGAAACTGGCCAAACAAAAAAGTTTGCCCCCTTTTGTTATTTTCCAGGACCCATCGCTGGAGGAAATGTGTACGCATTATCCTATCACTACCGATGAATTGAAACAAATATCGGGCGTAGGGGCAGGGAAGGCCCTCAAGTTTGGCAAGCCGTTTACCGACCTGATCCAGAAATATGTGGAGGACAATGATATTGACCGCCCGATTGATATGGTGATAAAAAGCGCGGCGAATAAATCAGCGATTAAAGTGTTCATCATCCAAAATATCGACCGCCATTTAAACCTGGACGATATTGCCGCTTCAAAAGGCCTTACTTATGATGAGATATTGAAAGAAGTGGAAACCATTGTTAACTCGGGTACAAAACTTAACCTGAATTATTACATCGACGAGGTTATTGATGAAGATAAACAGGAAGAAATATATGATTATTTCCGCACCGCCGAAGTTGATTCGATAGATGATGCACTTGCAGAATTAGGCAACGACGAATATACAATCGAAGAAGTACAGTTAATGCGGATAAAGTTTTTATCCGAGATGGGGAATTAATTTTTTGATGTGCAGGTGTGCAAATGAATGAAAAGATTTGACAACTTTTTAAAAGTTGTCAAATCTAATAGACGATAATAAAGGGTGGGAACAATTTGTACCCACCCTTTATTATTGTGCAACCATTTTAAATAGTCTTATTGTTTTTTTATAATTATTATTACCTTAATCCTAAATAATGAAAATTGTTTTTATGGGTTAATAATGATCAATGGACATTAAATTACCTTTTGGACTTCAAGACGGAAAACTGGTGGACATTTCATCAGTTGACAGTGGACTTGGCTGCAATTGTGTTTGCCCTTCATGCGGACAACGGCTTGTAGCAAAAAAAGGCGACTTCAATCAGCATCATTTTGCACACCATGACCGTGTGGAATGTGAAGGGGCTGTTGAGACAGCATTGCATATTTACGCAAAAAATATTTTGGAAAAACACAAACGGATAGTTTTGCCCCCTGTCTATCTTAACAACTCCGATAGGTTAATTTTTCCACCAACAGAAGTTGCATTTGACAAAGTGGTGCTCGAAAAAAGACTGAACAATATCATTCCTGACATTATTGTTTTTATCAGGGGCAAACCTTTGCTGATTGAAATTGCCGTAACTCATTTTGTGGACAAATTTAAAGAATCCAAAATCTTAGCGCTTGGTTATTCAGCAATTGAAATTAATGTGAAAAGCCTTTTCAATACTGCATATCATAAAGTTTTCGGATACCGGGATTTTGAGAAACTATTAATTGAAGAAACGAATTTCAAAAGATGGGTTAACAACCTGAAGCAAAATCTTATTAGCGAACAAATAAAAAAACTTGTGACAAGTAAAAAAGTAATTCATTCGGGTCTTTACAAATATCCAACAGTTGACAACTGCCCGATAGATAAACGGATTTGGAAATCCGGTCACAAAAAAGGCCAAAGTTATGCTTCGTTGGATGATGATTGCTGGAATTGCCCTTTTGGAGAAATAATCAGGAAGCAGAAATATTTTAATAACGGAATGATGGTAATTGAAGGTAAAATCCGCGAAGTTTATTGCTGCGCTCACCGCCAGGAGGAAATTGATGATATAATAACCAAATTCAAAAGGACAAAAGATTTACAAGCAACAATAATAACCTAACCCGAAAAGTCCGGCAGCTTTTAACCATTCACCGCTACTTCGCAATTATCTTAAACTCTGTCCTTCTATTTTTCTGGCGGCCTTCATCTGTGGTGTTTGGCGCTACGGGTTGTGTTTCACCATAGCCTTTGAAAACGAGCCGCGAAGCATCGATCTTATTGCTGATAAGGTATTGATAAACCGATTTTGCCCTGTTTTCTGAAAGTACCTGGTTAGCCTGGTCGTTACCCACATTATCCGTATGGCCCGATATTTCAATATGCACCATCGGGTTTAATTGCATAAACTCTACCAGTTTATCCAGTTCGGCCAGCGATTCTGTTTGCAGGTCGAATTTATTGGTGTCAAAAAATATGTTATTAAGGATCACTGTGTTCCCAATCTCAATAGGTTCCAGCAAAACTGAAATATTGAACGGGTTTTTAGCTTCATGCCCTGCCAGCGAGAAATTCTCCGAATAAAACAAATATCCGTTTTTTGAAATATTTAGACCATAGTTTTTCCCCGATGTGATGGTAGCAAGGAAATTGCCCTGGTCGGGGTCGCTGTAATCTTCATAAACAGGTATGTTCTTCTGGAGGTCAATTATTTCAATCGCCGATTCCAGCGGAAGCAGTGTTTTGACATCTTTTACATTCCCTTTTACGTAGGTCACTACATGTGGCCTTAAATTCGGTGGCAGTTCAAAGGTATAAATGTCGTATCCGCCGTAACCTCCCAAATTATTTGATGAAAAAAATGCATAATCCCCGCTGGCTGTTAGCGACAGACCACGCTCATCTCCGCTTGAATTGATCGGGTAGCCCAGGTTTTCCGGCTTTTGCCATTTGCCGTCCTTTCCAAGACGGCTCACAAATAAATCCTGTCCGCCCAAACCCGGCCAGCCGTTCGAACAGAAGTAAAGTGTGCTGTCATCGGGGTGTATAAACGGCGACTGTTCATCAAATGCAGTATTGATATTGGGCCCCAGGTTTTCGGGTTCTCCCCAGCCTTTGTCCGTCAGTGTCGATTTCCATATATCATAGCCGCCGTAGCCACCTTTTCGGTTGCTTACAAAATATAGCGTCCGTCCGTCGGCACTGATGGAAGGCTGCGACTCCCATCCGGGTGTATTGATTGGCGGAGGCAGGTCAAAGGGTTTGCCCCAGTCGTCACCTTTTTTTAGCGAAATATAAATGTCGCAACGGCCAAGTCCATCGGGGCGGTTGCAGCCGCTAAAAAACAACACTTTACCATCCTGTGAGATGGATTCCGAACCCTCATTGTATTCCGGGGTATTAATCTGGTCACTTAAATAAGTAGCTGTTTGCCATTTGCCATCAACTTTTATACTTTTATAAAAATCTTCGTTGTGATTGATCTGTCGGGTGAATATCAACGTTTTTTCGTCGGCTGTGGCTACCGGGTTGTATTCATCATCGGGAGTATTGATCTCAGGACCAATATTAACCGGCTTAAAAGGGACCGGATGTTGCACCGCATAAACACTAAACTTACAGTCCGAAATCAGCTTTTGAGCATAAGAAATATTGGCGGAGGTAATGTCGGGGTACGTTAAATATTTTTCAAGATGCTGCCGGGCACTCTCATAACGGGCTATATCAATTTCTTCGTTACCGAGCCTTAGATAAACAGCGCTGCTATAATCAGGATTTAGTTTTATAACCTTAAGGTATTGTTCAACAGCAGTTTCATGCTGATGTATCATACGATAAATATTGCCCAGCGCGGAGTGTGCCTCAATAAATTTATCATCAGCATCTAAGGCTTTTTGCAATTGGACAATAGCATCATTGTACATGTTTTCGTCCAGACTTTGGTTTGCTAATGCAAAATATTTGATCGCTTGCCTGTCAGTAGTAGAATATTGCCGCTGCTGCGCTGATGCAAAAACAGATAAAAAGAATAATAAAACCGGGAAGATAATATACTTCATTCCTTTTGATACGGTATTTCGTACCCTAAGTTACAAACAACTCAGGGAATATTCAAATACTTATGTGTTTGCAGTGATATTTCCCATTGGGGATTATTCATCACATAGTCAACAATCAATGGGGTCATTTCCTTTGATTTCGACCATTCGGGTTGCATGTAAAGCCTGCAGGCGGGAGAAACAAGTTTTGCATTTTCCTCCGCAAAGGCAAAATCTGATTTGTTGAATATGATCACTTTAAGCTCATCCGCATTTGCCGCTACATGGTGGCCCGGCGCCTTGAATTTTTTCGGCGATAAGCAGATCCAATCCCAGCTACCCGACAGGGGATAAGCCCCCGATGTTTCTATAAAAGTTTTTATGCCTTTTTTTTGAAGTCCTGCGGTTAAATAATCCAGGTTATAGATCAGTGGCTCGCCGCCGGTAACCACCACCGTTTTTGCAGGATAAAGGGATGCATTTTCAATGATCTGGTCGGCATGGGTAAGGGCATGCAGTTCCGCGTCCCAGCTTTCTTTAACATCACACCAGTGGCAGCCAACATCACAGCCGCCCAGGCGTATAAAATATGCGGCTTTGCCGGTATGGAACCCTTCGCCCTGTATCGTGTAAAATTCTTCCATTAAAGGAAGCTGCGTACCATCTTCCGGAATTTGATGTGCCATAATAAGGGGCAAATTTACGTTTTTTGAGGCAAAAGGTTAAAGGTAAATGGCGAAAGGTAATTAGTATGACATAAAACCCGGCATTGGCGATAAAGTAAAAAAAATATTTCAAAAACCTTTCACCTTTGGTCTTTTACTTTTCACCAATTTTTAGTATTATTACTTAAATTTTGCTTTATGAAAAAAATTTACTTTCCCCTTTTATTTTTCGTACTGCTCTGCCTCTCCTCATGCGTTGATATTGAAGAACGTTATGATTTTAAACCGGATGGCTCATGTAATGTATTGTATAGTTTTGATATGAGCAGCGCCGTATCGGTTTTAATGAACCTGATGACAGATTCCGTTAAAGCGACCCCCCAGTTTTCGATGGTAAAAGATACTTCTCTTAATTTTTATTCGGCCCTGCCCGATACTACCCAGCAGAAAATGAGCCTTGAAGAAGTTAATATGGCAAAAGGCAGCAACCTTGCCGTAAAAATGGACCTTAAAAGGAGCATAATGAAGGTGGGGATCAATCACGTTGCAAAAAATGCCGCTGACCTGGAATATTATTTAAAGCACCTTTCAAAAATGTCGTTGAACGACCAGCTAAACAGCGTTACAAAAAGCGACAAAAAAGGCGGCGGTTTTGATGCCCGGCAACTGGTTGCCGGGGAAGATTATTATTCGTACGAAATAACCCCCCATAAATTTTACCGGATTGTTGATAAAGCAAAATTCGGCGCTTTTTTAAAGAAAACCCAGTCTGCCTTTACCATGGCAAAGGCCATGCTGATTGACATGCCTTATAAAGTTGTCCTTAATTTTGCGATGCCGGTTAAGAAAGTATATAACCCTAAAGCCATCGTGTCGGCAGACAGAAAGCGGGTTACCCTGATTACCAATATGGATGAAGTTATAAAAAACCCATCCCTGATGAATTTGAAGATCGACTTTTAATATACATGAATACAAGAGCTATAGATTATGTTACCGAAGACTTTTATGAATCATTAAGCTTTATGGAGGGCGAACTGCCCGACCTTGAAACCGTAAGGGAATTGTTTTATGCCGACGGCTTACTGGTGAATAACAGTTTTAGCCAGCCAATCAAATATACCGCAGGTTCATTTATCCAAATAATTGAAGAACAGATAGAAGCCGACAAGCTAACCCAGTTTATGCAAAGGGAACTCTATTCCAAAACCGAAATATTTGGCAGGGTAGCCCAGCGTACAAGCGTTTATGAATACAGTTTCTCCTATTATGAAACCGAGAATCTGCCTAAAGGGATAAATTATATCCAGTTTGTACAGGATGATGATAAATGGCTCATTTCCTCGATGGCCTGGAATGATGAAAATGAGAATTATAAAGTTCCTACGGAATTAGGCATTGGGTCATTGAGTCATTGAGCCATTGTTTGATTGTAGGATGGTAATAAAAGTCCAAAAATGACTCAATGACCTAATGACCCATTGACGCGAAGCAAATGACTCAATGACATTTACGGATATACCTCTTTATTCGCCGATGCCAAAGTATTCTTCAGCAATCCTATAATGGTCATTAAACCAACGCCGCCGGGAACCGGGGTTATCCATGATGCTTTGGGGGCCACGTTTTCAAAATCAACGTCACCATAAAGTTTAAAGCCCGATTTGGTGAGGGTAGAGGTTTCGCGGTTCATACCCACATCAACTACCACAACACCTTCTTTCACCATGTCAGCAGTGATAAAATTCTTTTTGCCGATGGCAACTATCAATATGTCGGCATCAAGGGTGAATTTTTTAATATCAGGGGTACGGCTGTGACAGATAGTAACCGTGCAATTCCCAGGATAAGTGTTTCGCGCCATTAAAATGCTCATCGGCGAGCCCACAATATTGCTGCGCCCAACTACTACGCAATGTTTCCCCACGGTGTCGATGCCATATTCTTTCAGCATTAAAGTAATGCCATAAGGTGTAGCGGGGATAAATGAAGGCAGGTTACGCTGCATCCGCCCCAGGTTAACCGGGTGAAAGCCATCCACATCCTTGCGGTGATCTATTTTTTCGGTTACTTTCTCAGGGTCGATGTGTTTGGGCAGCGGTAGTTGCACAATTATGCCGTCGATATCTGCGTCAGCATTCAGTTCGGCCACTTTTTGCAAAAGTTCTTCTTCGGTAACATCAGCCTCATAGCGCACTAAGGATGACTTAAAACCCACCGCCTCGCAATTTTTTATTTTACTGGCCACATAAGTTTCGCTGCCGCCATCATGCCCAACCAAAACAGCCACCAAATGCGGCTTGCGCCCGGTTTCTTCTAAAATTTTAGCTGCGGCTACGGCTATTTCGCCTTTAAGTTTTTCTGATACGTATTTTCCGTCGAGTAATTGCATAATAAGAGTCAAGAGTCAAGAGTCAAGAACCAGGATGCAAGAATCAAGAAAATGTTTAATCTTGGCTCTTGGTTCCTGGCTCTTGATTCTACAATTAGTCCAATTTTAAAACCGCCATAAACGCGCTCTGCGGTATCTCCACATTTCCTACCTGGCGCATGCGTTTTTTACCTTTTTTCTGTTTATCCAAAAGCTTGCGTTTACGTGATATATCACCACCATAACATTTTGCTGTAACATCCTTGCGTAAGGCCTTTACCGTTTCGCGGGCGATGATCTTCGCGCCGATAGAGGCCTGTATAATAATTTCAAATTGCTGGCGCGGTATCAGCTCTTTTAACTTCTCGCAGATCTTTTTGCCAAAATCATAAGAGTTGCCCCTGAATATCAGGGATGACAAAGCATCCACAGGCTCAGCATTTAAGCGGATATCAAGGCGTACCAAATCCGACTTACGATAACCTATCTGGTGATAATCAAACGAGGCATAGCCTTTGGAAATAGTTTTTAATTTATCATAAAAATCAAACACGATCTCGCCCATTGGCAGTTCAAACAAAAATTCAACACGGTCGGACGTAAGATATGACTGTCCGATAATAGCGCCACGTTTTTGAATGCAAAGGGACATTATCGGGCCAACGTATTCCGACTTTGAAATTATAGTCGCTTTAATATATGGTTCCTCAACATAGTCGATCCTGCTTGGGTCGGGGAGGTCCGATGGGTTATTTACCGTAATGGGTTCTCCCTTGGTGGTATAAGCGATGTAGGATACGTTTGGCACGGTGGTGATCACGGTCATATCAAACTCGCGTTCCAGGCGTTCCTGGATGATCTCCATGTGCAGCATCCCTAAAAACCCGCAACGGAAACCAAAGCCTAATGCGGCTGATGATTCCGGCTCAAAAACCAGCGCTGCATCGTTCAACTGCAGCTTACCCATTGAATCGCGCAATTCTTCGTAGTCTTCTGTATCTACCGGGTAAATGCCGGCAAAAACCATCGGCTTAACCTCTTCAAAACCCTGAATCCCACTTTCGCAGGGGCGTTCAACATGGGTTATGGTGTCGCCAACTTTTACTTCACGGGCTTCCTTAATACCTGAGATGATATAACCTACATCCCCTGTTCTAATTACATCCCTGGGCGACTGCTTTAATTTCAGTGTGCCTACCTCATCTGCTAAATATTGTTTCTCGGTCGCGAAGAATTTTACTTTGTCACCTTTACGAATTTCGCCGTTAACCACTTTGAAATAGGCTACAATGCCCCTGAACGAGTTAAAAACGGAATCGAATATCAATGCCTGCAATGGCGCTTTCGGATCGCCGACAGGGTGAGGAACGCGTTCAACAATGGCCTTTAAAATATCATGCACCCCCATGCCGGTTTTTCCGGAGGCTGCAATAATTTCTTCGCGTTTACAACCAATAAGCTCAACTATCTGGTCCTTAACTTCCTCGGGCATAGCGCCGGGGAGGTCCATTTTATTGAGTATCGGGATTATTTCAAGGTCGTTTTCCAGCGCCAGGTACAGGTTTGATATGGTTTGGGCCTGTATGCCCTGTGCCGCATCAACAATTAGCAGGGCGCCCTCGCAGGCGGCTATAGAGCGTGAAACCTCGTAGGAGAAATCCACGTGCCCGGGTGTATCTATCAGGTTCAGGATATATTTCTGGCCTTCAAGCTCATAATCCATCTGTATGGCATGACTTTTTATGGTGATACCGCGCTCGCGTTCAAGGTCCATATCGTCCAGCAGCTGCGCCTGCGATTCGCGTTGGGTGATGGTATGGGTATATTCAAGTAACCGGTCGGCAAGGGTACTTTTACCGTGGTCAATATGCGCTATGATACAAAAATTACGAATGTGTTCCATTGAAACGCAAAAATAGCATTTTAGCACGGATTACACCGATTTGTTATGGGATTTCACCGATTTATGCGGGATTTTGGCTAAAACACTTTAAGAATGTGTGAAGAAGAGTAAAGCTTAGACATATTTTAAAATAGAACCAACTATTTCCGGTTTCTCTATAACAGTAATCACGGGATGCTCATTATCTTCAAAATACAATTCCAAAGCTTCCTGTAAATTAGCTAAGGCCTCTTCTTTTGAGTTTCCAAAACTTGAAACATCAATATTTAAGCATTGGGCAACAAAGTAATCCCCTTCCTTCCAAACAGCATTATTGATTGAAATAGTTTTCATCATATTCCTTTTTTCAAATTTAGTTAAATTGTGTAATATAAATGGTAAAGATTTCACCGATTTTAGGTGATTCTGCTAAATTACGAGGAGCTAAACGCGTTTTGCCCCTCGTAATTTTTACGTTTTGAGGAGCTAAATACGTTTAGCCCGTCGTAATTTTTACCGTTTGAGAGGCTAAATGCGTTTAGCCTCTCGTAATTTTTGTGGTTTGAGAGGCTAAACGCGTTTAGCTCCTCGTAATTTTAAGAAGGTATTTTTATTAATCAGCTGTATATCAAATAGATATACAAATATCCTGAAAAAAAGGCAAATTTTTTGATGAATTTAACGCGGATTATCCGAAAAGAACTATTTGTAAAAATAGCAATGGTTTTATACAAAGATACGGAATTTGAAAGGGAAATTTGTCTTGAGCAGTTATAATATAAGCGGTTTTTTACCTTGTCCGCGTTGCTGTATTAATAAAGAATATCGTAGAGACGCGATGCTTCGCGTCTCCAACATGCAAATCCACCTGTCAGGGTTAGCATAGCATATTCGAAGACGCGATGCATCGCGTCTCTACAACGAAAACCATTATTTTCCAACCCCTTCCACAAACACCGGCGTTTCCGTAACTTCAACCTTTAATTTGCCGTTTATGGTGTTCACCAGGGTTTTATCCATAACATCGGCGCCGATTTTCAGGTGGTAAATATTTGCGTGTTTGGCTTTGCCTAAATCAAGGGAATAGCTGCCTGTGCGGCCGGTTTCATCGGGGACCATCAAAATATACATGGTTTTAACCCCCAGCTGGTACTGGTCAACCAAAGGGTCCCGGCTGATGGTTTTTATGTAATTATAATCGCCCATCAGTTTGCTGGTTTGCAGTATGTAATCGGATGCCGGGCGGCGTTTTATGCCTTCAGCGAGACCTGACGTGGCGTATTGGGTGGTCCCGCCGGCATGATCGTCAAAAAGCTGGTAAAAAAACAGGCGCTTTATGCCAAAACGTATGTATAGCAGCGAACTGCGCAATATCCAATCCGCCTGGTTTTCGAGTATGGTTTTTTTGCCAATGGCTTCCGCCTTCTGGTAGCTTTCGGGATTAATATCATAGCCTGTTTCGGTTACCCAAACTTCGGGGCGCTGCGGCAAACTGTTGGCCAGTTTCACAAAAGCATTCGCAATACTGCCGTCGTTTGATATTTCGGGCGCTATGCCTGTGTGGGCGCGTTTATGCGTCCGTACGTCGCCGTCATTTGAATACAGGTGGTAATTAATCACATCAAAACAAAGATTTATACTGCCGTCTTTTTTATACCCGCGGTATTTTTTGCACCAGTTGATCATCCGCTGCACATAATTAATATCCGCCGACGCCAGACCGCCCATTACCACCTGCATATTGGGGTCGGCTGTTTTTACGCCTGCATTTGGTCCCAGCCTGCCCATATTACCGTCGTAAAAAGCCGACATATTTGCCGCATATTCTTCCGGGTTTTGGTGTGTTTCATCTGCACCCCACCACCTGTCGCGCTCGTTGCCGCATTCCATGTATTTTATAAGCCCCATGCCAATATTCGGCGTATTGGGTACATCATCCGGGTAACGTTTCTTTGTGACCACTTTAACCAGTGATTTGTCAGTATTTTTATTGTAACCATACCTGGCGGCAAACTGGAAAGCGGCCCGCGCCTGGTCGGCGTATGATGCCGGGTCGTTCAAACGCTCAGCGTAAGGAACCGGTGCATTTTCATTATCGCGCGAGCTGGCAGGATACGTATTCATCATCCATAAGGGCAGGTTTTTTAAATCAACCAATACCAAAATGCCCTCCTGTTTACAGCGCTGATAAATTACATCATAATTCCAGTTGCCGTTAAAGGCAGGGTTAAAAGTATATTCTTCTTTGGTGCTTTCAATACGGTCCCAATTGAGGTAATGCCTTACCCCGCTGAACGTTTTTATAAGCGACATCTTGTCCCCGAAGATATGTTTACGGTCATTGGGGAATACCGGGTTTTCGAGAAAATTCCACTCGTAAGCGTTTATGCCGAACATATTTTTTAGCGGGGTAGGCGCGCCGGCATGCATAATATTTACGGGCGGCTCATTAATGGCGCTTATACGGGTGGTATCCGGGGTAAGGACAGATATATTCTTAAAAGCGGTACGATCAGCATTGGAACCTGTATTATTGCAATCGCTGAGAAACAGTATAATAATGGTAAAAAGATAGTTGCAGCGGAGTTTCATTTGAATAAATATAGACCGTTTATACGGATAATTTCGCTTATTGGACACAATTTTTAGGATTTAGCAGATTTTCAGGATTTTTTCAGGTGTCACGATTAAATTTTAATCATGTAAATACAATATTAATCCTGTAAATCATCAAAATCCTAAAAATCGTGTTCAAACTGCAGCCCGCTTAAATACCGGTAAAGGCCCTGTTCATTACTGAGCAGTTCCTGATGGTTGCCGCTTTCAATAATTTTACCTTTTTCCAGCACGATGATCTTATCTGCCTCGCGGATGGTTGACAGGCGGTGGGCGATGATGATGGAAGTGCGGTTTTTCATCAGTTCTTCAAGGGCCTCCTGTACCAGGCGTTCTGATTCTGAATCAAGCGATGAGGTTGCTTCATCAGGCCGTACGTTTTCTTTTCCCGGAAACCAGGTAAAAAATTGATGCCAGCATGATTACCAAAATTACAATTAACAGGCCTTCTGTTTTCCCCGAACGCCTTTGTTGTTTGTCTGCATCCGCTTTCAATAAGTCCACCTGCTGGCGCAGTTTGTTGATTGTGGTCATAAAACCAAGATTGCTTTCTATGGCTTCTTTGCTGTGATCCTGCACCTGTGTCCGCTGAAATACGGTGTAATCGAGCAGTATTTTTAATTCCCGGTAAATGCTGTCATCCGTTTTTACAATATCCATCAAAATATCGTTGGACCGGCGAATGTCTTTTTTGGTTTGAAAACCAAAAATACCGGTATGCATACTTAAACTCTGATCATACTGGCCAAATTTTTGGGTCCGTTGTGCCAACATGGCGTTTATTTTTGCGCGTTCAAGCTGATAGGCAAGGGAATCACTTTTTGCCTGTGCGAATGCAATGGCAGTTGAGCAGCAAAAAAGAATGATCAGCATGTTTTTTTTCATCCGGGTAAATTATTTTTCGGTAATGGAGACAACATCGGGCAACCAAAATGGTTTTATGCCTCTAAAAAATCAATCACCACACTATCCCCTAAATTTAATCCCAGTAAGCCACTGGCATTCCCTTTGTTAATAGCAATTTCCAGATGGTCGCTGATCCCAAACAGGCATAATTTTTCACCTTCGGGCACTTCGTTATAATGCCAGCTCAGGTGATCAATGTTTTCATTTCGTTTAAAAGAAAGCTTAAAACGACGGCCCTGTTGTATGGTGTTGAAAAAATCTTTGGTGATGTTGGTAATTACATTCTGGAACGAATCAATATAAATTACTGCGCCTTTTATCAGGTTTTTTTCGACAACGGGCTGCAGGTTCATTTTTTTCTCAATGCTGTTTACAGGTATCCCTATTTCACTGAGCGGCTTGCCTTGAGCAAGGTGGCAGGCAGCTTTAACAAAAATATCAGCAAGCGGGAAGTGCAGAAATTTAAGATCCTGCATGATGTTTAATTCCACTATTTCATCGGGATCTCTGTCAAACATCAGCGAAAATATGCCATTATCGGCCCCTACGAAGAAGTGGTTCTTATATTTTACCGCCAGGTACCTGGTTTCCGAATTAAAAACGGTATCGATGCCGATCAAATGAACGGTAGCATCGGGGAAGTAGTAAAAACTGTTCTTTAAAATAAAGGCGGCCTGCTGAATATTATAAGCCGCTACGCTGTTGGTAATATCGACAATATTAACCGTAGGCAACAATTTCAGGATACTGCCTTTAAGTGCAGCCTGATAAATGTCTTTATCGCCCAAATCAGTAGTTAAAGTTATTATTGCCATTAATTTTTCAAATATTTATCACTAATCTTGTGCAAGCATTTGGTGCTGCAAATATTCAATTTTTAATTCATAAAAATCTGCAACTATAAATCAATTTGTATTGAACGAACTTAAATTGTCAATTGAACAAATCAACCCGGCGGTATTATGGGGGCCCAATAATGATCATTTTGAGATCATTAAGAAGCAATATCCAAAGCTTAAAATAGTGGCCCGCGGCAACGACGTTAAGATACTGGGTGATGAACACGAAATAAACATTTTCCACGAGAAATTTAATCATTTGCTGGAACATGTTGAAAAATATGAGAACCTGAATATAACCGATCTCGAAAGAATCCTGGGATCAAAAGCCTCAGCAATGCCGGTAGCAGAAAACTCAGCCGATAAGTTTGCTTCCGGCGAGGTTATAGTTTTCGGGCCAAACGGGGTGATGGTAAAAGCGCGTACAGCCAACCAGCGGCGTATGGTGGATTGTATCAACAAAAGCGATATACTTTTTGCCATCGGGCCTGCAGGTACGGGCAAAACTTACACCGCTGTAGCACTTGCGGTAAGGGCGCTTAAAAACAAGGAAATAAAACGGATAATTTTAACCAGGCCTGCCGTTGAAGCAGGGGAGAACCTCGGGTTTTTACCCGGCGACCTTAAAGAAAAGATAGACCCTTATTTACGGCCGCTATACGATGCGCTGGATGATATGATTCCGGCTGAAAAGCTTAAGTTTTACCTGGAGAACCGCACTATAGAGATAGCGCCGCTGGCATTTATGCGCGGACGTACTTTGGATAATTGTTTTGTGATTTTAGATGAGGCGCAAAACGCCACTGATATGCAGCTGAAAATGTTCCTGACACGTATGGGGCCGTCGGCTAAATTTATTGTTACCGGCGACGTTACCCAGATAGACCTGCCCAAAAAACAACAATCAGGGCTGCATACCGCTTTGCGGATCTTAACTGATATAGGCGGAATAGAAATTGTTTATCTTAGCGGTGAAGACGTGGTGAGGCATAAATTGGTGCGGAAAATTCTGGCGGCTTATGGGGATATTCAGTAGGGAGAGATTAGAGGTTGGAGATCAGAGATTAGTTGCTTAGAAATTAAGCTTAGGACTAATTTTTGATTTGCAGCTTCTAATCTCTGATCTCCAACCTCTAATCTCTAATTAACATGAAAGCAATAAAAGAAACACATTTCACATTTCCCGGACAGACCGGCTTTTATAAAGGCAAGGTGAGGGATGTATATACTATTGATAATAAATACCTGGTAATGGTAGTTACCGACCGGATCTCGGCATTTGATGTGGTGCTGCCGGAAGCAATTCCTTATAAAGGACAGGTTTTAAACCAGATAGCGGCGAAGTTTTTGCAGGCTACTTCGGATATTGTGCCAAACTGGGTGGTTACCGTGCCCGACCCAAGCGTTACCATCGGCCGCATTTGCGAACCCTATAAAGTAGAGATGGTGATACGGGGCTATTTAGCCGGTCATGCCTGGCGCGAGTACAGCGCCGGAAAACGGCAGGTTTGCGGGGTAAGTTTGCCCGAAGGCCTTAAAGAAAATGACAAATTGCCCGAGCCCGTTATTACGCCGACTACCAAAGCCGCAGTAGGGCATGATGAAGATATATCAAGGGAACAGATATTAGCCAGGAACATTGTTTCGGAAAGTGATTACATCCAGCTCGAAAATTATACCAAAGCCTTATTTAAACGGGGAACCGAAATAGCGGACAAACAGGGTCTGATACTTGTTGATACAAAATACGAGTTTGGCAAAGCCGGCGGGAATATATATTTGATTGATGAAATACATACCCCCGATTCGTCGCGGTATTTTTATAGCGAAGGTTATGAGGAACGGCAGAAAAATGGCGGGCCGCAAAAACAGCTTTCAAAGGAATTTGTAAGAAAATGGCTCATTGAAAATGGCTTCCAGGGGAAAGACGGACAGGTGGTGCCTTTAATGACAAAAGAGATCGTTCAATCCATTTCTGACAGGTATATTGAGCTTTTTGAACAGATTACCGGTGAAAGTTTTATCAAACCCGATAGCGGGAATGTATTGAGCCGGGTTGAAAAATCAATAAATAATGCACTTAGTAATATCTAATTTTTTATTTGTACATAAAATAATATTATCTTAGCCCTTTAAATGGTTCAAAAAAATGAAATTCACTGTTGATAAACACGAAAAATATATTTTACTGAAGCTGAATGAGACAAAATTAAATTCTATTGTGTCGCCTCAACTTAAATCTGAACTTATTCTGATCAACACAGAAGGACAGAGGAATATAATTTTTGACCTTTCACTGGTTAAATTTGCTGATTCATCGGGCTTAAGCAGTTTGCTTGTCGGGCATCGCTTGTGCAAAAATGCAGCAGGGACTTTTATTTTAACCGGACTAAATGACGCTGTTGCACGTTTGATCACTATTTCCCAGCTTGATAATGTGCTTTCAATTGTTCCTACACCTGAAGAAGCCATCGACCTGGTTTTTATGGAAGAAATAGAAAAAGAATTAAAAAAAGAAGCAAAATAACCTTCTTTATTGTTTACCAGGTATGAAATTTGAAGTAACAATACTTGGAAGCAGTTCTGCAACCCCCATTTATAACAGAAATCCCTCCGCACAGGCGCTTAATATTAATGAAAAGCTGTATTTGATTGACTGCGGCGAAGGCACGCAACAGCAAATGTTGAAATTTGATGTAAGAGCCAGTCGTATAGAGCATATTTTTATCAGCCATCTTCACGGCGACCATTATCTCGGCCTCGTTGGTTTACTGTCATCACTGCATCTTAATGGCCGCAAAAAACCGTTAACCCTTTACTGTCCCGAACTTTTAAAGGAAATTATTGACATTCAGCTCAAATCATCGGAAACTGAATTGCAATATGCAGTAGAGTATAGATTTACCGATGTGGGAAAAGCTGAAGTTATTTTGGAAAACCAGGATATTACTGTTGAAACTATTCCTCTTGATCATGGTATCGGTTGTACCGGCTTTTTATTCAGGGAAAAGAAAAGGTTACGGAAACTGATCAAAGAAAAAATAGATGAATTTAATGTTCCGGTTCAGTACTATCCGGCATTAAAAAAAGGGGCTGATTATGTTGCACCCGATGGCAGGGTGTTTGAAAATGAAACGCTTACCATTGATTCTGCCACGCCAAAATCTTATGTTTATTGTTCTGATACGCTGTGTAACGAAAAGTATTTTGACCAGATCAGCAATGCTACCCTTTTGTACCACGAAGCCACATTCTTAAACAATATGCTCGAAAGGGCTAATGAAACCCATCATACCACTGCTTTGCAAGCCGGCCAGATTGCCTTAAAAACCCATGCCAAAAGACTGCTGATTGGCCATTTTTCGGCCAGGTATAAAACCTTAAATGAACTTTTAGACGAAGCAAGGAGCGTTTTCCCGGATACCGAACTGGCTGTTGAGGGAAAAATTTTTGCTATAGAGTAGTGGGGAGTCGGACTTTCCCGACTTAAAAAAATAATTCTCATATTTACACATTATTTCACTCTGCTATGTTATTTGAACAAATGCGGCAAAAGCCGTTTTTTATTTTGGGGCCCTGCGTGATGGAAAACCAGGAATTGTTATACACAGTTGCCGAAAAAGTCGCAGAAGCCGGACATAAGTACAAGGTTCCCGTGGTTTTTAAATCCTCATTTGATAAGGCTAACCGCACTTCAATCCACTCCTACCGTGGTCCCGGAATTGAAAAAGGCATGGAAATGCTGCTGAAGGTTAAAGAACGTTTCGGTTTACCGCTTACTACCGACATACACGAGCCGTACCAGGCCGCTATTGCCGCCGAAGTGGTTGATATATTACAGATCCCCGCGTTTTTATGCCGCCAAACCGATTTACTGGTCGCCGCTGCTAAAACGGGAAAAATTGTCAATGTAAAAAAAGCGCAGTTTCTTTCGGGTCAGGATATGTTTTATCCGGCCCAAAAAGTAGTTGAAGCCGGAAATAACCAGGTGATCTTAACCGAAAGGGGCAATATGTACGGCTATAATAACCTTGTAGTTGATTTCAGGAATATTTATGACCTGAAAGCCTTTGGCTACCCGGTTTGCATGGATTGCACCCATTCGGTACAGCGTCCCGGAGGTGCGGGAGGCAAAACCGGTGGCGACCGTACTTTTGTACCGATGATGGCCCTGGCCGCAAAAGCTTTTGGCGCCGACGGCTATTTCATGGAGCTGCATCCCGATCCTGATAATGCGTTAAGCGACGGGCCAAATATGGTTAAGTTGCATGATCTGGATAAAATGATAGCGCCGTTGGTTGGTTGAAGCGGAAATATTAAAAATAAGAATTCTGAAAATTCTAATCCCGATAGCTATCGGGACTGATTCAGACAAAATATGAAAGAAATTGCCAAAAGGGTTTTTAATACAGAAATTGAATCGTTGCGCTTTGTGGCTGATGCCGTTGATGATAATTTCACCAGGGTAGTAGAGGCTATATTAAAGGCCAGCGGTAAAGTAATTGTAATAGGTATCGGGAAATCGGGGATCATTGGTAAAAAAATAGCCGCAACTTTTGCCAGTACAGGCACGCCAGGCTTTTTTTTACATCCAGGGGAAGCTTTTCATGGCGACCTGGGCATGGTTGGAAGGGAAGATATTATCATTCTGATCTCTTATTCGGGCGAAACGGATGAAGTGCTCAAGCTTATACCTTTTTTAGAGTGGAACAAAAATATAATCATCGGCATTACCGGCAATCCAAATTCAACCATCGCAAAAAACAGTAATTTTCATCTGAACATAAATATCATACAGGAAGCTTGCCCGCTTGACCTGGCGCCTACATCATCAACTACGGCCGCCCTGGTTATGGGCGATGCGCTTGCGGTTGCTTTAATGGAATCGCGTAATTTTCAGCATGAAGATTTTGCGCGCTTCCATCCGGGCGGCAGCCTGGGGCGTAAATTACTGGTGAGAGTAAAAGATTTGATGCGTGCGGATAACTTACCGTTTATAAAAGAAGACGCTTCGTTTACCGAACTATTGCTCCGCATGTCGGAAGGGCGTTTGGGAATGGTGATTGTTGGGGATGCCCGACATGTGAAAGGCATTATCACCGATGGCGACCTTCGCCGGGCGTTGGTGCGCAACCCTGATACTGCTGCGCTTACCATACCGGAAATGATGACCAAAACACCTGTTTTTATTGACGAAAATGAGTTTATCCATAATGCCGAACAGGTCATGATAGAAAAGAAGATAACCGCCGTACTGGTAAGTTCTGGTACAGAGAGGAATGTAAGTGGTATCTACCAGATATACAATCAGTAAGTTGAAGGAGTTGATTGGGTTGATTTAGTTGAGTGAGTAGGTTGAACGAAAAACGATACGCCATTTTTAACTTAATCAACTTAATTAACGTAATCAACTTAACCCAATCAACCCAATCAACCCAATCAACCGAAAAACAAATGCCCGTTTTCTATGATCAAATTGGCAGGGAAATAAGTTTGTCGGCGGCGCCAAAACGGATCGTTTCTGTAGTGCCGTCGCAAACTGAATTGTTGTTTTATTTAGGCTTGGACCAGGAGGTGGTTGGCATTACCAGATATTGTGTCCATCCGGCAGATAAATTTAAAACCACTGCAAAAATTGGCGGCACCAAACAACTTGATATTGCCGGAATAAAAGCATTAAAGCCCGATCTTATCATCGCTAATAAAGAAGAAAACGAAAAAAATCAAATTGAAGAACTAATGATGTTTTGCCCGGTTTGGGTAAGCGACATCAATGACCTGCCCGGCGCGGTTGATATGATTGAAAAAGTGGGAGTTTTGGTTAACAGGGAAAGCGCTGCAAAGGCTATTAGCGGCTTAATAAAGGACCGGTTTGATAGCCTGACAATGCTGCAATCACCTTTACGCATTGCTTATTTTATATGGCGTAAACCATACATGGCAGCAGGCAGGGGTACATTTATAAATAGTATGCTGCAAAAATGTGGTTTTACCAATGTTTTTGAACAGGGCAGGTACCCGGAAGTTAACGCTGCTGTGATTGCAGGTGCCCGCCCTGACGTTATTTTTCTTTCATCAGAACCCTATCCGTTTAAAGAAAAACATATCGCCGAATTTAAAGCCATGCTCCCATCCGCTGTCATCAAAGTAGTTGACGGCGAGCTGTTTTCATGGTACGGGAGCAGGTTATTATATGCGCCCGCCTATTTTGAAGAGTTGCTCAATCTTTTGTCTCCGGCCTTCAACCACTAACTACTGTTTCTTTCCCCCGAACACCGATATTGATACGTAGCGTTTTGGGTGGGCCTTGATGTCGATAAACAGGCTGTCGAGGTTTTTTGATGCATTTTGCAGGTTATTATAAAGCTTTGCATCATTAAGCAGCAAGCCTAATGATCCGTTGCTGGCGTTAATTTTACTGATAGTCGCCTGCAGATCGGCCATGGCTTTGTTGGCATTATCAAGCGTTTGTTTGATGTTTGAACCGGCTATATCGTTGCTTACTTTCTCGAAATTTTGGGTGATGCCATTTATGTTGACTGTGCTGCTTTTTAAATTGGATGTCACCGTCTCTGCATTTGACATTATCCCGTTAATGTGTACAGCCTGGTTGCCAATAAGGGTATCAATTTTTTTTGTTGCGCTTTCAAGCGTTTGCAGGGAGTTGGCGATACTCAAAAAACTCCTGTCAACATTTTTTTGAAAAGCCGGGTTTAATATTTTGTTTATTGAGCCCAATGACGAATCCAGCCTGGCAATGAGATGTTCGGCCTTCTCTTGTATAGGCTGCAAACTTTCGGCTAAACTACCTTCAATATCAGCTCTCAAAGTATCGTTATCCTGCGCATAAGTAATACTGTTACCATAGCTAAATACAATAGCCTTGCCACCCAAAAGGTCGGTGCTAACCAATTTTGCCAGCGTGTTTGAGGGGATATTGTATTGGCGCTCAATCGTAAAATCAACTACTGTACGTCCGTTGGGGAGCAGCCTCATGCGCGAAACCCTGCCGATTTGAAACCCGTTTACCAATACCGGTTTTGACACCGCGAGGCCATCTACGCTTTTGTAAACGGCGTAATATTTATTAGAGCCCGAAAAAAGATCGCTTCCGCGCAAAAAACTATATCCCAATATAAGTACAGCAATGGCTATGGCCGTTAAAGCGCCTATTTTCGTTTCGTTTGTTATTGTCATGGTTAGAGATTAGAGATTAGTTTATTAGAGACTGGAGGTTGGAGATTAAAGGTTAGATGTCGAAATATTGTAAAGTTGAAATGCTGCATTCACGTTTCGTTACAAATCCTGTCTTCGGGATTTTCGGTGTTTCCGACTCAACTAATCTCTTATCTCTAACCTCTGATCACTTATCTATGGTGATACCTGTTCTACTTCTGCTTTGTAGCTTATTATTGCTCTTATAATTGACGCCACTATTGTATTTTGGCCGTCTTCGGAGTTTAAATAAGCTTCATCATCAGGGTTGTCAACATAGCCTGTTTCAACAAGTACTGCTGGCATAGCGCTGTGGCATAATACATGTACACCTTGTTCCCTGATACCTTCATTATGCCTGCCATCGGTATTAACAAGTTCGGTATCAATCAATTCGGCCATGTGAATGCTTTGCCTGCGGTACTTGCGCTTATACTCATTCGCCAGGATTAACGATTCAGGGTCGTTCGTAGGGTCTGAGTTCATCTCCGTGTCACCGCCTTCAATCAAATTTTGTTTGATAGCGTTTTCTTCTTCTCCGCTGCGGTGAAAACCATAAACCAGCATTAAAACCCCTCTGCCCGAGTGATCCGGAACTGAAACCGTATGGTAAACCGGTTTGTGGTGCTTATGGCCAACAACCTCCCGGATATGTCTGTCTGGCAACGAATTACAATGCAGCGAAATAAACAGGTCCCCTTTGTTTTCATTAGCAATTCCGGCCCTTCTTTGAAGAGAAACATCGTCTTCTGTAGTGCGCGTAAGTACTACTTTTAAGTTTGGGATTTCTTTTTCTATTTCTTTTTGCAATTTTAATGCCAGGGCAAGCGTTACATTTCTCTCAAACGAATATGAGCCGGAAGCGCCATGGGAAAATGTGCCCGATGCTCCGGATGGATGACTGCCGCCATGCCCCGGATCAACAATAATGGTCCTGAGTTTGTAGCCTGTGGCAACTACGGTATCATGTTTTAAATGAGCGGTTAATGCAAAAGATAATGACGGAACAAATGTTATCATTAACGATAAACTGTAAATCAATCTTTTCAATGCCTTATTTTTCATTATTTTTGAACGCTGTTAACTATATCTGCAAAAATACAATTCATAATCTATTTTGAAATTCATAATCCTATTTTTTCTTTCTGCAATTATTTTAATAGCAAATGCGGGTGCTACAGCATATAAACGCGGCTTTAATTGCTATAGTCTGTACGCGGACACTATTATCAAACTTGACGCTGTAAAGGACGCTAAATTTATTAAAGGTAAAAAATCTAAAGGAACTTCTGCGACAAAAAGTACAGATACTGCAAACGATACTACAAAAAAGAATAAAGAAGGCTTGCAATCAGAGGTAAAATCACATGCAGAAGATTCAACAATTGTTGATCATGACCATCAGCTCACTTATTTATACGGGCAGGCCCGTGTAACATACGAAGATTTTGAGCTTGACGCGGATTATATCCGCGTTGACCAAAAAAATCACCTCCTGTTTGCAAAAGGAAGTATCGACCCCGTAACCAAACGGTATGTAGGGAGGCCAATCTCCAAACAAGGTAAAGATAAGCCCGTTTTATCCGACTCGTTGCTTTTTAACTATCAAACAAAAAAAGGGAAAATTTTTAACCCTGCGTCTGACCAGGACGGAAGTTATCTTTCCGGCGGAGCGGCTAAAACACTCGGCAAAAATGAAATCGCTTACCGCAATGTGATCTTTAGCACCTGCGACCTGCCATACCCGGATACCCATTTTGGAATAGTGATTACCAAGGGTATCGCCGAAAAAAAACGGATTGTTTCAGGTCCGGCATATCTTGAGATTGAGGGAATCCCGCTTCCTTTGGCTATACCATTCGGTTTTTTCCCAAAACCCGATACGCGCAGTTCGGGTGTGATTATACCTACATTCGGCGAAGATCAGCAACTTGGTTTTTACCTCCGTAACTTTGGCTACTATATCGGGATCAGCGATTATATGGACCTGACCAATATGGGGACGGTTTACTCCAAAGGTTCATACGAAATAAATGAAACATTGCGTTATTTGAAACGCTATAAGTATTCAGGCACGCTGGTTTTAAGTTATGGCTCCCATAATTACGGGCTTCCCGGCGATCCGGCGAGCAAGGATTTTAATGTTACGTGGTCGCATAGTCAGGACCCTAACGCGAGCCCCGGCAGCACCTTTAGCGCATCGGTTAATGCAGGCACATCATCCTTTGCTAAAAATGACCCCGGAAGCAGTAATTATAATCCGCAATCGCTGGTAAACAATACCTTACGCTCATCCATAAGTTACAGCAAAACCTGGGCCGGAACACCTTTTAATATGAGTATCGGCGTTTCACATAGCCAGGATATTACTCAGAAAACGATTTCATTACAACTGCCAACGTTAAGCTTTTCAATGGCATCAATCAGCCCGTTTGATTCAAAAGACAGGGTGGGAGAACAAAAATGGTATCAGAAAATAACCATCAGTTATTCTTTACAGGCTTCAAATTCAATCAATGGCATGCCCGAAGCAGAGTTATTCAAAGGCAATAATTTTATGAAAAATTTGCAAACCTCCATCGTGCATAATATCCCTGTTGGTATCAGTTTTAACGTATTAAAGTATTTTCAATTCAGCACCAATGCAAATTATACAGAGCATTGGTATTTACAAACGATCAGGAAGACCTTTGCAAGAGGTAGTATTTCGGGTATGGACTCCCTGGTGACAGATACCGTTGGCGGGTTTAAAAGGGCGGGCTCATACACCCTAAGCACCAGTTTATCAACAAAAATTTACAGCGAAATTGACTTCAAGAAAGGGAATCTGATGGCCTTGAGACATGTGATGACGCCAAGTCTTAGTTTTAGCTACAGTCCCGACTTTTCATTGCCGGGCTATGGATACTATAGAACTGTTGTAAGCAATGCCACCATACCATATCCTTATACAAGCCAAAAATATTCAATTTTTGAAGATGGTTTTCCATCGGGTGGCAAGCAGGCAGGAATCGGGCTTAGCCTTGATAATACCATACAGGCTAAATTTAAGCCTAAAACCACAGATACTTCAGGGAAACCAAAAAAGGTAGATCTGCTTCAGGGCCTCACATTTTCAACATTTTATAATTTCGCCCAGGATTCGTTGCGGCTTTCGCCAATATCATTTTCGGCGCATACCGCCATTTTTAACCAAAAAATAAACCTTTCCTTTTCGGGATCACTAAACCCTTATGAAACAAAGGTGCTCGATTCTATTTCAGGCGGCCAAATACAGAAATATCCCTTACCAATAAATCGATATACTTTTCAGGATGGTAAATTTCCAACTCTTTCTTCTATAAGTTTTTCAATGAGCGGCGCATTAAACCCGGCGACATTTAATCCCCGCCCTGTAGCACAGCCGGGTAGTTCCTTACAAACAATTAACCCGCAGCAAGCCCAAAGATTGGCGATGATCAATAGCGACCCAAGCGCCTATATAGATTTTAATGTGCCATGGAACTTATCATTTAACTATAGTTTCAGCTATAATAACAATTATGTAAGCACAAGTAATTCCAACACTGTTATGTTAAGCGGCGATGTAAGCCTTACCTCCAAATGGAAAATTCAGTATAGTACTACTTACGATTTAAGGGCTTTGAAACTTAGCGGCGTCCCTTCGTTTACTATTTATCGCGACCTGCATTGCTGGGACCTTAATTTTCAGTGGGTACCCTTTGGGTATTATAAATCATATAATGTTACTTTGAAAGTTAAGGCGGCAATTTTACAGGACCTAAAACTGAGTAAACGGAGCGATTATACCAATAACCAAAATTTTAGCGGATATTAGACAATAGAAATGCTTGCAGAAATAATAACTATCGGAGACGAAATCCTTATAGGGCAAGTTGTTGATACTAATTCGGCCTGGATGGCAGCGGCGCTTAATGATATTGGCATACGCATAAAACAAATTTCATCTGTATCTGATGACCGGCAGCATATATTGACTGCCCTTGCAGAAGCAGCAAAAAGGGCCGACATTATATTGGTGACAGGCGGTCTTGGCCCCACTAAAGACGATATTACAAAAAATACATTGGCCGAATATTTTAACGTCGGGCTGGTTGAAAACCAGGATGCACTGGATAACGTGATCAATATTTTTTCGCGTTATAACCGGCACATGCTCGAAGTGAACCGACTGCAGTCCCAGGTGCCTGAGAATTGCGAGGTTATACTGAATAAAAATGGTACCGCGCCCGGAATGTGGTTTAATGTGGAAGGAAAGATATATGTTTCCATGCCTGGCGTTCCTCATGAGATGATGTATATGATGGAAGATGAGGTAATTCCAAAACTCAAATCATCGTTAAAACTCCCTTTTATTATACATAAAACCATTTTAACTGTTGGAGAAGGAGAATCGTTTCTGGCTGACAGGATCGCTGACATTGAGGATTCGCTGCCATCGTATATTAAGCTGGCCTATTTGCCAAAACTTGGCCAGGTAAGGTTGAGGTTAAGCGGATACGGCGAAGACGAAGCTTTTTTAAAAGATAAAGTGGAGGAATATGCGGCTAAGATTGTTGAACGCGTCGCCAATGTGGTTGCTGCTGAAGAGGATATACCTATTGAAAAAGCCATTTTAAATTTTATGACCGAAAAGGGCCTGACCCTGTCGCTGGCCGAGAGCTGTACGGGCGGTTATATATCCCATCTTTTTACGCAACATGCCGGCTCGTCGAAGGTTTTTTTGGGAGGGGTGGTATCTTATTCAAATCAACTTAAGGAAAGCGTTTTAGGGGTAAAGAAAGACACACTGGAACGGTATGGAGCTGTAAGCAAAGAAACAGTTACTGAGATGGTGGAAGGCGCTTTGCATAATTTTAAATCCGATTACGCGGTTGCCGTGACAGGTATTGCCGGACCCGATGGGGGGACGCGGGATAAGCCTGTTGGTACGGTGTGGATAGCTGTAGCCGTTACTAACAAAACTTTGGTAAAGAAATTAACATTTGGCAGTAAACGAAAGCAAAACATCGAAAGGAGTGCAATTTCGGCCTTAAATATGTTGAATACTTTACTGCGTGAAAGTGGAAAATAACAACAAAAACAGCTAAATTTGCCCGTTACGATAATTAGTGTCTATGGCTAAATATAAACTGTTACTGCCTAAAATGGGGGAAAGTGTTGCAGAGGCAACTGTAATCAAATGGACTAAAAAGCCAGGGGATTATATTGAAGCCGATGAAACAGTAATGGAAATTGCTACCGATAAAGTTGACTCAGACGTTCCATCCCCGGTAGCGGGTAAATTATTGGAGTGCCTTTATAAAGATAATGATGTGGTGCAGGTTGGCGCGGTTATAGCGATCATTGAAACTGCAGGACCCGAAGAAATTGCTGTGCCTCCCGTTGCTGCGCCTGTTTATCAACCTGCTGAAGAAATGAAAGCGACAGCTCCTGAAACACCCCGGCCTGAAATAAAAATACCGGAAGAAACTAAACCACCTGTTTTTGCCGGGCAACGTGAAGAATTAAGTCAACCCGTACCTTATACCGGACAACTTGAAGAACTTGCTGCGCCTAAAGCCGAAAATGGGGTCAAAAGTTCGCCGAGGTTTTATTCGCCTTTAGTTAAAAATATAGCCGCGCAGGAAGCGATAGGCAATGTAGAACTGGATCAAATTCCAGGAACAGGGGCAGAGGGCCGGTTGACAAAAGATGACCTGCTGAATTATATTCAGCAAAAATACCAGTCGGCGTCAGCAATAAAAAGCGATGAGGCCATACTTTCTGAATCTGTTGAACCAAATATACAAGCGCCTGTTGCAGAGACACACTTTGCTGAGCCGGATACTATTCCTGAGCCGCTTATAGAACTTACTGAACCAGAGCCAGTGTTTGAAATACCCCGGCCTGAACCGGCTAAACCCGGGCCTGTTGTAAATACAACTTCGCTTGGCGGCGGCGATGAGATCATCGAAATGGACAGGATGCGCCGTCTTATTGCCGGTCACATGGTGATGAGCAAGCAAACTTCACCCCATGTTACTTCGTTTGTTGAAGCTGATGTAACTAACATGGTTTTATGGCGGGAAAAGATTAAAGGCA
Source organism: Mucilaginibacter sp. UBA5151 (assembly GCA_002413785.1). GTDB lineage: Bacteria > Bacteroidota > Bacteroidia > Sphingobacteriales > Sphingobacteriaceae > Mucilaginibacter. The sequence continues at coordinate 172,298 of DHXR01000082.1, forward strand.
GCTTTGAAAAACGGGAAGGTGAGAAAATCACTTTCACCCCAATTTTTATTGAAGCTGTTGTAAGGGCCATAAAAGACCTGCCGATGATCAATATCCAGGTAAACGGCACACAGATCATAAAGAAAAAAGATATCAATATCAGCATGGCTACGGCATTACCGAGCGGTAACCTCATAGTGCCGGTTATTAAAAGAGCGGATGAACTAAGTTTAATTGGCCTTACCAAAGTAGTTAACGACCTGGCAAACCGGGCACGTAATAACAAGCTTAAACCTGATGATGTGCAGGGCGGTACTTTTACCATAACAAACGTTGGTTCATTTGGGAATGTGATGGGTACGCCAATTATCAACCAGCCGCAGGTAGCTATCCTGGCGGTTGGGGCCATCAGGAAAAAACCGGCGGTTATTGAAACGTTGCAGGGGGATATGATAGGCATCCGTCACATGATGTTCCTGTCCTTATCTTATGACCACCGGGTAGTTGATGGCGCTTTAGGCGGTACATTTGTACGGCGCGTAGCTGATTATCTTGAAAACTGGGATCCGGGACGGGAGATATAAGTTGTTTGTCTGAACCGTGATTTTTCACTTATTATTTGTTTTTACAGGTGTTCAAGAAGGCTACGCCGTTTGCCTGATTTTAGGATTTCATGATTGCTTATGGGATCCTAAATCAAAAAAGGTTTATATAATTGACTGTTTTGCATGCAATCCGGCGTCAAATTTCCTTGTTATCATCTCATAAATTATCTTAAACCATATCAACACACAGGGCAGTGCCTTTAATTTGTAGGGTATCACGTAGTTCACCCTTATATATTTTGGAAAAAGATCGGAAGGTGAAAGGCTTGTTAATAACAAAGCAAAAACAAATAAACCTATCTCAAATGTGGTGGCCGGTCTTTCGAGGTTCATAAACCAAATGCCAACCCCCGCAAAGGCAATGATATAGGTGGGCGACTCGGACGAACTACTGAAAATAATTACAAAAATAAGCGTTGAGGCCAGCAACAATAGCTGGTAGGGGATATTGTCGAAAAGTTTTACCCTTAAATACCATACAGCAAACAGTAAAATCCCCGGCACAAGTACCGTTATGTTTGATAGCTGCCTGTAATTAAAAATATTACGGATCAGCCCCATTAATGATACATCCTGCAGGCTGTGGCCTATATTATTGAGATTTTTTTGTACCAGGTCGCCATACCAGTCGTGATAGGTTTGTATGATATAAGCCGGAGAGGAGATCAGCATCGGTAACACAAAAAGCACAACCGACCAAAATAACAGGCTTGAAACAAACTTCAGCTTATCTTTTGAGAGGAAAAAGAAAGCCAGACCGACAATGCCGTACAGTTTTATAAATACGCCTAAAACGATCACAAAAGCGGCCCAAAAATCTTTTTTATCCCTGATAAATACAAAACTGAGAATGATAAGGCCGCCAATCAGTGGGTTGATCTCAACGTTAGCGGTCGAGGTCATCAGCTCATGGGCGCATATCAGTAAAATTATAACATAATGGTTTTCCTTTAATGGCAAGTGCTTTATCGCGATATACAAAACCCATGCGTTAAACATCACCCATAATATAACACCCAAACCATCGGGCAATAAGGCAAATGGCGCCATTAACAGCGAGAATACCGGACCGTAATGATACAGGTCGTGGCCCGGGCCGCGCAGCATGCCAAAAGGGGTATGCTGGTGTATGGTATTAATAAATCCGGATTTATACACAAAATAATTATCATGTATATGGTTAAGCAAAACACTTTTAACCACCGCGAACAAACTCAGGCCAAAATATAAGGTTAATACGAGTGGTTTGTTGGTTACAAGTTTGGAGAGTTTTGACATGAGTTGGCGTTTCCGGGTTGTTTACAAATATAGTAAACAGGTGTGGAATGTTATCCTGGCGAGTTTGATGATATTTAAGAGACTTGCCGGGAAATAGTTTAAGAATTGTAAAAGCGTGTCGTCGTCATAAATAGTTCAATATTTATATGGGCCGAACCTTCGGCTCTCATTATTATCATTGTTTTCGCGTTCAACGGATTAAAATCCGTTTCTATAAGATTGACCGAGACTACGTCTCTTTGTTGTTTTTGAAAAGAGCCATCGGCTCGGCTCATTTTGAAGCAACGGGTTTTAACCCGTTGTCTATAAACCAAATAAAGTAGGGTACCATTGGCACGGACTATATTTTGCTACAAGATAGACCGAGACTATGTCTCTTGAAGTTTGGTATATTAAAGAGCCATAGGCTCGAACCATTTTGTAGCAACGGGTTTTAACCCGTTGAATTAAAATCAGATAAAAAAGGAGTGCCTTAGGCACGGCTCATGTTTTACCACAAGCTTGATCGTGACTACGTCTCTTGCTTAAAGAGCCATCGGTCCGATATTTTGTAGCAACGGGTTTTAACCTGTTGAATTAAACCGTAGGCACGGTTCAAATTTTTATATCATATCCTGAAAAATATACTGCTCATCAAACTCAACTTTAAATTTCTTTAAGAAGTCCAGGTATTCATCTCTGAACGTTTGCTTTTGATGATGCTGCACCTGGTTCTGCACATACTTATAAACGCTGTCCACTTGAGATTGTCCGTATGAAAACACGCCATAACCTTCCTGCCATTCAAAACGTTCGGGGGTTAATGAATGATCGTTGATATATTTAGATGATTTGGCTTTTACTGTTTTCATTAGTTCAGAAACAGAAACAACTGGTTTTAACCCGATAAAACAATGTACGTGATCTTCAACACCATTTACAATAATGGTTTTGCAATTAGCTTCATTAATTAAATTTCCGACAACAGCAAACAATTGGTTTTTCCATTCCTTTTCTATTACAGCTTTGCGGTATTTAACCGCAAAAATTGTTTGTAGATAAATTTGATGATACGTATTTGCCATTTTATTTTTTTTAGTTTGTTAATAGCATAAGGTTTATATGGGCCGAACCTACGGTTCTCATTACTGTGTATTGCATGTTCCAACGGATTAAAATCCGTTGCTATAAGATTGACCGAGACTACGTCTCTTGTATATATATATGGACTATGCTTTTTTCTGCTTTTTAATAAGAGCCAACGGCTCGACTCATTTTGTAGCAACGGGTTTTAACCCGTTGTCTATAAATCAAATAAAATAGAGTGCCGTAGGCACGGCCAATATAATTAATTATTTATTTAGGTCAATCAACGGTTCTCAATATTATTATTTGCTTGTTCAACGGATTAAAATCCATTGCGGCAAGATTGACCAAGCCTGTACTTCTTACTTGTTTTACAAATTAAAGAGCCATCGGCTCGGCTCATTTTGTAGCAACGGGTTTCAACCCGTTGTGTATAAGCCCAATGGAGTAGAGTGCCATAGGCACGGTTCATATTTTACCACAATATTGACCGTGACTACTACGCCTTTTTGCTGCTTTTATTAAAGCCATCGGCTCCTATCATTTTTCTATCAACGGGTTTTAACCCGTTGAATTAAGCCGATAACAAAAAAAGGCCCCAATAAGGAGCCATTTTAAAAACTAAATAAACATTAGAAAATATTAAAATGTTGCTGCTGCCTGCTTTACTTCCGGGGCTAAGTTTACACCGGCAAGCTGGTCGGCAAAGGCTATAAAAGCTTTGTTTTTTTCGATAAGCAGTTGATTATCTATCAAATTATGAAGGTTGACCTTCCCGATAACAAATTTGTAATTGCCTGAATAGTAACGCTCATGGATGTCGGAAAAGTTCAGGGCCTCAACTAAGCTTTCATCTTCATACCGCAAATAAATGTTCAGTTCAATGTTATTGGTAAAGTTAAGGTCGGTACGTTCCTTTGCTTTTTTGTATTCGTACTGGTAATCATAACGCAAAGCGGCAATATCCGATAAAACCGCCGAACCGGTAGGGTGGCCCCCGGCGCCTTTTCCAAAAAAGAATTGCTGGTCGGCGAAAGCGGCTTGTACAATTACGCCGTTATACTCATACTCCACATTGTATAAAAACTCTTTGTCGTTAACAAATTTTGGCAATACAAATAAAGCCACATGGCGGTCGTCCAGTTCTTTTGCAACCGGCACCAGTTTTATTTTAAGGTTTTTTTCGCGGGCATATTGCAGATCGTAGGCGCTAAGGTTTTGTATCCCTAAATTAAATACTTCATCAGGCTTTACAATTACGCCATAAGCATGTGCGGCGGCAATTACCAGTTTATACTTGGCGTCAAACCCGCCTACGTCGCTGGTTGGATCGGTTTCAGCGAAACCGAGGTCTTGCGCCTGTTTTAAAGCGGTATCATAGTCCATATTTTCAATAAACCCTTTTGACAGGATATAATTGGATGATCCGTTAAAAATACCGCTAATAGAATGCAGCAGTTCATTGTCATAATATTCCTCCAGGTTGCGGATGATGGGGATACTGCCGCAAACTGCACCTTCATACAATAAAGATGTGCCATATTTATGCTGTAATGCGATCAATTCTTCTAAATGAAGAGCAATCATTTTTTTACTGGCTGACACCACATTTTTACCCGAGCTTAAAGCCCTCGAAACAATTTCAAACGCCGCTTCGGTATCGTTGATCAGTTCAACAATGGTGTTAATTTCCGGGTTGTTGAGCAATTCGTCCCTTTCGGTGGTAAATAAATGCGCAGGGAGCGATCTTTGTTTATGCGCGTCCTTTATGGCGATCTTTTTGATCTCAAGGTTCAGATGTTTGGTTTTGATAATATCATACAAACCCTGGCCAACCACGCCAAAGCCAAATAACCCTATATTTAATTTTTTACTCATTATGCGGTACGTTGCAGTTCAATTATTTTCCCTTTTACATCAGTTTTCAAAAATGATGTAATAATGTTTGTTAATGCTTCAGTTTCAATCAGAAAGCCGTCGTGCCCGTAAAACGAATCAAGCTCGGCAAGCGCTGATTTCGGGATATGCCTGAACAGGTATTGCTGTTCCTCAATGGGGAATAAAACATCCGATTTTATGCCGATCACCAGTGTACGGGCCCTTATCAGGCTCAATGCTTTTTCAACGCCGTGCCTGTGCCTGCCCACGTTGTGCGAATCCATTGTTTTGGATAAATACCAGTAACTGTAGGCGTTAAACCTGTTTACCAGTTTTTCGCCCTGGTAGTTTTGGTAGGAGGATGCTTTATAATCATCAACCTGATGATCTTTTTCTTCCTGCTGGGTAATGGAATAAGTTTTATAATTACGATAAGAGAGCAGCGCAATGCTCCTTGCAGCCTTTAGGCCTTTCTGACCTCCGTTGGGTGTTCCGGCATAAAAAGTACGGTCGGCGCTGATAGCCAGGCGCTGCGATTCGTTAAATGCGATTCCCCATGGCGAATGTTTTGCGTTGGTAGCTATCAGTATCAGGTTTTTGATGCGTTCAGGCTCAATTATCGCCCATTCAACAGCCTGCTGACCGCCGAGCGAACCGCCTAATAAAATCTCAATCGTATTGATTTGCAGATATTCAGCCAATAACTGGTGTACCTTAACAATATCCCGTACAGTAAATTGAGGAAAGTTCAAATAGTAAGGCTGCCCGGTAACCGGGTTATTGCTCAAGGGGTTAGTGCTGCCATAAGGCGAACCCAAAATATTAGCGCAAACGATGAAATGATCGTTGGGATTAAAATAATTATTTTCACCAAATAAACCCTTCCACCAGTCAAATACATCCGAGTTTGCGGTGAGGGCATGGCATACCCACACCACATTATCCCGGTTTTTATTGAGCGTTCCATAGGTATTAAACCCTATTTCAAGTTCCTGTAATTGCCTGCCCGATTCAAGCTTAAATGGTTTATCGTATTTATATATTTCTGTCATTTTTGTCATTAGTCATTGGGTCATTAAGTCATTGGTCATTGGGTCATTAAGTCATTGGTTTTCCTAACCTACCATCTTAATTTTTACTCACCACTCTCTACTCACCCTCTAACACTAACTCATGCACTTTCGCAAATGCCTGTTCAAAATCGGCTTTAATATCATCAATATGTTCCAAACCAACAGCTACGCGTAACTGGTTTGGTAAAACCCCGGCTGATAATTGCTCTTCATCCGAAAGCTGCTGGTGTGTTGTTGCCGAAGGCTGTATGATCAGTGTTTTTGCATCGCCTACGTTGGCCAGGTGGCTTACTAATTTCAAGCCGTCAATTACCTGTCCTGCATTTGCCTTATCACCTTTTACCTGGAAGGTTAACACTGCTCCGAAACCATTTTTTAAATACTTTTTAGCTAAAGTATGTTGCGGTGATGATGGCAAACCAGGGTAATTAACTTTTTCTACCAGCGGATGCTGTTCCAGCCATTTAGCCAGTTCAAGTGTATTATCCACATGGCGCTGAACGCGCAGTGAAAGTGTTTCAAGGCCCTGTATATTCAGCCATGAGTTAAACGGCGACTGCGATGGGCCAAAATCACGCAAACCTTCAACGCGGGCGCGGATAATGAACTGGATATTTCCAAAAGGGCCGCCTATTCCAAATACATCGGCAAATATCAAACCATGATAACCCTCTGATGGTTCGGTGAACTGCGGATATTTTCCATTGCCCCAGTTATAGTTACCGCCGTCAACAATTACACCGCCGATGCTGGTGCCATGACCGCCTATCCATTTGGTGGTTGATTCAACAACAATATTGGCGCCGTGCTCCAGCGGGCGGAACAAATAGCCTCCGGCGCCGAAAGTATTGTCAACGATCAGGGGCAGGTCATGCTTGCGGGCAAGGGCCGAAACTTTTTCAAAATCAGCAATGTTGAAGCCGGGGTTGCCGATAGTCTCCAGGTAAATAGCTTTGGTTTTATCATCAATATGTTTTTCCAGGTTTTCAGCTGTGTCGTCTTTTGCAAAACGTACGTCAATACCTAAACGTTTAAAAGCTACTTTAAACTGGTTATAGGTGCCGCCATAAAGGAAAGGGGAGGTTACAAAATTATCGCCTGCCTGTAATATGTTGTTTAAGGCAATAAATTGCGCTGCCAGTCCCGAAGCGGTCGCCAATGCTGCAACACCGCCTTCTAAAGCGGCAATGCGTTTTTCAAAAACATCGGTAGTCGGGTTCATTATACGGGTGTAAATATTACCAAACTCTTTCAAAGCGAACAGGTTTGCGCCATGTTCGGCATTTTTGAAAACGTAAGAAGTGGTTTGATACAGAGGTACAGCGCGTGATCCGGTGGCATCAACTTCCTGACCGGCATGTAGTTGAAGGGTTTCGAATTTTAAATTTTGAGCAGACATGTTTTTATATTTTAATGGTGGATAAATTTCTAATGGATTTGTTTACAGATAGGTCACAACCGGATATAAATCTCCTTTTGTGAGAACACGTACATTTTCAGGAAAACGAAAAGTAAAACGTGTCAGGCTCAGCAACAGCAACACATGCACATACGGCTATTGGTATAGCGGTAACAATACGCAGGTTTAACTTGTTTGGCCTTAAAGATTTTTTGAAGAATGTTGTAAATCAGACTTTTCATGGTTATTAATTTATATTCCCCGGGGTATTTACCGGGCCAGGAATTGGCACCTTCTTCAACATTGAAGGGTTGCCAGCGGGTCATTGAGCCTGATCTCTCGCCGCTTCTTTATAAATCAAAACCTGTGTGAGAGGTAATGATTTTGGTATTGCTACCAAATTTTGTTCCAAAGATAAGGTGTTGGATATGAATTTTCCAAATTTAATTTTTTTTTTTACCGTAAAACCTTTCGCCTTTCCCGTTTCATCTCATTTATTTAACTTAGTGGCATGAAGTTACTGAGATTACTGTCCGTATTATTTTTATACTTTGTTATTTGTTCCTGCAAACAAGGCGCTAAAAACACTGTACCCGTTATCGGTTTTGTAGATGCTTTTGAAGATGCCAGCATTGCCCCGGCACGTGCCGGTTTTATTGATGCCCTGAAGAAAAACGGTTTCAGTGAAGATCAGAAAAATATCAAAATTGAATACAGCAATGCGCAGGGCAGCATTCCAACTTTAACACAGATAGTTAACCATTTTGTTTCTGATAAAGTTGACCTGATGGCTACCTGTACAACATTATCTTCTATTACAGCATTACAAAAAACAAAAACTATCCCTGTTTTTGTGATGGTATCGCCGGTAGCGAAACTGATGAATTTGCAGGATGCGACAGGTAAAGGCCCGGCCAATTTGTTTGGCACGGTGGAGGATTTAAACTATATTGATACTTCATTTTCCAACATTCCTAAATTTTTAAAGCCAAAATCCGGCAAATTGGTGGTTGGGATGATCTATAACCAGTCGGAACCACAATCGGTGGAAGCAAAACAGCGGATACAATCATTGGCCGATAAGTTAAAAATAACATTGATAGCGCTACCTTTAAATTCTTCGGCAGATGCACAACTGGTTACGCAATCATTACTCAGTAATAATATCGACGCCTTTTTTGCCAACCCGGATAATAGTGTATTTGCCTCATTTGAAACCATCTTAAAAAATTGCGATCAAAAAAATGTACCCATATTTACAAGCGAGGCCGGTTTGGTGCAACGCGGCGCGGTAGCTGCTTTCGGGGCTGATATTTACCAGTGGGGATACCAGACTGGTGAACAGGCTGCAAGGTTTTTAAAATCACATTCCACTGCCGGTTTGCAGCCCGAAATGGTTAAGGTGCGTAAAAGAGTGTATAATGCCGCCGCTGCAAAAAAATATAACATCACCGTACCTTCAAATTTCACTGCCGTTAAATAATGGATTTTTACCTCACCGCATTATTACAGGGGCTTTGCTTTTCGGCTATTGCATTGGGGATATACATCTCCATGAAGATTTTCAATATCCCTGATATTACCACCGATGGAAGCTATACTTTAGGCGCAGTGGTTACGGCTATTTTACTTACACATCACCAGCCTGCCTATATTATTTTACCCGCTGTCGTTATTTCAGGCGGTATAGCAGGAGCCCTAACCGGTATTATTCATACCAAACTAAAAATAAATGCCTTGCTGGCCGGTATTTTGGTAATGACAGCCCTTTATTCCGTTAACCTTTCGCTGATGGGGCGGTCAAACCTACCCCTGATCAATATTTCTTCTTTATTTACCCTGATCAATATCAGCGCTGATCCAAATCATAATACTTTTTGGATCCTTGCCATTTTCGTATTGATCATTACGCTGTTAATAGGATACCTCCTAAAAACAGATTTTGGTATTGCCATGCGCGCCACAGGTAACAGCGAATCTATGATCCGGTCGTTAGGCGTAAATACCGACAGGATGAAGATCATCGGGCTTGCACTGGCAAATGCTTTAACAGCACTCAGCGGTTACTTAATCAGCCAGTTCCAGGGCTTTACGGATATCAGCATGGGTATAGGGATAGTGATCGTTGGTTTGGGTTCGGTGATCATTGCCGAAACAATGATCAATTGGTTGCACATTACTTCGGTGTGGCTAAGCCTTGCTCTGGTTCTTGCCGGGGCAGTAATATTTCAACTGATATTGGCTGTAACCCTTGATATTGGCATTAACCCCAATATGCTGAAAGTTGTTACCGCTGTGTTTGTGCTGGTGATAGTTAGCTTACCACGTTTATCCTTACTAAGCAGGAAATGATCCAAATAAAAAACGTTCATAAAGTTTTTAACGCAGGTAAAGCGAACCAGGTAAACGCGGTTAATGGCGTAAGCCTTGATATAAAAAAGGAAGAGTTTTTGGTAATCGTCGGCCCTAATGGCTCCGGTAAAACAACCTTGCTTGATATGGTGGCCGGCAGTGTTTTTCCTAACTCCGGGAGCATTGCTATCGACGGAGAAGACGTTACAAAATTACCTGATTATAAGCGCAGCAAATGGATAGCCCGTGTTTTTCAAAACCCTGTAAGCGGAACGGCTTCGGACCTGAGTATTATTGATAATTTCAGGCTGGCTGCCATACGTACCCAATCCAAGGGCCTATCCATCGGCATCAACGATACGTTCAAAAACCAGGTGAAGGAAAAAATCTCTACGCTTGGCATGGGACTCGAAAATAAAACCGAACAGTTGATGGGCACCTTATCGGGCGGACAAAGACAGGCTTTAACCTTATTGATGAGCGTAATAGATAACTGCAAAGTATTATTGCTCGATGAACCGACCGCGGCGCTTGATCCCCGGTCGGCTGAAATTGTCATGCGGACAGCTGACGAGCTGATCAAAGATTACCGGCTGACGTCTATCCTTATCACGCATAATTTAAAAGATGCACTGAAATATGGAAATCGCATTATTTTAATGGGAGAGGGGCTGATAGTTAAAGACCTCGATACCGAACATAAGGCAGCTTTAAAGCAAAATGACTTGTTTGATTGGTTTGGGTAATTGTCTGAACCTTGATTCACTTGATTTTAGGATTACATGATTAAAACCAGACAAGCATCATGGCCATCCTAAAATCAAGTGAATCAAGGTTCAGACAATTTACAGCACAATCAATTCTTAATTAATGCCCGGACCTTTTTTACTTCAAAAGCAGTTACGGCGCTTGCCTTATTGCCGAAACTTTTCCGCACGTAAGTTAAAACGTCGGCAACTTGCTGATCGCTTAAATCACTATGGGGGAGCATGTTATTTGAATACTTTTGCCCGTTTATCTCCACATCATCTTTAAAACCATTAAGTACGATCTTAATTAAAGCAGGTTTATTTCCCGAAACGTAGCTTGTGCTTATTAAGGGAGGGTTCATGTTTTGCACCCCGCCGCCATCAGCCATGTGGCAGGCGAGGCATATATTGGTATAAACAATTTTACCCCTTGCCATTGCAGCAGCCGAACCTGGATAATGTACTGTTTTTTTAACCTGTTTAACCTGTGCATATATACCGGTTGCTATAAATAATGTCAATAACAATAACAGCGGACCTTTTCTTAACTTCATTCTTATTTACTGTAGGTGATTTTATAAATTGTTCCTTTGTTATCGTCTGTTACATAGAGCGATCCATCGGGGCCCTGTGCAAGTCCGCATGGGCGGTGTACTGCCCGGCCTGAGGCTTTTTGCTCGGCAGTCCCGGCAAACCCGTCGGCAAATTTTTCCCATTGGCCATCAGGTTTCCCGTTTTTAAAGGGCTGAAATACCACGCAATAACCATCCTGTGGCTCTGGCGCCCTGTTCCATGATCCGTGAAAAGCGATAAAGGCGCCGTTCTTGTATTTCTCCGGGAATTGGTTTCCGGTATAAAACAGTAAACCATCAGGGGCAAAATGACCAGGATAAGCAGCTACCGGGTTAAGAAATTTTGGGTCTGCCGCTTTAACGCCATCGCCGCCATACTCGGGGCCAAGCATGTTTTTATGCTTGATCCAATCATAATAAACATAAGGCCATCCGGCATTATCGCCCTTTTTTAAAGCAAACATACATTCTGCCGGCAAATCAGCAGATTGTTTTATCGTGTAATATTTAGGAAAAAGATCATGCAGCATATCCCGGCCATGCTGCATCACAAAAAGCTGATTATCCTGCTGGTTCCAGTCGAGGCCAACTACGTTACGTAAACCGCCGGCATACCTTATGCCATCGCTGTAATGCTGATTCGGTTTATCGGCCCTGAACTGCCAGATCCCGGCTGCCGAATCTAAAATAGGGCAGCCTGTTTTATTAGGATCAAAGTCGCTGCAAATGTTTGAATAGGCGCCTATATTTACATAAATATTGCCATCGTTATCCAGTGCAATGGCTTTAGGCTCGTGCATTCTGCGGTTTATTAAACCGGTAACAATCCTTTCCGGCTGACCGGGGTTAATCACCTCATTTTTATCATTCAGTTTATACCTGTACACATCTGAATTGGATGAGGCATATAAATAGCCATTCTTAATGGCAATACCAGTGCCGCCATAATCAGCGAAACTTGTTTTTAATGTTGTTTTATCTCCGTCCAGATGTAAAACCAGGATACTCCGGCCTTTTTTGGAATTAGCCAAATGGACATAAATATCGCCTTGCGGGGTAACCACCAGGTGCCTTGCCTGTCCTAAGTTATCGGCCACTGCCACAGCGCTGAAACCAGCCGGAAGGGTTAAACCTGCATTCGCTGCATCCGTTGTGTTTGTGCGGTCGGGATTTTTGCAGGCATTAAATACTATTAATCCAATCAATGCGAAAACCGGCAGTAAAAGGATAAACAATTTTTTCATTTTCATAAGTCATTTTTAATTTATAGCCAAAGTTAATTTAAACAGATTTAAATCAGGGAATTGGTTTTGTACTAATCATGTGACAACATCTGTTTTTTTAAATTGTTTAAAAAACAATTACCAGAAAATGACAATATTTCAAATGCCCGGGTTTTAAGCGAACAGTATAATATTCTGTAATATGCCTGTTACATGGAACAATAGTAATATATGTGATTAAACTATAGACTTTATATGTCGTCATAGCTATATAAAAATTAAAATAATGAAAAAGTTAATCATATTATCAGCAATTGCATTAAGCGGTTTTATTTATAACTCTGCTGATGCCCAACGGGCCGACTATCAACGTTCAGACAACCAAAGACGGGATAATTACCGTCAGCCGGTACAACAAAACAGAGACCAGAGTTATTACCGGCAACACGCTAATGACAGGAGGCAGGCCGGGTATAATCAGTCGGAACAACAATACCGCGATGGCGGTGGTTATGATCAGTCTTACCAAAACAGAGACCGTGGTGGTTACGATAACAGGGACCAGAGAGGTTACGATCAGTCAAACGATAACAGGAACCGGAGAGGTTACGATCAGCCCGCATACCATAACGATGACCGCGAACGTGAGTACAGAAGGGATGGTGATAGATAGACCTGAAACTGGTTTCGTATAAAATACATAAGTTGATCTTCAAATTTTAACATTTTACGTCATCATATATAATAAAAAGGCTGCTGAAAGGCAGCCTTTTGCCGGTAACACAAATTTTAATTGTTTTCAGCCTGAATTCGGTACTGAATAGTTACAAATTACCCGATTTTCAAAATACAATCTCTTTCAACAAAAATTCTACCTTTGCCTTCCGTTAATATAATTTTAATAGATGGTTAAATTCAACCGGTTTACATTAGAAAATGGCCTGCGGGTTATTGTTCACGAAGATAACACTACGCCCATGGCGGTGCTCAATATTTTATATGATGTCGGCGCCCGCGATGAAGATCCCGGCCAAACAGGATTTGCGCATTTATTTGAGCACCTGATGTTTGGCGGTTCTGTAAATATTCCGAGCTATGATGAGCCTTTGCAGCGTGTAGGCGGCGAAAACAATGCCTTTACCAGTAATGATATCACTAATTATTACATCACCCTGCCTTCGGCAAATATCGAAACCGCTTTCTGGCTGGAGAGCGACCGGATGTTAAGCCTGGCTTTCAGCAAAAAAAGTCTGGAGGTACAGCGCAATGTGGTTATTGAAGAATTTAAACAACGCTACCTTAACCAGCCCTACGGCGACGTATGGCTTAAATTAAGGCCGATGGTTTATAAAAAACACCCTTACCAATGGGCTACTATCGGGAAAGAGATAAAGCATATTGAAGATGCGAAAATTGAAGATGTAAAAGCCTTTTTCAAGAAGCATTATAATCCGCAAAATGCCATTATGGTTGTTGGCGGCGATGTGAAGACGGAAGATGTTAAAAAGCTGGCCGAAAAATGGTTCGGGCCGATCCCGGCAGGTGAAAAGTATCACCGCAATTTGCAGCAGGAGCCCGAACAGCATGAAGAGCGCCGCGCAACGGTTACCGCAAAAGTGCCGCTGAATGATGTGTATATTGCATTCCTTATGGGCGACAGGCTGGATAAATCGTATTATATTGCTGAGCTGATGTCAGACATACTTTCGCGCGGAAATTCCTCCCGTTTGTACCGTAATCTGGTAAAAGAAAAACAACTATTTAGTGAAGTACATGCTTATATGACGGGGAGCCTTGACAAAGGCATGTTTGTTTTTGAAGGCAAGCCGACGGAAAATGTAAGCATTGAAACCGCGGAAGCTGCGATATGGGAAGAACTGGAGCGCATAAAAACGGAGGAAATACCGGCAGATGAGCTTACCAAGGTGAAAAACAAAATTGAATCAACTACTATCTTTTCGGAAATGTCCCTGCTGGATAAGGCAATGAACCTGGCCTCTTTCGAACTGCTTGGCGATGCGGAAATGATCAATCACGAAACTGATAAATACCTGGAAGTAAGTGCAGAGCAGATAAAAGCGCTGGCAAATCAATTATTCAGGAAGGATAATTCAACAACGCTTATTTACTTGGCGGAAATAAGTTAATAAGGGTTGTAATAAGTTATAAATGTTGAAATGGTTGGATGCCAAATCAATAAATTACAACTTTTACAACCAATACAACCTTTAAAACTAAAATGACACTTCAAAGAAAAAAAGCCCCTGAATTCAGGGCGATAGATCATATAAACCTGATACGGCCCGCCCATCAGAAGCTTGATAACGGCTGCAATATATTTTGCTTTAATTCCGGCGACCAGGAATTGGTGCGTATTGAATGGATTTTTGGCAACCAGCGTTTTGATGCGGTCAAACCATTGCTCAATATTGCAGTAAACACCATGCTAACCGAAGGCACCGGCAGTTTAACCGCAGCGCAAATTGCGGATAAAGTTGATTTTTACGGTGCTTTTTTGCAGGTTGACTATGGTTACGACCATTCGCAGGTGACCCTTTACAGTCTGAACAAACACTTGCAGCATACCTTGCCGGTTATTTACGATATTATAAACGATTCTATTTTCCCCGAAAAGGAACTGGAAACGTTTATCCGCAACCAGCAGCAAAAACTGCAGGTGAGCATGCAAAAAAATGATTTTGTGGCCCGGCGTGTGTTTAACAAAGCAATGTTTGGAGCTACCCTGTACGGTTTAGGCGCTGATCCTGATGATTACAAAACCCTGCACCGTGAGGATATGCTTGCGCATTTTAAACAAATGTACCAGCCGTCTAACTGTACCATAGTTATCGCCGGTAAGATCGAACAGGATATCCTCGAACTGGTAACAAATACATTTGATAAGGGCTGGACGAATTCACCCGTAAATGCGGATACAACACAGCCCGGCTTACAACCTGCCACGGAACATTTTTATCTTACTGAAAAACCTGATGCCCTGCAATCTGCCATTCGCATGGGGATTCCGGCAATTAACCGGACGCATCCCGATTTTCCTTTATTACAGGTGTTAAATACTGTTTTAGGCGGCTATTTTGGTTCGAGGCTTATGGTTAATATCCGTGAAGACAAGGGTTACACCTACGGGATCGGGTCGGGCATGGCTTCATTTAAACAAGGCGGCTCCCTGTTTATTGCAACAGAGGTAGGGGCCGATGTTTGCAAAGCTGCAATAACCGAAATTGAAAAGGAGCTCAATTTATTAAGAAATGAGCCTATCCCGGCAGAAGAATTATCCCTGGTGCGCAACTTTATGCTGGGCTCACTTTTAGGCAGTTTGGAAAATGTTTTTTCGCATGCCGATAAATTTAAAAACCTGTATTTCGCCGGCCTGGATTATGATTATTACGACAGGTATGTAAATGTAGTTAAAACAGTTGCTGCTGATCAGTTGCAGGAGCTTGCTAACAGGTATTTGAATTTTGACCAGTTTTATAAAGTTATAGTGGGGAAATATTAATTTGAGGATGTGTCGATTTGATGCTTGATGGATAGCATTTTCAAATCATCAAATTGACATATTTTCAAATCAATCAAATATTCCAAAATCATACTTCCAAAATACGAAAAAAAAGGTTAGCTTTGCCCGGCAAATAATAACTCCAAACAATTATTTGCTATGCAATCAGATCCCCAAAAATTTGTCGCCGAAGGATTAACTTACGACGACGTTTTACTCCTCCCTGCTTATTCAGAAGTGTTACCACGTGATGTTGATACGGGTACGTGGCTAACCAAAAAGATCCGGATGAATATTCCTATTCTTTCCGCGGCTATGGACACTGTTACCGAATCTGCATTGGCTATTGCGATAGCCCAGGCCGGCGGCATTGGTATCCTGCATAAAAACATGACGATACAGGAACAGGCCGATGAAGTGCGTAAAGTAAAACGCTCGGAAAGCGGTATGATCCAGGACCCGGTAACGCTGCATGAATCGGCAACCGTTGCCGATGCCGTTAAAATAATGCGCGAATTCAGGATAGGAGGGATCCCGATTGTTGATGCCGACCGCAAGCTTAAAGGTATAATCACCAACCGCGATCTTCGTTTCCAAAAAGAAATGGACCGCCCGGTAAGCGAGGTGATGACTATCGCCAACCTTATAACTGCCCCCCAGGGAACAACACTGTTCCAGGCCGAAGCGATATTGCAAAAATATAAGATAGAAAAACTGCCTGTAGTTGATAAAGACGGCCTTTTATGTGGTTTAATCACTTTTAAGGATATACAGAAATTTAAAAACTTCCCGAGCGCCTGTAAGGATGAATTTGGCCGCTTGCGTGTTGGCGCTGCGGTAGGTGTTGCCCCCGAAAATATCGACCGTGTAAAAGCGCTTGTTAGCGCAGGTGTTGATGTAATAACTGTTGATACCGCCCATGGACATTCAAAGGGAGTTATCAATATGGTTAAACTGGTAAAACAAATGTACCCCGACCTGCAGGTTATAGCAGGCAATGTGGCCACAGCCGATGGCGCCATTGCCCTGGCTGATGCCGGCGCCGATGCGGTAAAAGTGGGGATTGGCCCCGGTTCCATTTGTACTACGCGTATTGTTGCGGGTGTTGGAGTTCCGCAATTATTTGCTGTTTATGAATGTGCCAAAGCCTTGCAGGGCAGGGGAGTCCCTGTAATTGCTGACGGCGGGATCAAACAAACCGGGGATATTGTGAAGGCCATTGGTGCAGGTGCAAGTTCCATTATGGCAGGTTCCTTATTTGCCGGGGTGGAAGAATCGCCGGGCGAAACTATATTATATGAAGGCCGTAAGTTTAAGTCCTACCGTGGCATGGGCTCGGTTGAGGCGATGGATAAAGGCTCAAAGGACCGTTATTTCCAGGATGAAACCGACGTGGTCACCAAATTGGTTCCCGAAGGCATAGTTGGCCGCGTACCCTATAAAGGTACGCTTGCCGAAGTGATTTATCAATACATCGGTGGTTTACGTGCCGGGATGCACTATTGCGGCGCAGCTACTATCGACGACCTGCAGAAAGCCAAATTTGTACGCATCACCGCAGCAGGTATGCGTGAAAGCCATCCCCATGATATTACGATAACCAAGGAAGCGCCCAATTACGCTTCCTAACGCCGATGGCGAAATTTGAAGATTTGAAAATGATATGATTTGAAATTAATTATCATTTTCAAATCTTCAAATTGTTTAATTCTCAAATCAATATTTTATTTCGCATCATAATACAAAGCAGCCGCCCCTAATATGCCGCTATTTTCCAATGCGGATGTTTTTATCTGTAGCTTTTCAATGCTTTTTGGAAAACCGAAGGTGTTGATGCGCTCCCACATGGATTTTTCAAAGAATTCATAAGCCAGCTGTACCGAACCGCCTAAAATGATCAGTCCGGTATCGTAAGTGTACATGATTATCTTGATGGCATTACCCAGGTGAATACCAAGTTCGTGGTATAATATTAAGGCATGTTTATCGCCATTTCTGGCGTTTTTAAATACCTGTTCGCCGTTCAATCCATAAACATTCTGGAAAAATGAGCCGCTGGCATAATATTCATAATTATGGTCAAGATAATCCACCATGCCGAATTCACCCGCGCCGCAGTTTTTACCGGCATGTAAATGGTTATTGATGATGACGCCCGCCCCAAGACCGGTACCAATGGTTAATCCTATCATATCATCAACACCTTTGCCCTTGCCAAAATAATGTTCGCCCAAAGCAAAGCAGTTGGCATCATTATTTACAAAAACAGGGATACGATAACGGTTTTCCAGCAATTCTTTTAGCGGGACTTCCTTCCATGAGGGGATATGAATCACATCATAAACAATTCCCAATTTTACATCCACCACGCTCGGAACGCCGATCC
Organism: Mucilaginibacter sp. UBA5151; assembly: GCA_002413785.1. Lineage (GTDB taxonomy): Bacteria > Bacteroidota > Bacteroidia > Sphingobacteriales > Sphingobacteriaceae > Mucilaginibacter. The sequence goes on from DHXR01000082.1 coordinate 190,377, forward strand.
CTATCGCTTTTATATCATCATCTATCAGGGCATCAATCAGCGAATAAACATCTTCCAAAACCTGTTGTTCGGTCCCTTTGGTATGGATCCGCCTTGATACAATTTCTGATAAAGTCTCATCATTAACCACTGCGCCGCGAATGTTTGTGGCACCCAGATCGATCCCTATAATTTTTATATCCTTCATTTTTATTGTTAAACTTTGTCTTTGGTATCAAAAATAGTTTTATTGGTAACCAGCGGCTTTGCCCAGAAGCCGATGCTTAACATGTAGCCGAACGTGATATACAAAAACGTCATTGCAGCACGTAAACCTACAAAATTTCCAAGTTCGCCGATAAGCAGCTGAACAACGGCGCCGCCGATGATACCGGTTACCAAAATACCCGCAAATGATCCGTGGTTTTCATCTACGGAACTAAGGGCAAGCGAAAATATGATAGGGTACATTACCGACATAAAGAAACCTACAATTGGAAACGCGTATAATGATATCTGCGCGCTGCCAAAAAGGCCAAATGTTAAAGCAACGATTGCCGGGATGGTAAACAGAACGAGTAGTTTACGGCTATCCATCAGTTTTAACAGAAACAAACCTAAAATACCTCCGGCGGTCATTAAACCCCAAAAGTAGCCTACAGCATGTGCACCGGTTGTTTCGGAATCAAAATGGTGGTATTTAAACAGGAATTCGGACATCCAGTAAGAAACGCCCTGTTCTGTTCCAACATAGCAAAACAATGCGATGAAGTATAAGATGACAACGGGTTTTGAAAAAAGCATAACGTGGGTTTTCCACGGCCCGGCTTTTTCATCCTCATTTAACTCAACTTTAGGAAACCTGGAGATCAGCAAAATGGCAAACATAAAAAGGCAGATCACGGTAAAGAGCCAGTAAAGGGATATCCACGGCAGATCATGCGGAACTAAGGGCTGCAACACGGAAAAAACACCCGAATGATTCCCTTTGGCTAAGTTCAGCACCAAATAAGAATATACAAATGGACTTATAAAGGAAGCGCCACCAAATATCAGTTGTGCTAAAACAGAGGTAAAAGCATAGTTTTCCTCTCCGCCCGCAGTTCTTAATAAGGGATTGATCACCACCTGCAGCATGGCCATTCCGCAGCCTATTAAAAATAATGATAAAACAGCAGTCAGGTAATTTGGTTCAGCAGCCAAAAGTAAAGCCCCCAGGAATGCGACTACAAATGCTGCGGTCATAATCACTTTCTCATTGTACTTCTGCACCAGCATGCTCGAAGGGATCGACATAACACCATAGGCAATAAAAAAGGCGAATGGCAATACGCCGGCTAATCCGGTACTCAGTTTAAAGTCCTTAATAAACTCCGGGCCCAGTGGGCCAATGATGTTTGTTAAAAAGGAAATAACAAAAAAAGTGAGCATTATTAATGCTACAATATAAAAGCTGCGTTTCATTAAATTGGTTTAAATAGCCGGTGAATGATTATTTTACATAATTAAAATAAATCTTTAGCAATAGCAAGTTTTTAAAATATTTATAAAAGTATTTGTTGTAAAAATGAAGCTTTTTATAAAAATCAGGTAATTTTAGCCTTGTATTTTGACCGCATTTTCTAAGATAATATTTATAATTCCATATTTTGGGAATTTCAGTAAGCCTTTAAACGACAGCTTTTAGCATTTTTTGTGCATAACTATGATGTTAATAACCCCCTAAAAATGACTGAATAATACCCGAAATAGCTATGGATCAATCATGGAAAGTATGGTATAAAAATGTTTAAAACCTGTTAATAAAAAATAAAAAAAAACCTTGACAAATGTTCAAACACGCCCTATATTAGAATCATCAAGAACGACGTACTTTGACAACCTTACAGGATTACAGAAATGAATCGGACGAACCCCCGGGCGAGTTAAAGATCAAAGAAGTGCTTGAGTTACCTGAAACAACAAGGGCGAAAGCCACGGAAAATGAAGGTTAATTAAAAGAGGTATTAGCAGGGCTGCAATTTTTTACGGAGAATAGCAGATATCCGCTAATGAACTGAAAGGATCAATGTCCGCAAGGGCAACAGAATAGCAGATCGGTTAATTTACACAAAACTTGGTGCTTTCTGAATAACCACGGTTAGTCAGGGAGTCAGGAAACGGAAGTCGAATCGCAAGAGGAGGCTTCCGTTTTCGCTTTTTAGGGTATTTTATATCGTCAATTTTGAATTCTATTTTCCTGCCCGCCCGAAAATAGCTAATTTAGACGCACATGAGTAAGGAAGGCAAAAGCAAGCAGAACGGAAGGCCAAAAATATTTGTTTTAGATACCTCGGTGATCTTATACGATCATAACGCCTTTGAAAATTTCCAGGAACACGATGTAGCCATACCCATCCAGGTACTGGAAGAGCTTGATAATATGAAAAGCGGCAACGATACCCGCAATTTCGAAGCCCGCAGCTTTATCAGGCTGATGGATGATCTTTCGCATAACCATCTCATTAATGAATGGCGACCGTTAACCGGAACAAGCAAAGGGAATTTCAAGGTGATCATGGATACCAAATCCCTTGTCGCGGATGCCGAGGCTGTTTTTGGTTCGGATAAGGTAGATCACCGTATTTTAAACGCTGCTTTAGCTTTGCAGGAAGAAAACCCTGACAAAAAGATTGTACTGGTTTCAAAAGATATTTGCCTTCGTTTAAAAGCCAAAGCATTAAGCCTTCATTCGGAGGACTATGAAACAGGTAAAATTAAAAACCTTGATAAGTTATATACCGGCGAAACAACTTTGGATAAGGTACCAGAGAAGTTGATCAACCAGTTAAACAGGCAGGAAATATTATCCGGGGATAGTTTTGAGATGCAGCCGCATACCAGTAACCATTTCTATACTTTAAACAGCAAGAAAGCATCCGTATCGGTATTTTATAATTCGCAAAAAGCCGAACTGGAAAAAGTAACCGAACAGCCCATATTTAATATTTTTCCCAGAAATATGGAGCAGGCTTTTGCTATTCACGCCCTGCTGCATCCGGATATTAAGTTGGTGACTATTCAGGGTAACGCAGGCACCGGAAAAACCTTGCTGGCGCTGGCAGGCGCGCTGGAGCAGCGGAAAAACTTCAGGCAGATTTTTGTGACCAGGCCCATTGTCCCTTTGAGCAATAAGGATATAGGGTTTTTGCCGGGCGACATTAAATCAAAGATCGACCCTTATATGGCGCCGATTTGGGATAATCTTAAATTTATAAAAGACCAGTTTGCCGACGATGAAAAAATGCAGGCCAAAATTGACGAACTGGTAACCAACGAAAAAATATCCATTGCCCCGCTGGCATTTATACGCGGCCGTACATTAAGCAAGATATTTTTTATAGTTGATGAGGCCCAAAACCTAACCCCTCATGAAGTAAAAACGATCATATCACGCGCCGGCGAAAACAGTAAGTTTGTGTTCACGGGCGATATTTACCAGATCGATACCCCATATCTGGATGCTGAAAGTAACGGCTTGTCGTATTTAATCGACAAAGCCAAAGGGCACCCGCTTTACGCGCATATTACCCTGCAAAAAGGGGAGCGGAGCGAATTGGCTAATTTGGCGACGGAGCTTTTGTAGCTTATAATGGCGTGATTATAAGTTACTGATTATCAACTTAATGAATGACAAAAAAGGGGTGTCATGGTGAGGCGCTCGAACCATGCGCGGTGGCCTGTACGCTTTGCATTAGTGTTAATGCATTAGTGTTAATGCATTGGCGCTAATGCATTGGCGTCGGCCTTTGCGCACATGGTTCGAGTGCCTTATAATGACGTGTTTGCAAGTTGCTGATTATCAATGCACTTGCAACGGTCGACTTATTCATTGCCGTCTGCTTTAGCGGACGGAAAAGATAATCAGGACAATCTGGCTTTAGCCTAAATTGTGCGGCTAAAGCCTTTGACTATCGCCTCTGTATCCCGTTGGCTGAAGCCAACGGCAATGAATAAAACAACGTCATCGCGATTTTTTCCAGGATTTGCCCTGGTCAGCACTCACCATGACAGCCGCCGCTTATAATGATGTGTTTATAAGTTGTTGATTATCAAGACACTTATAATAACGTCATTGCGATTTTTTCCAGGGTTGGCCTTGGTCGGTGCCTCACCATGACCCCTTTTTTTTGTCATTCCCCCTTCAAAATTTCTCAAAATTTTACCCTAAGCAATAACGGGTCGGTGAGCCGCTTTCAGGAAAGACGCGTATGCCTGTGGGGACGTGTACCTTGCCGGATCATATCAATCAAAGCATCTTATTTCAGCTGCATATACAAAACTGCCGCTATGGCAGCGCCTGCAATCGGGCCCAGCACAGGGATCCACGCGTACGACCAATCGCTTGTCCCTTTACTTTTAATGGGTACAATAAAATGAATGATCCTTGGGCCGAGGTCACGGGCGGGGTTAATGGCATAACCGGTAGTCCCGCCGAGGGATAGGCCGATCACCCATACTAGCAAAGCAACCGGCAGGACTCCTACCGAACCCAAACCTATAGGCGTTTTAGTTGGCGTAATTTGCGCCCCCGCAATATAAAACACGGTAAACACCAGTACAAAAGCCCCTATAATCTCGCTGATGATATTGGAAGCATAATTACGGATAGCCGGGCCGGTACAAAAAATAGCCAAAATAGAATCAGGTTTATTGGTTCGCTGAAAATGATTGTAGTACATCAGCCAAACCAGGAGCGCGCCTAAAAAAGCGCCCAGCATTTGCGCAATAATATAAGGTGCCACATTTGCCCATGGAAATTTACCGACTATGGCCAGCCCGATAGTAACAGCAGGGTTAAGATGGGCGCCGCTATAAGGGCCGGCAACAACTACACCCACGTAAACAGCAAGGCCCCAGCCGGTAGTAATCACTATCCACCCGCCGTTATTCCCTTTTGTATCGTTCAATAATACGTTGGCAACTACGCCGTCGCCTAAAAGTATCAGTAACATGGTGCCGATCATTTCGGCCATAAATGGTGACATATTTTTTGAGATTTAGTTTGAATGGTTTGATTAGTTCATGGTTCATAGTTCATGGTTCATAGCCGGAAGTGGGTAATGGGTTCATTGCTGCTGATCGATACGGTGCAGCTGCTATGAACCATGAACCATCAACTATGAACAGCTCCCGACCAGGCCTGCGCAGCGTAAACCGCCCGCTTCCAGCCTGCCATTGCCTTTTGTAATTCTTCCGGGTTGCCAACAGGGTTAAAATTCCTTTCCGATTGCCATTGCTGCTGTATCTCTTCCACATTTTTCCAGTATCCAACTGCCAGTCCTGCCAGATACGCGGCGCCAAGGGCGGTTGTTTCCACTATTTTGGGCCTTATGACTTTGCAATTCAACAGGTCGGCCTGAAATTGCATCAGCAGATTGTTGGCGGTAGCGCCGCCGTCAACCCGCAGTTCTTTTATCTTCATCCCGGCATCTGCTTCCATCGCCTTTAAAACATCTACGGTTTGATAAGCAATGGCTTCAATCGCGGCCCTGGCGATATGACTCGCGGTAGTTCCCCGGGTTAAGCCGACAATCGTTCCCCTGGCATCAGGGTCCCAGTAAGGCGCACCGAGGCCGGCAAAGGCGGGCACAAAATAAACCCCTCCGGTATCGTTAACATCCAGTGCAAGCAGTTCAACCTCGGCCGAAGTTTTTATGATCCCCAGGCCGTCGCGCAGCCATTGCACTACTGCGCCTCCTATAAATATACTGCCTTCAAAAGCGTACTGGATTTTTCCGTTGATCTTCCAGGCAATGGTGGTCAGCAAGTTGTTTTTGGAAGCGATAAATTTATCGCCGATATTCATAAGCATAAAGCAACCGGTTCCATAAGTGTTTTTCACCATAGCCTTATCAATACACATTTGTCCGAATAAGGCTGCCTGCTGGTCGCCTGCAATACCTGCTATGGGAATTTTTGATGCAAAAACAGTGGTATCCGTTTCACCGTAAACCTCGCTCGACTGCTTCACCTCCGGCAGCATGCTTTTGGGGACACCGAATATTTGCAATAATTCATGGTCCCATTCCAATGTCTGTATATTATAGAGCATGGTGCGGCTGGCATTGGTAACATCAGTAACATGCACTTTGCCGCGGGTAAATTTCCATACCAGCCAGCTATCAACCGTACCAAAGGCCAGTTTACCTGCGGCAGCCAGTTCTTTTGTTCCTTCAACGTTATTTAGGATCCAGTTTATTTTTGAAGCAGAAAAATAGGCGTCGATGATCAAACCGGTTTTGGCACGGATTGGCTCCGTTAAGCCTTCGTTTTTTAGTTTCTCGCAAAATGCCGCTGTGCGCCTGTCCTGCCAGACGATGGCGTTGTAAACAGGCAAGCCCGTTTCCCGGTTCCATACAATGGTGGTTTCGCGCTGGTTAGTGATACCTATCGCCTTTATATTTTTACCATTGATCCCGATCTTAACAGTAGCCTCCGCAGCGACTCCGGCCTGTGTTGACCAGATTTCATTAGGATCATGTTCAACCCAACCCGGCTGTGGGAAAATTTGCGTAAATTCCCTTTGGGCGACAGACCTGATCTGCCCCCTGTGATCAAAAATAATGGCCCGCGAACTGGTAGTGCCCTGGTCTAAAGCTAAAATGTATTCATCTTCCATAATAATAATTGGTTGCCGGTTGGTTGGCTAAATTTAGAAAATTTAAACAGATATTTTACCGTAACCGAATAAATAACAAATAATTGGGTTTTTAACGCTTTGTATGGGTAAGCGTTTAATTATAGAGCCTGCGGCTCGAAATGTTTTGTAACAACGGGTTAAAACCCGTTGTTACATGAATTAAATATTAAGAGTCCGCCCGTTGGCGGACGATCCATATTAGCTTCCTAATTATATGGGTCGAAACCTACGGTTCTTTATCTTTTCCTCCCGGCGTTTTCAACGGATTAAAATCCGTTGCTATAATATTTATCGAGGCTACGCCTCTTCGGAGCCTTAGAAACCACATTTTATCATCATAATAACAATGTTTTCTAAGGATTTATGAATTGCATACACACACAAATCGTTGTAGAGCCAAATAATTTCAGTATCCCGAATATATAAAAATGTAAAATAAAAATGATCTGTATCATTTTTCATCGTGTCGGGTATCATCAAACAATGATTTAAATCGGCCTAATTTAGTCCCATTATAATTCAGGAACGGATTAAACAAACAAAGGTTAATACCGAATTGATCACTATATATGGAAATAAACACAAACAGGCCCGTTGATATTTCGAACTTCTTTATTGCAGGAGTTAATTATAAAAAAACCGATGCAGCAACAAGGGGACAATTTTCCATCAATAACGATCAGTATGAAAATATACTGAATTTAGCCCCGGCCTATAAATCAGACGCTTTATTTATCCTTTCTACCTGCAATCGTACCGAAATTTATGGTTTTGCAGAAGATGCCGGCGAGCTTATCGACCTGTTATGCACCCAAACAACCGGCGACAAAAATACTTTTACCCGCCTGGCTTATATTAAAAAGGGCGAAGCTGCAGTAGAACATTTGTTTAATGTAGGCGCCGGTTTGGATTCGCAGATATTGGGTGATTATGAAATAATCGGGCAACTGAAGGCTGCGGTTAAGTTTTCAAAAGAACGTGGTTTTATCAATTGCTTTTTAGAGCGCATGGTAAATTGTGTGCTGCAATCGTCAAAAACAATAAAAAATGATACCGCTTTAAGCGGCGGAACGGTTTCTGTTTCTTTCGCTGCCGTGCAATACATCAAAGAAAACTTTGAAATTAACGCGGGTAAAAAAATATTGCTGATCGGCACCGGTAAAATCGGGCGCAATACCTGCAAAAACCTGGTTGATTATTTGGGTACCACAAATATTACGCTGATCAACCGCTCCGAAGATAAAGCCGCCGAACTGGCCGCGGAACTAAATTTAAAATACGCCCCGTTAAGCGACCTTGATTACCATGTTGCCAATTCGGATATCATACTTACAGCTACCAATGCCGGTCAGCCCACAATTTTTAAATCACAGCTGGAAAACAAGGGCGTAAAGCTAATCGTTGACCTTTCCGTTCCGAATAATGTAGATGCATCTGTAAAGGAATTGCCCGGCATTACTTTGGTGAATGTGGATGAACTTTCAAAACTGAAAGATGAAACCCTGCAAAGGAGAGAAGCAGAGGCCCCCAAAGCAAAAGCCATCATCGCAACGCAAATAGCCGAGTACATGGAATGGTACCAGATGCGTAAGAATGCCCCTGCGCTTAATGCTATAAAAGGTAAACTCATTGAGATTCATACCCTGCTTAAAATCACTTTCCCCAATGAGGGCAAAGGCTGTCCGGTGATGAATGCCGAGCGAAAGATCCAAAAAGTGATTAACAATGTTGCCTTTAAAATGCGTTCCCAAAACCAGCAGGGCTGCCATTACCTGGAAGCCATTAATGAGTTTATGAGTGTATCGGCGGGGAATTAGCAGTTGGTTGGGTTAGCCGCTCACTTGTCATCCTGAACGCAGTGAAGGATCTTGAAGCGATAGGTCGGCTACATGCATGACGTTGAAGATCCTTCGCTGCGCTATCCATGATATGTTAATCCCGCCATGTCATTGCGAGCAAAGCGTGGCAATCGCGAACTGTTCATAACCGCCAGGCAAAGTTCGCGATTGCTTCGTGCCTCGCAATGAGATAGTTTTTTAATAAGTCATTCACTCCTTCAGAATTTTGCGAAATTTTACCACTCAGAATGACAAAAAATTACGCTAAAAGCTCAACAGATACCCTTTAGCCAGTTCATCAAACTCCGCAACTTGCTGAGCCACCCATTGCTCATCCTTATTCAATTCCTGCGCCATTAACCGGGCAACTGCCGGGGCCATTTCAATTGCAGTCTTCACATCCAGAAATAATGCCCTTACCCTTCGCGCAAGTACATCTTCTACGGTGCGGGCCATTTCATGTCTTGCTGCCCAAATCACTTCTGCTTTTATATAATCCATGTGGGGATGAAGTTTTTCGGCCCATTCCGGGTTTTCATATACAAGATCAAGTAAGGCCTCATAGTCGCTGCCATAAACGTATAGGTAGTTAATGCGGTCAACATCCTTTTTATTGCCGTGTATGGGCAGGTTATCGGTTATGCATTTATGCGGATCCAGGTTAGCGGTTTCTATAGCTTTGTCAACAGTATCTTCCGCCATGCGGCGGTAGGTTGTCCATTTACCGCCTGTAATGGTAATGAGCCCGGATACAGAGACCAATATTTTATGCCTGCGGGATATTTCTTTTGTACCGCCTGATCCGTCCTGCGGCGCGGCCAGCGGGCGCAGACCGGCAAATATGCTCAATACATCTTTCCTTTCGGGAGGACGGCTTAAATATTTGCTTATGTTACGCATTACAAAGCCTATCTCTGCTTCAAGCGCACGGGGTTCAAGGCTAAGTTCGTCCAAAGGAGTATCTGTGGTGCCGATCAATAGTTTTCCATGCCAGGGGACAACAAAAAGCACCCGGCCATCATCCGTTTTGGGGATCATTATGGCATCCGAACCCGGCATAAATGAGCTGTCAACTACAATATGAATACCCTGGCTGGGCCTCACCAAAGGTTTTTTATGGGGTTCATCCTTTTGCAGCAGGTCATCCACAAAAATGCCAGTGGCATTTATCAAGGCTTTACATTTAAGCTGATAAACGGTTCCGGCTTCCATATCCTGCGCAACTATGCCGCTTATTTTCCCGTTTTCTTTCAGCAGATCGGTTACTTTAAAATAGTTTAAAACCGTAGCGCCCTGTTCCAAACAGGTTTGGGCGAGGTTTATAGCCAAACGGGAGTCGTCAAATTGACCATCATGGTAAACAACGCCGCCATAAAGTCCTTTTTGTTGGATGCCGGGTAACCGGCCGATGGTTTCTTTTTTGGAGATATGTTTCGACCGCCCGAAACTGAGTTTACCCGCTAACAAATCATAAAGGGTAAGGCCGATGGTATAATACGCGCCCTTCCACCATTCATAATTGGGGATAATAAAAGATTCATTTTTTACCACGTGAGCTGCATTTTTGATGAGCAGCCCGCGTTCATACAAAGCTTCGCGTACAAGGCCAATATCGCCCTGTGCTAAATACCGCACCCCGCCATGCACCAGTTTAGTACTCCGGCTGGAAGTGCCTTTGGCAAAATCAGCCTGTTCGAGCAGCAATGTTTTATAGCCACGGGACGCTGCATCAAGGGCAGTCCCCAAACCTGTAGCACCGCCGCCCACGACAATGATGTCCCAGGTTTTTTCAGGGTTGGTTATGGTTTCGATTAATTTTTCGCGGTTGGTAGTGGGCACAGGGATTGGATTATTTGGTTGAAGTTAGGCTTACACGTAAATTATTTGACCTTTTCAAATCTAAAATAAGAATTCGTATTTTTTATGTGAATTTTAGGTTAAATACCCTGTAACGTTATGGTGTATTCGGAGCCTAATGACTATATTCTTAATCCCCAAAAAGCCCATTTCAATATTTTAAGCATCGTAATTTGCCCAAGATATAGTAGAATAAGGTAAATTAATTGGCCTATTGGCTAAAAAATGAAAACCTGCATTGAATTGTTGGTTTTATTTATTTACAGGTTCAACTTCGATTGTGGTTTCAAATCCGCAATAATTGCAATGCTGGATTAAATGAAATTCGTCTTCACCATCTAAAATATCCAAATTTTTACTAAAACATTTTTCACATTTAGTTTCACCGTCAAATCCTAAAAATTTCAAAAACATATTTTCAAAAAGACTAACAACGGCTGACACGAAAAGAATATTTATTTTAACGTCAGGATATGTTTTATTGGAAGAGTGTACGATCTCGGAAGAATATCCCCATGCCATATCTACAAGTTTTCTGGCATGACTTCTAAGGCTGGAATTTTTTTCTCCTGGGATATACTCGTCAATAAAAAGATTGGCAATACCTTTGAAATCACTCTTTTTTAAATCTTTTTCTTTAACGAGTTCAGTATTTCTTTTGGTTAATTCATTGCTAAGTTCGATAAGGCTTTCCCGACAAATAAGGCCAATACCCTGCATTTGTTCTGGCTCTATTTCAATAGATAATTGTTCTGCAGCCATCATGAGTTTTCTTTTAATGGATTGTATTTGTTCCATGTCAAGAGGAATCTCATCTATAATATGCTTAAATTCTTTTTTCGACCTATGATTAAGACGTTCAGTAATACCGATGTGAAAAGAGTAAGCTTCATCAGCTGAGAAGTAAAAGGCGTCTTGAGGATACAAATTCATAGGAGCTTCATCTCCTTCCGCCACCCATCATGCCCCCTGATTTGTTTTAACGTTCCAAATATTTACAATATGCCCCAAATCAGAAAAAGTCTGCTCAACCTGCATATAATGAATTTTTGAAATATTATTCCCTTTCAAATATTGCTTTATGCTTTTCTCCTTTTTTTTTCTTTCTTGAGGTGTCATCTAAAATATATTTTATCCTAAGTTAATAAAAATTTGGTATGCGGTGGGGTTTCGTCATTCCTCAAATCAAAGTCTTTTCCGGCATCAAAATAAAGAATTAACCTGTTCCCCCCTCAAAGGATCGCACTTTTTCCTACTTTTAACAAATTCTTCACAACCCCTCACTCCACCCCCTTAACATTCATCTTTACCATATAAACAGCCGTGGAAGCCGTTATAAACAAAACATCCTTATTCACCCCGCCGAAGCATAAATTAGCTGTCCAGGATTCGGGGATGGGGATATGGGCTATCTTTTTTCCCTGCGGGCTATAAATGGTAACGCCGTTACCGCAGAGGTAAACATTGCCTTTTTCATCAAGGGTCATCCCGTCCGAGCCTTGCTCAACAAAGAGTTTGCGGTTGCTCAAGCTGCCGTTTTTGTTGATGTTGTATTTATAGGTTTTGTTATCGCCGATATCAGCCACATACAGGTATTTGAAGTCGGGGGTGCCGACAATACCGTTGGGTTGTTTAAGGTCTGCGTCAACTATAAATGGCTGTTTTTTGCCTTTGGACAGGTAATACACTTTTTGACCGTCGAGCCCGGGTTTGGTGCGCGTCCAGTAGGGACGCTGGTAATAGGGGTCGGTTAGGTAAATCCCGCCTTTATCATCAATCCAAATATCGTTGGGGCCGTTCATTAAATGGCCCTGGTAATCCTTCAGCAGCACTTTTATTTTTTTATCCGGACTAACAGACCATAGCTGATCATGTTCATCGGCACAGGTAATCAGATTGCCCTTTTTATCAAAATACATCCCGTTTGACCGGCCCGCGCTATCTAAAAATATAGATAATTTGCCATCTGTACTGTATTCCCAGATCTTATTATTTGGCTGATCGGTAAAAAATACATTCCCTTTTTTATCAACCGAAGCCCCTTCGGTAAAGCTGAATTGCCGGGAGATAAGCTGGGGTTTGTTAAGCGTATCATAAGGAGCATCCTGTGCGGATGCGGTTAATGAGGTGATAAATAATAGGAAAAAGAGTGATAGTTTATTTTTCATGGTTTTTTTTTGTCATCCTGAACGCAGTGAAGAATCTTCTCCCAACACGCAAGTAAACGCCATGCTGGTTGCCGCGCGTAGAAGATGCTTCACTACGTTACATATAAAAGATATTCTAAAATTAGCGGCAGGTGTCATGGTGAGGCGCTCGAACCATGTGTGGTGGCCTGAACTCTTTGCCATTGGCGCTAATGCATTGGCGTTGTGCCTTTGCGCACATGGTTCGAGTGCCTCACCCTGACACCCCTGCTTTAATCAATTTTCTTTAAAACAGGCCATTTATAATTAGGCTCCCTGTACAACCCAAAATCACTCAAAGCAATACAAACCGGTGATTTGGTGATGCGCAGCCTCACTTTGCCCGCGGTCACTGCCTGCGGTAAGCGGATAAGCCGGTTGCCGCCAATACTGGTTGCTTCGGCTATTTGTTCCCATTTGCCATCTTTGAAAATATCAACAGCAAGTGCTTCAATACGCTGACCAAGTTTAATATTTTCACGTAACCTAATCACATTGAATGTTTTATGCTGGTGCAGGTTAACAATTAGTTGAGGTGTTGTTATATTGTCGTCCGTGGCCCAATAGGTGTAACGGCTGTTATCTAATAAATTTTGCGGGCCAAACTTTTTACTGTTGCCGCCGCGGATGTTGCTGGCTTTTAAAGTTGCGCCTGCAGCAAGGTTATGGGCAAATGTTTGTTTTAAGATCTGCCCGAATTGCTTTAGTGCATTTACATCATTCTCATACAACAGGCCGCGCCTGTCGGGAGAGAGGCCAAGATCAAGGCAGGCGCCGCGACCTACGCTCTGATAATACAAGCTCAGCAAAGTGTCCGGCGATTTTACTTTATCATCCTGGTCTTTATGGTAAAACCATCCCGGCCTTAAAGCAACATCACATTCGGCAGGCATCCAGTACTGTCCGTCGCGCTGACCTTCAGTTCCTTCAAAATCTTTGGTATAGCCGTTGCCCGGTTGTTTCCCGGCATCGGGTGCATGGGGGGTATAAGTTGCCCAACTGGTAAGTCCGGCATGACCGTTTTCATTACCGACCCACCGCACATCCGGGCCAACATCGCCAAACAAAGCGGCTCCGGGGGCCAGCTTGCGGGGTATGGCCCAGGTAGTATCCCATCCGTAATAGGTGGAACGGTCGATTTTCCTGACTTCGCGGGCGCCGCCATAATAACCGTCGCCGCCGTTGGCGCCGTCAAACCAGGAGATAAAAACAGGCCCGTAATGGGTATAAAGTTCTTTTAGTTGCTTGCGGTAAACATTGGTTACATATTCGGGCTTGCCGTAAAGGGCGTTGTTCCTGTCCCAGGGCGAGCAGTAAACGCCCATTTTCATCCCAAGTTTATTACAGGCATCGCGGTATTCCTGCAAAATATCACCCTTACCATTTTTGTAAGGACTTTTTGAGATATTATGTTCCGTAGTTTTGGTGGGCCACAGGCAAAAACCGTCGTGGTGTTTGGCTACTACAACAATACCTTTAAATCCGCCCGTTTTTGCTGCGCCGACAATTTGCATAGCGCTGAACTGTGTTGGGTTAAATATTTGCGGGTCTTCATCGCCATAGCCCCATTCCTTGTTGGTATAGGTATCCGGCCCGAAATGGATAATGCAATACATTTCCGTTTCCTGCCATTTTAGCTGGCGCTCTGCAGGCAATGGGCCAAATGGTTTTGGTGCAGGTTGGGAGAATACAAATAAAGTGGTTAACAATAATAACACGGATAACAACAGGTGTTTCATTTGAATACGCATTTTTTTAAAGATGTGCTAATGTAGATGTTTTCTTATAAAAACCGTAAAAATCAGGCAACCCTCCCTGGTATCGAAGCAATCAATTTCTTTGTATATTCCTCCTTGGGATGATAATATATCTCATTGGGATCGCCAGTTTCCACAATTTCGCCTTTATTCATCACCATCATCCTGTCGGAAATATGCTTAATTACCGCCAGGTCATGGGAGATAAAGATATACGTGAGGTTAAATTCCTGTTGCAGCTCCCGGATCAGGTTAAGCACCTGGGCCTGTACGGAAACATCAAGTGCGGATACGGATTCATCGCAAATAATAAACTTAGGCCGTAGTGCCAATGCCCGTGCAATAACGATGCGCTGCCTTTGTCCGCCCGAAAACTCATGCGGGTAGCGGTTAAAATGCTCGGGCAGCAGGTTTACCCGTTCCAGCAGCTCCAAAACTTTTCTTTTTCGTTTGGCATTATTGGTATAAAACCGGTGCACCTGTAATGGCTCCATTAATGAATCGCCAACGGTTAGGCGTGGGTTAAGAGAGGAGTAGGGGTCCTGAAAAATGATTTGTATATCACGACGGATTTCCCGGAGGTCATTTTTTTTAAGAAGCCGAAGATCGGTATTGTTAAAATTTATGCTGCCCGATGTGGGTTCAATAAGGCGTAAAATGCTACGCCCGAGGGTGGTTTTTCCGCAGCCCGATTCACCAACCAAACCAAGCGTTTCGCCGGGATAAACATCAAAACTTACCTGGTTAACCGCCTTAACCATGTTTTTTGATCTGCCAAAAAAATTCCTCCCGGTGGGGAACCAGGTGTTGAGCTGTGTAATTTTCAGCAATGGTTCCTGTGCGTAGAGTTTTCTTTTTCTTTCCTTAATTTCATCAGCCGGATACAGGTAGCCTTCCCTTATTTTTTCAATGCTTACCGCCTTTCTTGTTTCATCGTTTAAAAAATCAGCTACAACAGGCAGCTTTTTTAAATGATGATCAGGCGAAGGGCGACAGGCTAACAAGCCCCTGGTATAAGGATGTTTGGGATTAGTAAACAAAGTTTTAGCCGGGGCTTCTTCCACCACTTCACCTTTGTACATCACCAGAACACGGTCGGCAATTTCGCCGATCACGGCCAGGTCATGCGATATAAATATCAGGCTCATATTGCGTTCGGCTTTAAGCTTCAGCAACAGTTCGATGATTGTTTTTTGAACCGTAACATCCAGGGCAGTTGTGGGTTCGTCGGCAATCAGTATCTCCGGGTTGCAGGACAGTGCCATAGCGATCATCACCCTTTGTTTTTGTCCGCCGGAAATTTGGTGCGGATAGCTGTCGAAAATCTCTTCAGGTCGGGGCAGCTGTACTTCCTTAAAAAGTTCAATAGTCCTTTCCTTAGCCTCGGCCCTGCTTGTTTTTAAATGTAGTTGTATGGCCTCAGTGATCTGGTACCCGCAGGTTAATACGGGGTTTAGCGAAGTCATCGGCTCCTGGAAAATCATGGCAATATGATGCCTGCGGATCTTACGCATACCGGCCTCATCCAATTCACATAAACCCGCGCCATTCAGCAAAACCCCGCCGCTGATCACGGTTTGATGCTTATCCAGCAGACGCATAATGGCAAGCGAAGTAACCGATTTGCCGGAACCCGATTCACCAACTATACCAATAGTTTCGCCTTTGGCCAGTTTAAAAGACACACCTTTAACCGCCTCAAAAAAGCCTGTTTGGGTTTTAAACTTGATACCGAGGTTGTTTATCTGCAGCATTATTGCCCTACTATAGTAATATGTCCGTCGCCGATCAATTCTTCGCCCCGGTAACGCCTGAGCAATTGGGCGGTGGCAATCACATCTTTTTCGCAATAGGTAGCAATACGTTGCAATTGATGGTCAACCCAATAAACCCTGCCGACCATACTGCCGTCAATATCATCTTTCGGGGTGGGGATATTAAATATGGCCGTTAGCAAATTCAGGGAGGTGTAATTTTTATAGTCGCCGAATTTCCAGAGCTCCATGGTATCCAGGTGGTTTACTTCCCATGGCTTTTTACCTGATATTTCCAGCTGGGAAGGGATTTTTAAGCCGTTTACCAGCATCCGGCGGCAGATATAGGGAAAATCAAACTCTTTCCCGTTATGCGCGCATAAGATCAAACTCGGGGGCTGACCGGCCAGTAATGCCGAAAACTTCTCCAATAATTCTTTTTCATCGTCCGAAAAAAAGGATTTAACCCTTAAACCAACATTTTTTCCATTGGTAAATATGCCTACGGATATACAAACAACCTTCCCGAACTCCGCCCAGATGCCGGCGCGGCCATAAAACTCTTCGGGTGTTTCTTCCTTGCGCTGGTATTGTGTTTTAAGCTCCCACAGTTTTTGAAAATGCTCCGGCACCTCATCAAAACTGCTGTATTGCGGAACAGTTTCAATATCAATTACCATCAGGTTATGAAGGTCGTATTGTTCAAGCATAAGCCCCCTCTAAATCTCCTCCGCCAACTGGCGGAGAGACTTTTATTTTTTTATAAATATAATAATTTGGTCTCATCTCAGTCGTCCTGATAGTGATGTCTTTAAATTTCATTTCAAAAATAGAATAATCTTATTACAAATGAATTATTAAAAAGTCTCCCCAACCGGGTTCAATTATTGTGTGCCGGGCATGGATATGCGCTATAGGGTGAAAGTCCCGCATACGCCTTTACAGCAGGAAGTATTAGCCAGGAGCAAGGGTGTCGCGGGCGACTGCGAATCTGAAAGAAGCTGGCGGCAAACGTTTGGACCGACGGACAGAAACTGCATATAAGGCAGGCTTATTAGATCCTTCATCCAAAAATATGTACCGGCATACTGCTGCAAGGCTTTAAATGCAAAATAACTTTCCATCTCAATACATCGCTGTTTTCGTAGTCGCCACATAAATTTTGTTCCCTGATTTGCAGGTTCGGTTGCTTCGTTTGTGATGACGGCTTGTGGTTTTTTTATGGGTTAAATAAATGTTTGACAGACCATGCGGAGACGGGAAAGGCAGACGGAACAGGATATCTCCCGATTTATGAGCATATACTTATTTATTGTCCTTCATTCATAAAGGAAGCATCATTTCATAATGAACTCCGCAGACAGGTAACGAAGCAGACCAATGAACCAATGAACCAATGAACTAATGAACTAATGCCCGTCACTTACCTGGCTTTGCTTTTTTTTCCAGGCCCGCTTACCTTAGCGCGTTTTTAAAATCAGATGTACTTACTTTCCGGGTATTGTATTTTTGCTGGTATTCCCGGTGCTCTTTGTCTGCGGGATAGGCAACATTTCGCCCATAAGGATAAGACGGCATTTTATGGAAAGGCAGCGGGGCGACTGTTTGCCCGTTAGCTGTATTCAGGTCGCCGTCTTTAACCCATCCCTCGCTGTAAATCAGGAAGTCACGCTTCCATCCTTTTGGTAAAGCAGGCAATTTTGCGGCATCAAAGTCGATACTTATTTCATCCCCGCCGTCTGTAATAATATATTCGTCATCTGCTTTTTGCAGCAAGGGTAATACATCGCCGTAACGGGTATAATTCCCTGTAAGGTCACGCCATTTTTGACCTTTGGTTACAGCGTAATAATCAAACCATTCGGGACCAAATGGTCCGCCTTTCCGGTAATCGGCAGAATAACCCCTGTAATCCAAATTGGCCGCAATCATACTAAGGTCCTTCATTTTTACCGGCGCTTTTACATTTCCGGACGAGAAAAATATTTGGTCCCAGTAAATTTGCATATTAGTGCTGATCTTCACCCGCCTGTCATTGGCCGTAAGGAATTTACCCGACAGGTTGGCAATAACCATTTTATCCCGGCCCATCGGGAAACCCATATTTGGAATAACGGTTTCCCATTTGCCTTTTTTATTGATGACCTGTAAAGAAGGCGGATGGACACTATACTTATCCGATTGGGCAACGGCCATATTAATGCTGGCGTCTGACGGGAAGATCCATCCCCGCAAAAGCAAAGTCAGGCTATCTGCCTTGGCTTTACTTCCAAGGTCAAGGATCAGCTCATGATTTTCGGCAAGGCCCTGGAATTTCCCCAATGAAAAATTCGCAGCATATTGAAAATCATAAGCGCTGATTTTAGGGAGCAGATCATTGCCTTTTTCATCTCTGGCGCTAAGCGGCAAATGCTTGTCAGCTATCTGGTAAAGCCTTTTTCCCGGGAAGGGAGGGGGTACAAACCGTTCGTCGGCATAAACATCCACCGAGTCAGGATGATCCACTGCTGTGAGCCCAACTTTGTCGAAGTAAACCGCCTCCCACAATTCTTCTGTCACCTTAATTGAATAGCGGCCGTTCCTGGGTTTTAGCTTTTCTCCGGGAATAAGCAGATATTCTTTGGAGGCATCCGAAAAAGCATAAGTAGTATCGGTACCGTGAATGGCCAATGGCATGCCAAGGGCGCTCCTCCACATCATATCTTTTATAAATTCATATTTGTTACCGTTCCATGTAAACAAAAATGGACAAGAGCCTTTAAGTAGTTCCACTTCTAATATGCGTTCCTGGCTTGTCGGGTCGGCAATGGTTTGCGCAACGCCGTTTGGCCATATAACACGAACCGTACCGAACTTGTTCCTCGTACCTACGCCAAATTCGGTTATAGGGCCGGTTACCGTCTTGAGTTGATACAAATCTCCCGATCTTAGTTCAACCTGCGCCCCGATTCCCAACCTGTTGTTTTTGCTGTTGCCATAAGAAAGCCCAAATAGCTGAACCTGAATAAAATGGTTCATATTGCCGCCGTCATTTCTAAGAAACTGGACGCCGTCCGGCCCTGACAAAAGAATATCCTGGTCGCCGTCCATATCAAAATCGCCGATTTTAATATGATGCGCCCGCAATACATTTTTGGGCAACAGGTACGAAACATCACTAAATCCTTTGGTTGTATCATTGTGAAACAGTTTTACCCCGCTTTTTGATTTATCAGCGTTTACGCCGGCCACCAGCAAATCCTGGTGCCCGTCATTATCAAAGTCCACAAAAGCGACATCATTTACTTTTATCCCTTTCAGCGCAGTACTGAGTTTTTTTGATACGGGATCAGCGACAAACCGATGACCATCATTTTTAAGCAGCGAACATTTGCTGTTCGGACCTCCTGCAACAAAAATATCAAGCATTCCATCATTGTTGTAATCACCAAAAGCAATTGCTGCACCTGAATAGGCTGCATTCCGAAGTCCCACGGAATCGCTGATGTCTTTGAAATTTGAATGGCGGTTATTATTGAATAATTGTATCCCTCCGTTTTCGTTCAATCCAACTATATCGACGTCCCCGTCGCCATCCCAGTCTCCGAAATCCATGGCAATTGTGCCCAGCGAATTTCCGCTAAGGCCCATGGCGTTTGCCTGTTCGGTAAAAGTTCCGTCACCATTATTGCGGAAAAATTTATTTCCGCCTTTCTGTCCAACAAACATATCCAGGTCACCGTCCTGGTCAAAATCGGCAAACAGCATTTTATTTACATTGGCAGTTTTCCCGAGCCCAATATCTTTTGTTACCCTTGAAAAATTGCCGTCTCCATGATTCCTATATACAATAATGCCTTTTGTTGTCGCAATAAAAAGATCCTGGTAGCCGTCATTATCGTAATCTGCAAAGGTGGCGTCTAAATCCTGCCCCTCATGATCAATGCCCCCAATGACGTTACACGCCTCAAAAGCTCCGGTCTTGCTGATTAATAAATAATGCTTTGCTGATGAAGCGCCGGCGGGCGTAAAACCTGCATATACATAAAGGTTTCCAACCCCGTCGCGGTCTGCTTTCGCCAAAACGGAATTTTCGGAATTTAATCCTTTCCCAAGCGCCAGTCCTGCCAGTTCTGAAGCGTCCGTAAAAGTCATGGAATTCAGCAATCCTTTCCCTTTTGTATCGTATGATACCTGATCTTCCTGGCTGGTGCTGAATGCAACATGACCTGCGATTAATTGCGGCATTTTTAATTCGTCATTTCCCGAGGCATATTCGGCTGATAATTGCATCAGCTTATGGAACTGTTGCATAAAAGGCAAGGCTGCCGCAGGTTGGTTAGCCTGCAATAATGACAGGCCCTTTTGGTAAGATACTTTTGCTGCGCCAAAAAACTCAGGTACAATTTTTTTTACCGCCTGCAGGTTAAAAATCGCGGAGTCCGTTTCGTTATTTGCTGCGAGGAGCTCTGCTAATTCAAGGCGGGGGACAATATTGGCAGGTACAAGGCCTGATACTTTCGTTAAATAACTTTTCTTCCACGCCTGATCCGGGCCTGAAGGCCCGAGATCAGCCAGTTTATACAAGGCTTTAATATTCTTAGGGTCTTTTTTAAGTACTTCTTTTAACTCCCGTATGGCTCCCCCCTTATCGCCTTTTTTAGCAAAAATATCTGCCAGCATCAATCTCAAATCCAAATCCCCGGGTTTAATTTTCAATCCCGCTTTTGCCTGATCTTCAGCGGCTGTATAGTTCTTTTGCAGGAGATAAAGCAGGGTCAGATCTTTATTATTCAACACATTGTCGGGGCCTGTTTGTATAGCTTTTAAAAAAGAAGCCTCCGCTTCATTGAGTTGGTTTTTTTTCATGTATAATAAGGCCTCCGTCCTGGGATCTAATTTGCTGTTCCCATTACTATCATCATGTTTTCTTCCACATGCGGAAAATAGCATCACAAGAATAATCAGGCAGGTTGCCAGGTTGTTTAAATAACCGCTTTGGGAATGAAAAAAGGTAAATATCTTTTGTAATGCGGCGGGAGTGTTCTTCATAAAGGAGGCTGAATTAAGAATTATCTGATAGCACTGAAATTAAACTTTAAAATTAACTATTGTTGCTTTTGATAAGAAATAACAAACCTATTCATTTTTTTTATCCTGCTGAAGTTTTACAATATCTTTTTCCATCGCCTCCGGTAATTTAAAAACCATTTTTATTTTTTATGGACAGATCGGGAAAATCTGCCGGAAATAATTTCGCAAAGTGATGTTCGTCACATTTTATTTTTTTCGCCGGTGGCTTTTTTTATCGGTTTTGATAAAGGTACAGCAGTATTTACCTGCCTTTTCATCAGCGGTCTTTATCAAAAAAATACCCTGCAGATACTCCCGCCAGCTTTGTTTTTAATTCGGACATACAGAATATACTAAACCGGGAACATTGAACAGGCAAATAGCCTTTCAGGTTGTGATGAACAAAAAAACAGTTCAATTGTTTCAGGGAGTGCCAAATAAATAAGTCATAAAGTGATATTAATCATTTTTGTACCTGTATCAGCCCTATACCTTTACGCGAAATAATGACTAACCTCATTAATTATAAACTGATTATAAATCTACATCTATGACTACACAACTACTTAACCACAAGTCGGGCTATCTATTGTCTGCCCGCCCCTTTTTAACGTGGCGTATTGTTCAAACTGCTGTACCGCTGGTTGACGCCCGTTATTTTAACCTGTTTAGCAATCACACTTGCTGTTTATGCAATACTGTCATTGATCATTCGGCCAGGGAATGAAACGCGGTTGATCACTTTTTTACAGTTTCAGGGGGTATTCTGCCATCATTGGTCCGGGATACCTTCATTACCTTATTTTGGCGATTTTAATCTGCCGGCCCGGTAATGTATTAAAGTAAATATATTAAAGAGAAAAGAGTCCCTTTTTTAAAATTAAACTAAAAGACATTTATTATTATGGAATCTAATAAAGCAAAATGGCATAGCCGTTTGACTATCTGGGTAGTGTGTATCTTGTTTTTCGAACTAATTTCCGGGTTAGTGATATACCTGGTTTCTTTCAGTGTAACTGCCCAGGCCCTTGTGATTATGCATACAGCCGTAGGGCTGGTTGCCGTAATACCTTATATCATTTACCAAATCCGGCATTGGTTAACGTATCGCAAAAACAAGCTGAACCAGCATAAACTCATCGGTTATATCGCAATGGTAACCGCAGCGGCAGCAGCCATAACCGGGCTTCTGTTAACTTACGAAGCTGTATTTTTAACCCGTATAAATTATCTGTGGGACCAGGTTCATATTGTTGCAACATTTGCTTTTCTGTTAGCGGTGGTACCCCATATCGGATTATTAATTATCCGCGATTTCAAAGCTATTAAAGACAAACAAGCAAATTCATTGATAAAAGCGGAAAAAGCATTCGGTTTCCGGGTACTGTTTTTTACTGCTATACTAATGGCCTTTGTAGGACTTTTTATTTATGCTTATAATCCGATTGAGTTTCATAATAATTTTCCGGCAGATTACCAGTTTATTTATGGGAAGAATAAGCCGTTTGAGCCCAGCCTTGCCACCACAAGCAATGGGGGCGCTATTGATGCCCGGCTTTTAGGTAATTCAAAATCCTGTACGACTAACGGTTGTCATACCAACATTGGTCACGAATGGGAAGCCAACGCGCATCGTTATTCTGCCATGGATCCGGCTTTTCGTGTTGTTCAGCACGCCATGGCCGTTGAAAAAGGTCCTGCATCGACACGATATTGCGGGGGCTGCCACGATCCGATTTCCCTATTATCCGGTTCCAAGAACCTGGATGATACCAAGCTCACTAATCCCCTGGGAATGGATGAAGGCGTATCCTGCGTTAGCTGCCATTCTATCTCAAAAGTGGATGTTAAGGGGAATGCGCAGTACCAGATTACTAAGCGGGTTCCTTATATGTTTGAGATGGAAAAAGGAAAAACAGCTAAATTCATGAGCGATTTTATGATCCGTGCCTATCCAAAGTACCATGTTTCGAGTTTCAACAAAACAATTTTAAAAACGCCTGAATTCTGTGGTTCATGTCATAAACAATTTATTGATAAACAAGTAAACGGCGTGGGAACGGTACAATTACAAAATCAATATGACAATTGGCGGAAAAGCCACTGGAATCATCCGGGGGTGGCTACGAAAACGATTGAATGCCGCGAATGCCACATGCCGCTGAATTCTACCTTTGATCCGGCCAACGGAGATTTAGCCGATTACAACAGAACATCGAATGATAATATGCACCGGAGCCATCGGTTCCTGGGCGGTAACCAGCTCATGCCAACCTTATTGAAACTGCCGGGCGGAGCAAAACAAGTAGAATTGATAGAGAAATGGCTGAAGGGAGAAATACAGATTCCTGAAATTAAAAATAAATGGCATAATGGGCCGGTCCTTCCCCTGCAATTACAAACTCCTGACACCATCAAGGCCGGGCAGGGTGTAGGGATAGATGTCACCATCACAAATAATAAATCAGGCCATAATTTTCCCACCGGTCCGCTCGACCTGATACAAGCCTGGGTTAAGGTAACCGTAAAAGACGGTTCTGGTAATGTAGTTTATTCTTCCGGCGTTCTGGATAAGCAGCACTTCATCCCGCCGGGATCGGTTATCTACCGCGCTCAGCCCGTTGATCAGTTTGGGAGCGATGTTGACAGGCATAATTTGTGGAACCTGGTCGGTGTAAAGTTCAGCCGTTCGCTTTATCCCGGATTCAGTGATCAGTTAAAATATAATTTCAGTTATAAGCCGGGAGCGCAGGGTAATACCCATGGTAATGAAAAACTATATGTCAGTGCTGAATTGTGTTACCGGAAATTCAACCAGTTTGTGCTTAATCGTTTTTTCTCTGATGGTGGTAAAATTGATATCACTGCTCCGGTTACGGTTATATCCGGTGATCAAAAAACGATAATCGTTAAAAAATAAATTTCCACCCATTCATAACAATATGCCAATTTCAAAAAGAAAACGATCCATTTATATAACCAGCCTGGTGGCAACTTTATTGGGCCTGGCATTAATTTTCTTTTTTTTCGGGAAGGAAAAGGGAAAGCATTATAGTCCTGGAGAACATGTAGAAGGTGTAACAGCAGAACTATGGAAGGCCGTTCCTAAAGATCATCCAGATGTAACCTTTACGGACATTACAAAGCGGGCCGGTATCCGTTTCACACACTTTAGCGGACAACGAACCACACAGTTGCCTGAAGATATGGGATCGGGTGCGGCATGGATCGACTATGACCAGGATGGCAATGATGATTTATTTATTGTAAATGAAGCCGGCCCTTTGACAATGACGCCGGGTGAGGTAAAAAAATCACCGGCCCATTGTCAGCTTTATCACAATAACGGTAACGGAACATTTACAGATGTCACAAAAAAAGCCGGCATAAATTTTCAGGGATGCGGAATGGGCGTTGCCGTTGGGGATATTGATAATGATGGTTACCCTGATATTTTTATCACTGCATACAGTAAAAATGTGTTTTATCATAATAACGGGAACGGCACTTTCACCGATGAAACCCAAAAAGCCGGATTTGGCGGACAGGATGGCTTCTGGACAGGAGCCAGCTGGGGCGATTACGACCGTGACGGCTTTTTGGATCTGTATGTTTGTGGTTATGTGAAGTATAAACAATTGGATAAGCAGCCTGTTGCACCCAGGGGAAATAGTGCAGAACCTGCGGGTATTAATCCATTGTCTTTCCCTCCGCAACGGAACTTACTGTATCACAATAACCGAAATGGAACTTTCACGGAAGTAGCCGCTAAGGCGGGAGTTGCCGATTTTACCGGAAAAAGTCTCTCCGCATCCTGGTGTGATCTTAACAATGATGGCTGGCCCGATCTGTATGTTGCTAATGATGTGGGGAGTAATGCGCTGTATCTTAATAAGGGCGATGGAACCTTTATTGATGTGAGTTACGCTGCTCATGCAGCTGATTATCGCAGTTCCATGGGCCTGGCCATAGGCGATTGGGACAATGACGGGGACATGGATTTATTTGTAACACATTGGCTTGCCGAAGAAAATGCTTTCTACGTGAATAAGCTTACTACGATGAGTAAAAAGCAAAATGGTGGCCCGCCGCTTATGTTTGAGGATAAGGCCGAAAAGTTTGGCCTGGGCCAGGTTTCATTGGATGACGTGGCGTGGGGCACCTCATTTTTTGATTATGACAATGATACCCGCCTTGATCTGTTGGTTGTTAACGGCAGCACTAACCAGCGGGAAGATAATCCAAAATATTTAGTTCCGATGAAAAACCGTCTTTTTTGGAATCAGGGAAATGCCAAAGGCTTTGCCGAAGTTACGACAGTTAGCGGTGAAGCGCTGTCTTATGAAAATGTAGGCCGGGGGGCCGCTTTTGGAGATTATGATAATGATGGTGATGTTGATGTGTTTATAGTAAGTAATGGGGGCGATGGGGTGCTCCTGAGAAATGACGGCGGGAATAAAAATAACTGGCTGGAAGTAAAACTTGTGGGTACTAAAAGTAACCGTTCGGCTATTGGTGCCAGGGTAAAACTAATAAGCGGCAAGGTATCTCAAATCAGGGAAGTAAATAATCAGAGTTCCTATTTGTCTCAAAACAGCCTGACACAACATTTTGGTTTAGCAAAGTTTAAAAAAGCGGATACGCTTACTATCCGGTGGCCGAGCGGGCTTAATCAGCAATTCCTGAATGTTCCGGCAAATGGACGCATAGAAATTACGGAAGGTGTTAACACAATTAGAAATTTAGAGAAGCATCATAATTAATGAGACCTTATGGCACGTAAACAATTTATTTTTATCGCTGTAATCCTGCTCGCTGCATTTGCAGGCATAACAATAGTTAAATATTGGGGACATCAGGGTCAAAACGACTCTTTAACAGCAGCAGCGAAAACGGATTATAAACAAACGTTCTGGACTTATTACAACCAGGCCACCGAATACCGGTTGCAGGGTAAAGCAGACTCGTCCATTGTAGCCTATCAGGAGGCCCTCAAATTGAACCCAAATCATGAAGACGCCCTGTATTACATTGGGAATATGTATATGAAGGTGGATAAGTTTGATAAAGCTCAGGAAGCGCTGGAAAAATTAATTAAGCTGAATCCACTAAGCGAACAGGCATACATTCAGTTAGGTAACCTTTATTTTTGTGCGAAAAATACAAATTATTTTCATCCGGAGAAGGCGAAGTCGTATTTCAACCGTGCTAAAGAACTGAACAAAGAAACATTAAGTCCGAATTTGCGGCTTGGCGAAATCGCCCTGTTTCAGAACAGAACAAAAGATGCGTTTGGTATTTTCAACAAACTATCAGTGATGGATCATAAAAACGTAGAGATTTTTTTTATAATCGGTTATCTCAACTGGAAATCAGGCAAGGAGCAGGAAGCCGGCAGGGGTTTGCAACGTGCTTTTGAACTGGGGATAACGGCTATGTCAACCAATGAACAGGTGGGGACGGGTAGTGCAAAAAAAAAGGCGCCAATTGGTAAAAACCAGGGGGACGATCTCTTTATGGATTGGTTAGCCGGAAATTTAACAGCACCTAAGAAATATGACATCAGCGTAGAAATGCCCAAATTGTACACAAAGTTTGATCAATATTTAATAACGGAACGTAAGCAATTGAATCATGATTGAGTTGCTTTTTTGGGATTATTTGCAAACATCCGGCAGCAGAACAATTCGCACCCCCATCGGCGCCGTCGAGTTTGTTTAATCAGTCGGCAGATTTAAGTAAAGATAACGTGAGAATGTTACCCGCTACGTTTGAAATCAATGCGAATAAGTTAGTTTTACTATTTATTTCATGGGAAACCCGCCTGTTCAAGTGTCCACACTTGTTGTGTCACGAATGAAAAGAGCGGATCTTTTTTCAATGTTGTATGAAAGATGAAGGGAGGCCCTTCACACACGCTATACAGTTGGCGTGTGTAAACCATCTAAAGGAGCTGTGTTCAAAAGGCATGGTGCTGAACGTTTAGACAAAAGGCTATGCTTGACATAGTCAGGTGCGTGTAAAGAAGCTGAACGCAAGTGAACCGTTGAAGACGTGTCGAAAGGACAGAGATGTTGACAAAACTACAAGCAGCAAGTGGCAGGTAGGAAGACTGTAGCGGAGAACTGAACTACTGGCTACAGGTCAACCGGCACAAAAAATAAATTGCTATATAATGGTGCTACGGGTAATTCAGACAATTAAGTAAAGAATATAAGCACCCGTGCTACAATTTTATAAATTTGGTTTTTCCGACAACAGTTTTATCATTGGCATTAACAACCTGGATCACATAAGTACCGGGTAACAGATTACTTAAATTATCCTGCCATTGGGTTTGCGATGAAGATGCCGTTTTAATGATCATACCACTGCTATTCGCGATACTAATAGCATACGGAGGATCAGAAGCCTTATAAGACCCCGATGCCGAGATACTATTTTGCGCGATAGAAAGATTTATCGTGCTGGTAACCGGATTAGGATAAACGCTTATATTATTCGCAGCAATACTATTACCTGAGTTTGCATACATCAACGTTACTATGCTTGAATAGGTAATAGTGCCGTTCAGGTCTTCCATCTTCAAACGGTACTGATTCGCGGCAATCGGCGGATATTTATCCAAAAAGCTATAAGTACCAAGAGCTCCGGACACGAACCCGCCCAAAGCATTAAAAGTTACACCGCCATCAGTACTTCTCTCCACGGTGAAGTTTGTGTAATTTTGTTCATTCTCAGTTGTCCATACCACCTGGGCGCCGCCGGTTGCCTTTGTTGCCGTAAAATTTAACAAACGAACCATCAATGCCGGGTTTTGGCGGATAACCAGGCTAAAACGGTTAGTGCCAAAGCTCGCGGGATCGGAATTTAATATATTAAAGCTATAAGCAGGGTTATGCTTAATATCCAGCGAGTCATTTTTATAAGCATCCATTAACCATACATCGTAAATTGCCGGTAGTGCCTGAACCTGTGCCATGTTTAATGTATATAAACCATTAGTCTGGCCATATACGTTCAAATTGATGGTCTGGCTTTTTTGCAGCGGCATAGTATTTACCACCAGTTGTATATTGTCGCTCGAATTGCTGGAAAAACCTACCTTTCCCTGCCCGGGTTTATTCGGGGCATCTTCGTTAATTACATACTGTGTTTTGGCAGATGGATTAAATGCGAGAACTATTTCTTCATTATTCACAGAATCCCTGGCCAGTTTAAGCCGGATAACAGGATTTGTGTTCCCCTGGTTTAATGCAGCAAGATCTACTTTTGTAACCATCATGGCATGGGCATCGGTGTCGGCTGTTGCTGAATTAGCTTTTCCTGTTTCATTAAAGATAAACTGGGAAGCAGCACCATAAGCCTGTACCAAAAAACCCTCCCCGCTCGCAATATATCTTGATGCACCGTTAGTTGCTGGAAGTGAACCATCATCTGTATATACGCCAAAAATATGTGAAACAGGGTTGAGCTCATATATGAATTTTGTGATGCCGGTATTGGCGGTGGTGTTAAACGGGGTTGCATAAATACCGGTAGTTGTTGTCGCGGTGGGAATGGTTCCCAAATCAATCGCGCTGGCATAAGGGTTGCCAATAAGGTTAAAATTTTCTTTCGAAGACCCTAAATTGCTTGAGGTTGGTGTGTACCAGTCTTTAAATACTACCTGCCCCTGGTTAAGTGTGCCGGTTGCAGTTACAGTTGCAGGTAGGGCGGGATAAGATGGATTTGTTAATTCTACAGGAGTTTCTAATGATGCGTTCCCTCTGAAAAAACAAAGAAAACCGGTACCTGCGGGTATTGAGTAAGAACCACTTAGCCCGGCACCGTTGGTGTTTAATGTGTAGGTAGGCGAAGTGCCGCCACCACTGCTGATGGAACTGACCCCAATAAAATTACTGTTTAAAAAAGTACTGTATAGCGGGGAAAAACTTTCATCATAAAGATATATAGTTGGGTTTCCGCCTGCTGTAAAGCCTCCGGCGGTACCACCGGTACCTGTTAGATACAGACTATTATATAAATAATTTAAACTGTAAATATTGTTACCGCTTGCTGTACCTGCATATACCGGTGAAGAAATTAACCTGTAACCGCGGTTGCCTGTAAGGTAGCGCTGAACGTTTACTGTTCCAACAATTAAACCATTCGTCATCTGCCTAATTGCCGCGGAACCTGTAATATCCGATTGTAAAGTAAAAGTTAAAGGTGAACTGATAGTTAACACGCCGCTACCTGCAATATTTACAACCGCGGCTGGGGCAATGTTTATCGCACCAGTTCCTGTTCCGGTAAAAACTGGTATTGCATTAGTATTAACCGTAAGGATATTATTTACAGTTAATGTTACTCCGGTTTGAACCTTTAAAGTGTCCGAGTTCTTAGCACCAAATGTCACGAAATCAACACTAACAGATCCGCCGGATGTTGTTACCACGGGATCGGGCCCTGAATATTTAATCACCCCAATACTTGCAAGATCAGTTGGGCCCGGAACTTGTTTGATACTCCAGTTTTGCTTGTTGGTCCATAAACTGTCTTGTTTTCCTGTCCAGTAATCATCTATTACGCAAGCTATACTTATATTGGTGGTCGCACTGCCGAAGGCATTGGTGGCGGTTACCGTATATATGGTTGCAGCTGATGTTGCCGTAGGCGTGCCCGAGATGATACCTGTGGTGGTGGAAAAGCTAAGGCCGGTGGGCAAAGTAGCGCTTATGCTATAACTACTGGGACTCCCGGTAGTTTTGGCAGTATCAGGAGTTATAGCTGAATTTGTTGTATAAACATTTATTGAAAAAGGATCGTAAGTGATGGTAGGCGCCGATGAAGGGCATGATAATGTTTCTGTAAAACTAACACTTCGCGATGCATTGTAGGCGGTAACAATATATTGTTTGGCAGCAAACCCGGTTACAGGCGTTCCCGAAAAAACACCGGTAGTGCTGCTAAAGCTTAAGCCCTGCGGTAAGGTCCCGCTTAAAAAATCCCCGCCAATGGGTGGGTATTTGGTCACCGTATTATTGGTGTAATCAGATACATACAAATTGCCTTTACTGTCACTAACGATGCCCCTGGGGTCAGTAAGGCCGCTTATGGATGTTAATAGAGTGCCGGATGAATTGTACACCGTTACAGTGTGCGTTCCTGAATCGCCAACAAAAATATTTCCCGCGCCGTCAATATAAATTGCGTTAGGGTTACTCAAACCAGTAATAGGTGTTGATACATACGCGCCGCTTGAATTATATTTGGTTACATTCTTATTTGTTTTATCCAATACATAAATATTATATGACCCGTCTACTGCCACCGCTACAGGATTTGATGTATGCCCGGTTGCTATAGAAAAAGCGAGCGCGCCGCTGGTGTTATATTGAGATACCGTGTTAAAACCGTTATTATAGCTGCCCATGGCAATATAAAGGTTATTTGAGGCATCAATCGTAATTCCCGTTGCCGAGCCCAAACCCTGAATAATGGTCGACTTGAATACGCCGGAAGAGTTATATTGATCAACATATCCGTTGCCATGATCGTTACCGAGACCGTTATTTGTCCTGTTATAGTTCAACACATAAGCGTTTCCGAAAGCATCAAAAGTAATACCTGATGGCTGCGCCAGGTTGCCTGGTGTAGCAAAAGTACCCAGGTATGCGCCGGTCGACTGATATTCACTTATCGAGCTATTACTTAAATTCGTACTATCGTAATTAGTAACATAAATATGGCCTAAGGGATCAATAGCCATACCCCAGGGATTGTTTAATGTCGCTCCTGTAAGTTGAGTGCCCGGACCAAAAGCAAATGAAGCCACACCTGTACTGGTGGGTGACAAGTTAAAAGCTGTGCCTATCGCTAAGGTGTTAGATGATGGGGAGTATGAAATGGTTGGCTGACCAAATACATTATTACCCAACAGCGTTAAACTAAATGCAAGAAAAAAACAAGGTAATAATGTTTTCATTTGTATTAATAATATAGCAAATAATACCAAATCTGCAAAAATCACACCATCTCATGGCAGGAAGGGCAGTTAAATTAATAAATAATAATAATATTGAATATAATCCTTCAAACTTCCCTTTAACGATAAGTTGTTAAATAGCAAGAATTTATATTTTGCTTAAAAATTAAAAAGGCCAGCAAGGCATCATATTTTATAGAAATATGTTCTACGCTGTTCCCCATTTATTTCCCCAAAATGGGGAAGTTTTTAAGGTTTTAGAGCGATGTTAGCATATCGCTTTAGGCTTAGCGTTATTAAATTTCGTAGCAACAAAAGCAAGCCATTGCGCCGGATTTGCATGCAAACCGAAAAATAGCAAAACAACACCAACGTTATCATCGAAAGCAGCATAGACAACGGCGAAACTTGTGTGATATAGGGCTGCTTCGCTGCTGTAGTGAATAAGGAATAAAATATATTATTTGAATTTTACACAGCACCGAAAGTCAAACGAGCCACTATCTGAAGCAATGATCTTAGATGATCTGTTTTTTTATGCCGGGTTTGGTTAACCGGAAGTCGTTCTGGTAATTAAGGGGAGTTTTACCTGTTACACTTTTAAATGAAGTGTAAAAGCTGGAAAAGTTATTAAACCCGCTTTCGTAGCAGATTTGTTTAATATTTATTTTATTTTCAATGAGTAGTTTACAGGCATGACCAACCCGTATTTCATTAATAAATTGCGAATATGTTTTTTGCGTTTTTAATTTAAAATACCTGCAAAAAGAATTTGGGCCCAGATTTGCCACATCAGCAATTTCTTCTAATAATATCTTATTTTTAAAATTCGCGAAAGAATAATCATAAATCGAATTAATCCTGTCCTTATCCGATTCTTCAAAATTCTGTCTAAAACCGATGGACGATAATTGCTTAGTGTCAGTACAATCGCCAATAGCCATTAAAGCTTCTATCAGCATTATAATCCTCTTCGGCCCTTCTGCAAAAAGAATATCCCGCATGTATGCGGCAATTTGATGTTGGGTATCGCCAATAATTTGCAGCCCTCTTTTGGCATTGTCCAATGTGGTTTTAATTGATTTATTTTCAGGCAGGTTCAGAAAGTTTTCTCCCCAGAAATTATCAAAGAAATGAATTACTGTTGAGTAAGGCTGGCTGTTGGTCGTAAAAGGTTCATTTTCGTCATATTTCCAGTAATGAGGCAAATTACTGCCAACCAGAACCATATCTCCGGGGGCAAATCTTTTAATGTTATCCCCTACAAACTGGGTCCCTGATCCCTTATGAAAGTGAATAAGCTCAATCTCCGGATGATAATGCCAGCGATTATTGATGTTGGTCCGTTTATCCTGCCTTGCATTAAAGGAGTACCTAACTTCGTTTATAACTTTAAGGAGATGTGGCTTCACAGTAAATTTTAATCAATATAATATTCCTGATATGTTTTAAAGATTGGTTAAATATGGTAAAATTACTTAATAGGATGTTAATTATTCGTAATTAAAGGTTGCATTTACGGGTTTACTTTGAATAATCAATTATTAACCGGTTAACCATTTTTATTTACCATGTCTGAAGTGTTATCAAAAGATAACCAAATCTTTGGTTTTATACCGGCAAAAAGCCTGTTGTCGTTTTCGTTAAAAGATAATGTGGCTATGGCTGAAGCAACTATACCCAATGAATTCTGGAATGCATTGATCAGTAACGGACTAAGTGATGAAAATCACTTTGATCACTTAACCATCAGCAAATGAAAACATTAATATGTATTGAACCGGGAATGCTTGAATATGATGAAAAGGATAAGCCGGTTTTAAAAGAAGGACATGCAATCATAAAGATCAAAAGGATCGGAATCTGCGGAACCGATTTGCATGCTTTTGAAGGTACACAGCCATATTTTGAATATCCCCGAGTACTGGGTCATGAATTAGCCGGTGAATTAATAGCGTTTGATAATGCACCGGATTTTAAAACAGGTGAGCAGGTAACATTTATACCTTACTTTAATTGCGGTCATTGTATTGCATGCCGCTCGGGTGACCCTAATTACTGTGTGAATATTAAGGTATGCGGTGTCCATATTGATGGTGGTATGGCCGAATACCTGATGGTGCCTTCGCATACCCTGGTGCATGGTGAGGGACTTGGTTTTGATGAACTGGCTCTGGTTGAACCACTTGCTATTGGCGCACACGGAGTAAAACGGGCCAGTATAAAGCCTGGTGAATTTGTACTGGTAATTGGCGCCGGTCCTATAGGTTTAGGTACTATGGAGTTTGCCCGCATAGCCGGGGCCAAAGTAATTGCATTGGATATTAATGAAGCACGCCTTAAGTTTTGCAAAGAGAAACTTAAGGTTGATTTCACCATAAATGCCCTTTCGGCTGATGTTTTACAACAGTTAAAGGAAATTACAAATGGTGATATGCCGACTGTGGTTATTGACGCGACAGGTAACCTTAAAGCAATAAATAACGCATTTCAATATATGGCACATGGCGCCAGGTATGTTTTAATAGGCCTGCAAAAAGGGGATATTAGTTTTAGCCATCCCGAATTTCATAAACGTGAAGGAACATTAATGAGCAGCCGGAATGCCACCCGTGCTGATTTTGAGCATGTTATTGATTCTATGAAAAAGGGATTAATAGATCCCTTAACCTATATTACGCACCGGGTAGGTTTCGGGGAGGTAAAAGACTCATTTGAAAGCTGGCTAAAGCCGGAAACCGGTGTTATAAAAGCTATGGTGTCAATAGATTAATAACATTTGTATATTACCCATATCAATTATAAAAAAATATGATACTTTCAAAACAAAATCTTCAATATATCAATTCTTCGGAAATTGTTAAGCCCGAGGAAACCGTGTTTACGCTGCCAGTAAAAGTATTGCAGTTTGGTACCGGTGTTTTGTTGCGCGGATTGCCTGATTATTTTATTGATAAAGCGAATCGCCAGGGCTTGTTTAACGGTAGGGTAGTGGTTGTAAAATCCACCAATTCCGGCAGCACAGAAGCTTTTGACCATCAGGATGGTTTATATACCCTTGTTTCAAAAGGTATTGCGAATGGACAAAATATTGAAGAAAATATTATTTGCGCTGCAATAAGTCATGTTTTATCTGCTGTCAGCAACTGGGATAGGGTTTTAGAAGAAGTTTTAAACCCTGAATTGAAGATTATTATATCCAATACTACAGAAGTTGGAATCCAGCTTGTTGAAGAAGATATAAATCAATCCCCTCCGGCTTCATTTCCTGCTAAATTGCTCGCCTTGCTTTATAAAAGATACCAGGCATTTAATGGAAGTAAAACAAGCGGCTTTGTAATTATTCCAACAGAGTTATTGCCTGATAATGGTAAAATACTAAAAGACATCATACTGCAACTTATTAAGTTTAACCATCTGGATTCGGAATTTGAAAAATGGGTAAATGAATCCAATTTTTTTTGTAATTCGCTGGTCGACAGGATAGTGCCCGGTAAGCCGGACGTTAAGGACCTGCAGGCATTTGAAGAGAAGGCACGATATAAAGATGAACTGCTTACAGTATCAGAAGTTTACCGCTTATGGGCAATAGAGGGGGATGAAAAGGTAAGGTCAGTACTTAGTTTTGCCGGGGCCGATGAGGGGGTAATAATTGCCCCCGATATTAATATTTACCGTGAACTAAAACTGAGGCTGCTGAACGGAACACATACCTTAAGTTGTGCGCTGGCCTTTTTATCAGGCTTTGAAACAGTTAATGTGGCAATGGATAATGAAGTGTTTATTGAGTTTGTACGTCGGTTAATGGCAGAAATTGCATCGGCTATTCCTTATCCGGTTGACCCAAAAACGGCGCAGGATTTTTCCGAAAGGGTACTTGATCGTTTTAAAAACCCTAATATCCGTCATTTATGGATCAATATTTCACAGCAATATACAACCAAGCTTAAATTGCGGGTTTTGCCCGTGCTGCATGAGTATTATAAAAAGTTTAACAAAGTGCCGCAGGAAATAGCAGTGGGGTTTGCGGCTTATCTTGTTTTTATGCGTCCGGTAAAAGAAATAGACGGACAATACTTTGGAGAATATGGTCAGGTTAGTTACCCTATTAATGATGATAAGGCAGCGTACTTTTTTAATTTATTGAAAAATGGCCTATCATTAAATATAATACCTTCTATATTAAAAGATAAAACGCTTTGGGAAAGCGATCTCACTCTTTTACCAGGCTTTGCTGAAAAAGTACAGGAATATTATGACGGTATTTTAGGTGGTAATCTCGCTATAACCCGTATTGATTTAGTTTAAGAAGAGAAATGGGGGCATCGCTTTTGAGGTAATATTATTTAATATATTGGAATAACCGCTTTGATTCAACATCTTATCCCAATTCAGCATCAGGCCCGTTCCGGCCAGATTGGGATTCGTTATCAAAATATAAGGTGCCGGATTAGTGCCGTGATGCAAAATTTGGTATATGGGCGCATTGGGGGCCGCAATGCCAGCCCGAGCGTGGCGATTGGTATGCCCGTGGCATGTACCAGGAAGGCAGCGACCAGTATAAATACCATGTTGAAAAATATGGACACCCTTCAAAATTCGGGTTTAAGGACGTTATCAATGAATGGAAAGCCGAAAACTGGAACCCGGAAGAATTGGTTGGGCTTTATAAAAAAGCCGGGGCGCAATATTTTGTTGCTTTAGCCAATCATCACGATAACTTTGACCTCTACGATAGTAAATATCAAAAATGGAACGCTACCCGGATCGGGCCTAAAAAGGATCTGATTGGCGGCTGGGCACGGGCAGCTAAAAATAACAAGCTTTCGTTTGGTGTAAGCGTTCATGCAGCACATGCCTGGCTATGTGGTATGAAACCGCACAGCGGGCTGATAAGGCCGGCCCTTATGATGGTAAAATGGGGGTAAATCAAGGAAACGGAAAATGGTGGGATGGTTACGATCCGCAGGAACTGTACGCCCAAAACCATCCTTTAAGCAAAAAAGGAGATACACTATATGCCATCGCATTGGGCTGGCCCGGCGAAAAAGGAACTGTTATAAAATCCCTGGCTACCACATCGCCGCAGTTAAGCGGACGTAAAATAAGTGACGTATCATTGCTTGGTTATAACGGAAAGTTAGCGTGGTCACAAACGGAAGAAGGACTAAAAGTAAAAATGCCGGTTGAGCAACCCTGTAAACATGCTGTTGCATTAAAAATCAGTGGTGCTGTTGTTTAGGATTTTAGGCGCCCGCTTTAAACTTCAGTAAATGGAAGAAGCGGGAAATTTGTCAATAAAAAATGCTTGTTGCACTGGATTGTTGGGAGTGTAATTTAAACTGTGTCAGTTATTAATTTCAATATATTTATCAGGTCAGGTAAAACGGAGGTCGGCTCTGCTGAGGAGCAACCGATCAAGGGATAACCTGTCCCGATAGAATGAGCCAATTCAAGCAAGCTTGAGTTGGCTCATTCTATAAATATATACGTCATTATCATTACAGTTATTATAAAAATGATCAGGAACCGTCTGAAAGGAAAGGATGACCTGGATGGCGTGTTAATTTTTACACGCAGAAAAAAAGATCCGAAATGAATGCAATTACATTTTAGGTTATACTACTAAGGCTTATCAAAAGCAAATATATCTTTGTTTTCAATTTCTATCAATTTACCTGATCGCTGAATGTTTTTTTTGTGAAGTATTTCATAGTCAACATTTTTCCGACCCCGCTATGGTCAGGCAAACGTCTTATGATCATGGAATTACTTCTCTCGCTAAGAGTTTTAATTAGGGAACGATATGGTAATATGGTCAAATGAGTTACATATTCTTTTAATTATTATAAGGCCATTTTTTAAAGAGGAAAAACTTAATCAGGTCATTGATTATGAATGAGAATACCGCAGTATATGAAATTACAACAATGGTTTCGGTAAATGGAATGGCTTTAAAGCCCAATAGTCCGAATGTTGAAAGAATTATCCCTAATATCATATCGGCGATAATAAGGAATAGCAATGTTTTGCCCGGCGCAGAATGCCAAAAATGCTTTTTCTCCCTGACAACAAATATGGAGAACAATGCTAAAAAGAGCAATATTTCGAAACAGAAAGTATTGAGCGCCTTATTGTCTGTACTTAAATTGAAATATTTTAAACCGATATAAAGAAGCCCAAATGCCTCTAAAGCCATGGTCAGGCCTATTACTATCCCTATTTTCGCTAAACCGGTGATGTTCCATTTTGCAGGTTTTTCCGACCATTTTACATTATCTGTTGATAAAGATATTTTCACAAAATCAGTCATGAAAATCATTATCAGCATTGCAGAAGCGGTAATTATGAATTTACCAAGTATAAGGAACGCAAAAACAACAAAACAGGTTTTTGCAATTGTTCTCGCGATCTTATTAAGTATCCAGGTATTGATGCGTTCAAACATCATTCTTCCTACTTTAATCGGGCTAAGGATGTTTGCCAATCCCTCATCGGTTAATACAATACTTGCGGCGCCTTTGGCTACATCTGTAGCGTTACTCACTGCAATCCCAACTTCCGCCTGCTTTAACGCCGGGGCGTCATTTACACCGTCTCCGGTCATACCTACAATATGCCCTTTTGCCTGAAACGCTTTTACAATATCATATTTATCTTTAGGGTAAACCTCAGCAACTCCATTGTTTTTCTCCAATAGTTCTACATTCTCTTTACCTGTTTTTTTCAATTCGGAAGCCTTGATTATAGCACCTCCAACGTCCACAGCTTTTGCAATTTCTATTGCAATCGGCAATGCATCGCCGGTAAGCATTTTAACAGATACGCCTAAATTTATAAGTTCGTTGACCAGTTTCTTTGAATCAGCTCTTGGCGGATCATGTAATGCTACTAATCCGACAAATTGAGGTTTACCTTTTATGTCCGCTTTGGCGACAGCCAAGGTCCTATATCCTTCCTTTCCGAAGTCATTTACACTTGCTTCCCAATCAGCCGTTGATTTTTTATCTAACCCGCATACTTGTGTAATAACATTAAACGAACCTTTCATTACATTAAATTCCTCATTTCCTTTTTTTACCGCGGCTTCTGTTTTTCGGTTTTGGGGATCAAATGGAATAAAGGTTTTCTGAACGAAAGAATTATTTAAAACGTTTTTCTGCTTTGCTGAACTGATGAAAGCCATATCAATAGAGTCGTGATTAGCTTCCTGGGAAGCTAAGGCTCCGTAAAGTAGTACATCGTCTTCCGTAAAACCTTTGGCTGCTATTAATTTTGCTACGGATAGTTTGTTCATGGTTAACGTGCCTGTCTTATCTACACACAGAATATCCATGCTGGCCGCATCATCGGGCGCATTTAACCGGGTAACCAAAACGCCCTGGTTAACTAATTCTTTTGACCCCAAAGCCATACAAACGGTAAACATGGCCGTTAAGGCCACCGGGATTGCCCCAAGCAATAACACTAACATCAAAGGCAGTATCTCTAATAAATTAATCCCTTGTAAATAAGAAACAACAAGAGCTATCAATAACAATGACCCAACGATTAACAAAAGCCATTTTACAACCTTAGAGATTATTTCCTCAATATGTGATTTGGGTTTGGCTGTTTTGACTAATTCAATAGTCTTACCATAGTTGGTATTGGCGCCTGTCAGTGTTGCAATTCCTGTAGCCTCTCCTTTAGTGACTATTGAACCGGAATAAATAATCTCTTTTGCTTTTTTTTGCACCTCCAGCGATTCCCCGGTAATTGCCGATTGGTCTAAGCTTACTTCACCCTGAATGATTGTTACATCGGCAGGAACAAAATCCCCGATCCTGATCCTTATTATATCACCAGGAACCAATTCACGGGCAGGCACTGTTTGCCATGCCGCATCCCTTAATACTTTTACATTAACCTGAAGTTTTTTCTTTAATGCCTCAACCGCATTAGCGGCATTAT
This sequence comes from Mucilaginibacter sp. UBA5151, assembly GCA_002413785.1. Lineage (GTDB taxonomy): Bacteria > Bacteroidota > Bacteroidia > Sphingobacteriales > Sphingobacteriaceae > Mucilaginibacter. The sequence continues at coordinate 229,405 of DHXR01000082.1, forward strand.
ATTCCTGAACAAAACCAATTATCGCATTGAACAGGAGTAGTCCCAATACAATATAGGCATCTGAGTGTTTGTGTAAAAACCAGGAAAGAATGATAATCAATTCCAGCATCCATGCGGTAATCCCCCAGAGTTTTTTAAGAAATTTAAGCACGGGATTAGTTTTCTTATCCGGTACTTCATTATAACCATATTCTTTAAGGTGGTCGTCGACCTGGCTTTGATTTAACCCCTTGGCAAGGTCAGTATCGAACTGTTTAGGACTGTCTTTCGCATTCATTTTTTATTTTTCCTGATTAGCCACAAAACCTGGGGTTATCATTTCTTAATTCCCATCTCATAGAGTAGTACAAATTGCAGGCGATAAAGACCACCATTATATAAATGAATACAAAAAATCTATTGAGTTTAATAGCAACGATACTATTTAGAAAAGGTTTTTAATTTAAGATGTGTTGGCATTATTATCCTTTTTTATACAAAGGTATGATCGCCTATAATTTCACTTAATGCTAATCCCCATTGAGGTATTTTTCCACCAAGGGTATAATACATTTGTTTAAAGCCCATTTTGAGTGCGTAAGGTGTAACACCCATTTCCAGATGGCTTTCTTTACCGCCCCACCATTCATTGGTGCGCATATAAAAACCTTTAATGCCTCCCATATCGCCCATGCACAATAGTTCAAACTCCATCGGCTTGACGTCTCCCTTAATTGAGCCTAATTCTTTCGCTAATGTATTGGCCAATACCTCGGCCTCCATATGGCCCAATGAACCAATTTTGGGAACGGTGATAGAAGCTGCGTCCCCAACCGCAAAAATATTTTGATAATCGGGATTGCGCATATACAAATCAGTTACCACAAAACCTTTATCATCTGTAAAGGGTAATTCCTTTAAAAATGAATGTGCCTGCCAGTCGGGGAAAAGAATGGATACCTCAGCTTCCTGGGAGGAGCCGTCATTAAATTCAATACCGCCATCGTAAATCTTTTTAATCCCATTGGTATTTGCCTGGTAGTTAAAGCCCATTTTAGTCATCATGGGTAATAATTGATGCAGGATAGTTTCGCCTGCATCTTCAGCAATTACTTTTGCAGGTGTAGATATATAGACAGTTGCGGCATTGCCTTTTTGATTTTTTTCCAGCCAGTGTGCTAATGAAAAGGCTAATTCAACCGGAGGTCCTTCGCAAGCAGTCATAGCTATGGGTAGATCTTTAGGAAGTTTATCGCTTTTACCCTGGTGAAAAACATCGGATGTAATTGCAATCGGGCCACCTTTGTATTCTTTATGTAAATAGTTTCTTAACCGGTTACCCAGGAATGTGTCTGTAACGCTATGTCCGTTTTCACTAAACCCGTCAATAGCATCATAAGCCAAACGGTTGCCCAAAGCAATAACCAAATAATCATATTTTATTTTCCTTACGGGATGGCCGGGCCTTTCGTTCGGTTGATAAAAAACGGTATTCATATCAGCGTCAATAGTGGTAACTTCCGCCTGGATAAATTCGCTTCCATCATGTTCCAGATACGACATGAATTTATATTGCAAGTCAATTGCCGGGTTGATATTTGCCAAAACCTGGAGCGGTATATTGGGTACAAAAGTGAGCAATGATTTACGATCAATGATGGTAATGTCCGCTTTGTCTTTTACCGAGGCATGAATATACCTTGCGGTTGTAAGACCGGCGAAATTGCAGCCGAGGATGATTATATGAGGTTTTGACATAAAAATTAATTTAAGAAATGATTAATTAATGCTGTTTTCCAAATTGCTCTTTCAAAATGTACACTCCTGAATACCTGGTTCAAAACGCTTTCTTTCATTTTACTTTGATTATTGGAATCATGGTAACTTTTGACTTAACAGAATTTGAGATCAGGCAGGCAGCTTCCGATTTTTGCAACACCCTTTCAGCCCGTTCGCGGTCCTTTTCATCGGTAATAGTTACTGTAGGTTCAAGTATAATTTCACTCATCATGAATTTTCCATCCACTTGTTCCAGCTTCCCTTTTGATTTACAACTGAAACTTTCGAATGTCAATTTTGAATTCTCAGCGATTGATAAAAATGTTGTCATTAAACAACTGCTTACAGCCGCTGTGAACAAATGCTCTGGTGACCATATACCGGGAATGCCTTTTGGAAACTCAGGCGGTGTTGCTACTTCAATACAACTGCCTGCATCCTTATTTAACTCCGGGGAACACATGATGCCTTTGCGTTCTGTATTCCAGTTTACTTCTACATTATAATAATGTGCTTCCATGTTATTTTATGGGTTTATTTAACCAGTACCTTTTCAATTGCTAATGGCTTGGTGCAAAAAAACCAATCGTAACAAGTCATTTGATCTTTGCTTTCCATTCGTTCTTTTGCAACACCGCAAGAACCAGCTGTCGGAACAATCACATCATCACCCGGACGCCAGTCAGCAGGTGTCGCAATACTATAAGTGTCGGCAGTTTGCATGGCTATCAGGGCCCTTTTCAATTCGTCAAAATTCCTGCCCATCGAAAGCGGATAATAAATGATAGCCCGGATTGTTCCTTTCGGATCAATAAAGAAAACTGCTCTTACCGCTTTGGTTGAGCTTTCACCGGGTTGAATCATCCCATATTTTTTAGCAACTTCCATGGTGATGTCTTCAATCAAGGGAAACTTCACTTCAATATTTTTCATCCCTTTAAATTCAATCTTCTCTTTGATCGTTCTTAACCAGGCGATGTGGCTGTATAAACCATCAATTGATAAGCCGACCAACTGACAGTTTAAAGCGTTAAATTCAGGTTCCATTTTTGCAAAAGTCATAAACTCCGAAGTACAAACAGGAGTGAAGTCGGCAGGATGGCTAAATAGGATCACCCATTTGCCGGTATAATCAACGGGGAAATTAAGGTCACCTTGTGTGGTTACCGCTTTAAATTCAGGTGCTTTATCTCCTATGCGGGGCATTGACACTACTTGTTCTGTTGTTTCCATTTTGCAGTATTTAGACAGCTGAATTACCCCGGTTTTAAAGAACGAATAATGACCTTCAACAGCTCATTTAATGATTTAAATCACTGAACCGTATTTCAGGGTAAGCGACAGCTGGCCAGCGTGATATGCGGTGTGCGATATGATCCTGCCTATGGCTTCGGCCTTGGTTTTTGTACCAAATTCTTTAGTTGTTATTGATTGCTGCCAGTCTTCATTAGTTTGCTTCGCAATAATTGCTTTCAGGTTATCAAAAGCGGATTGCTGGTAATCCAATAACTCCTGTAGGTTTGTCCATTCACCTGTGTCATACTGCGCAATTACTGTCCTGGCCTGCACTTTTACCTCCGTTGCACCAAATACATTTTTGGCAAATAATAATTCCACATCCGCGATATGACGGATTAGAAATCCTACACTGTTTTTAGTATTGATCAACTTTTTTGTCAACTCATCTTCTGTAATAGAAGGCAACAGATTAAAAAACCTTGTCCGGGCTTCTACCCAGGTTTGCAAATATGCTTGTGTTATATTCATGATGCTAAATTTTAAGCTTTTGAAGACTTACTCAGATAATTCTCTACAGCAGGATATTGAATAAATAACCTGATAAAATCATAAAAAATGCAATCGTGCCAAAATAAATGGCGATCAATTTCAAGTTCATTACTTTTTTCAGCAGCATCGCTTCAGGTAAAGATAAACCAATTACACCCATCATAAATGCAATTGCAGTCCCCAGCGGGATGCCTTTGGCCACCAGTACCTGTATTATTGGTATAACACCGGCGGCATTGCTATACATAGGTATACCAATCAATACGGCAAGCGGTACAGCATACCATTGACCCTTATTAATGTAATGTTCAAAAAAGCCGGTAGGTAAAAACCCATGCATCGAAGCTCCAATTGCTATACCAATGACGATGTAAAGGGAAACGCCTTTTACAATGTTGAATGCTTCTTTCAGAATGGCAGGAAAACGTTGTGATAGCGTGAGTTTATCTTCCTGTAATTCTTCTTCTGTTTCGGCATTTGCTATAATGTTTTGTACCCAGGGAGTAAGGTGCCTTTCCAGCTTAAACTTGCCTAATGTAAATCCGCCTACAATGCCTAAAACAATCCCTGTAGCTACATAAATAGCGGTTACTTTAAAGCCAAATGATGCCGCAAATATGGCGATCGCCACTTCATTTACAAGAGGGGCTGTAATGAGATAGGTAAATGTGATACCCAAAGGAATGCCGCCTTTTACAAAACCAATGAATAGCGGGACTGAAGAACAGGAACAGAAAGGCGTGATCACCCCAAAGGAAGAGGCAAACAAATATTCCAGCCCGTACATTTTATTCCGGCTTAAATAATTACGGATTTTTTCTACAGGGAAATAAGAATTAACTACCCCCATTAAAATGGTAATTAAAAAAAGTAAGATGGCTATCTTTATGGTATCATTCACGAAGAAATTCAGGGCTTCTCCTAAATGGGTCTTAGCCGAAATACCAAAGACTGAATAGATCAGCCAGTCGGAAAAATTTTGTAACCAGTCAAACATGATTTAAATTTTATTTACAACATTGATCACCCATTTGCAAGGGCGGACATTTTACCGTTCCGTAACTACAAAACACACAGCAATCCCCAGGCTTGGGTTTAATTATTTCCTTACAATTGGTGCATTCGTAAAAATGCTGACATGCATCAACCGGCATGGCCTCTTCTTTTGCAAACCCGCACTTGGGACAGGTAATTGTTGAAGCAGTAATGAATTTCATTTCAATGTATTTTAACAACAAACGCTGCCATTACTATTTGGTGAATTGCAGCATGAACTATTTTTTGCAGGAGCAGTTCCGCAACAGCCGCCGGTTTCATTCTTGCCTAATACCGAAGATGTATCACCTTTGGTAGGAAAGCCTTTTTGTGCCCAGCGGATGATGCCATGCTGCATGTTTACGACATTAGTATAATCGTGATTAACTAAAAATCCGGCTGCTCTTAAACTTCTTCCGCCACCCTTGCAAACCATTACTAATTCTTTGTCTTTAGGGAGTTCGCTGTAGCGATCTTCGAATTCACTTAAGGGAATGTTTACAATATTGGGCACGTCATAAGCCAGTTCAGCTACTTCATCCTTTTCACGAACATCTACTAATAATGCACCGGCTTTTACCCGTTCCTGGGTAGTCGTTGGGCATATTTCTTTTACCAGCGTTTGATTTTCCATTTTTTTATAATTTTTATTCTGTTAATATTTTTTTGATCTCATTGATGTCGGCAACCCGGCCTTTTACTTTTGCCACTTCATCAATCATCAATACAGGTGTAGTGAGCACGTTGTATTTCATCATTTCTTCAATGTCTTCTATCTTGGTAACATCGGCTTCAATGCCGGTTTGCTTTATAGCTTCCAATACATTGTTGTAGGTGGTTTTGCATTTAGCACAACCGGTGCCTAATACTTTTATGTGTTTCATGTTTATTATTTTATACAAATTTAATCAATGTTCATAGTTCGTAAAATGACGAATATCATACTGAATTTTTTTTATTTCAATATTTCGTTCAACATCTTTTTAGCCAATGCCCAGTTTTCCTTATTGATGCAATACTTTACTGTAGGTGGATTAATATCGCCCTGAATAAGCCCGGCACCTTTAAGTTCATTCAGGTGTTGGGATATAGTAGATTTGGCTATAGGCAGTTCCTCTGCCATATCTCCATGAAAACAGCATGTTTGCGAATCAAGCAACTGTAAAATGGCTATACGGACCGGATGGCCTAATGCTTTTGCGAAACGAGCTGTCTGTACCTGATCCGGTGTAAAATAATCTGATTTAGTTGTTTTGACCATTGCTATTTATTTATTCGTAAATATACGAACAACATCAGGATTTTCAATCATGAAAAAGCAATGATTACTATTGCCTTATAATTCTTTAGCTATCTATTATTGTGAAAGTGTGTTCCTTTTGCTTTCAATAACTGGTATCGTCCATTTTAACTTTCCCCCTGAATGTCCAGAAAACGAAAGTGGTATAGGCTGCTACCAGCGGAACGCCAATTGCTGCTATGGTTAACATGATACCCAGTGATTTTTGCGATGAAGCACCGTTGTAAATGGTAATGTTATAGGCCGGATTAATGGTTGAAAGTACAATATTAGGGAATAAGTTTATTGTTACCGTTATTAATAATAACGCTGAAGTGAAGGCCGAAGATAGAAAAGCCTTGAAAAAAGCCCCTTTTTCTAAAAGCCTGCGGGTATTGATAATGGTTAAAATAGTGAGCAACGGAATAATAAACAAATAGGGATGCAACCTGAATTTCTCTGTTGTTTGCGGTAAATAAATCAGGGTAGCCATAGTTAGCGCAACATAAGAGATTGGTATTCCATTCGAATTTTATCAAAAAACTTAAAGCCAGTTGGTAACTTTAATACCAATAAATCAACAAGTTTTTGGATTGATTTTTTTTTAATTGAATGGCGAATTATACCGGTTAAGGTTCAAACGCCAATCTTGGCTCGGGCAAGGCATCAAGAGATCATGCGCATGCCGCAATATAACCAGGTAATTTATTATTGAATCGCAGTTGAAAACTTTGTCTCTACTATCGATGACTTTGCCATTAATTTCCATGCATTTCATATAGCCGCTTGTAATATTCGCCGGCCATCCTGTTACTATCAAAATATGGCAAGATATCCTGCATACTGTTCCTGATTATGGTGAGCCATTGATCGGGATGGTTATAATACAGGGGTATAACCGTCTTTTGCAACAAATTATACAGGTTATGAGCATCAGTTTCATCCTGTTGAAATTTATGTTCACTAATCTCAGTATTGGGGATAACAAAACCATTTAAACCATCGACAACAAATTCCGGAAACCAGCCATCCGGAATCGAAATATTAATACATCCGTTCATTGCAGCTGTCATCCCGCTCGTTCCTGAAGCTTCATGAGTCCGCCTCGGCGTATTGAGCCAAACATCCGCCCCTTGTTTAAGCATTCGCGATAGCCGCAATTCATACCCTGCTAAAACTGCACAGTTGGGATAATATTTACATAAGTTTACGATCTTATCAAAACTGGCAATAGCTTCATAATCCATTGGGTAAGGCTTTCCTGCCCATATCATTTGGATTGGCATTTTATTATTACTCAGCAACTGGTGAAAAAAATCCATATCATGCAATAGCAGCTCCGGCCTTTTGTATCCTGCGAATCTTTTCGCAAAAACGATGGTAAGTATATCTGGGTCAAAGAGAACGCCGCATTGGTCTGCCACCTCTTCAAAAAGCATGCGCTTAGCGGCTTTTTTTCTTTCTGTGAGCTTTCCGTTATTATCAGTTTTTAGAGCATCGTACATTTCCTTGTCTGCCCAGTAAGAATAGCTCTGAGCGTTAGTTATGGAAATGAGTTCACAGATGCCGGTATTTCCAGCCCACATTTCTTGCAGGGTATTTAAATGAATTTTGGATACAGCATTTGCTTTGCCGGAAAACCTGAAGGCGGTCAAGGTGTGATCCATAACATCTCCCTTGCAGCCGGCTATTTTTTTTATTTCTTCTATCGGCGTGTCTCCCCAAAACCCCATCTTATTAAGCAGAAACAAATCGGACCGTTGGTTGCCACCGGCTTCCGGCGTATGGTTAGTGAAAACCAGCTTTCTTTTTACTTCGTCGATGGAGTGATATTTTTTGTATAAATAAAATGCAATGGGTAAAGCATGTGATTCGTTCAGATGATAAATATCCGGTTGAAAGTTAATTGCTTCTAATAACCGGGCGCCGCCTTCGCCGAGTAATATCGCCGCAGCAGCCCTGGTTTCAGGGTTACTGTCGTAAAGCTTATGGGAAATAGTTTTGGCCAAATAGTCATTTTCAGGAAGATCTGTTGTCAAAAAAAATATGGGGGCCGTTTTAAAAATTTCAGGCTCAAGGTAAAAAGCTTTAACCCAAACATCATGACCAGATACCTTAATCGTAAATTTAATGCCGGTGTCTGCAAGGAAGTGATATATTTTCTCCTGGAAAAGAACCTCCATAGTCTCATCGCCTTTTCTTCCCTGGTTATAATAGCCATATTTCCATAAAATACCGATACCGACTATATTCTGCCTGAGTTCATAAGCACTTCTCATAAAAGAGCCGGCGAGATAACCAAGACCGCCGGAATAAGTTTTAAGAGGCTGGTGAACGGCATACTCCATGCAAAAATAAGCGACGGGCTTGCTGTATTCCGGGTTAATTGGGTAAGGTTGCTGAAAGGAAAAGCTCATAGGATTCAAAAAAAAAGGCTTTCAGCGTTTTTAAAAGGCTGAAAGCCTTTTCGAATTAAAAGGGTCTTTTAATTTTTATTTTTCACAAGTTCTGATGGAATGGTTTTATCATCCGGGTTTATATTTCCAGATAATGAATTTAAAAAAGCCACAATCCTCTTCACCTCTATATCGGTTAAGTTTTTATTTAACTGCGCCTTACCCATAATTTTTACCGCCGTATCCAAATTAGCTATGCTGCCATCATGAAAATAGGGATAAGTGCCTGCACTATTGCGCAGTCCGGGTACTTTAAACACATCTTTGTCTGCCTCGTTTTTAGTTACCTTTTTCCGCCCCTCATCATTCATTTTACTCCCGGTAAGGGTACGGTAATTGGTTACCAATCCAAACTTTTGCAAGGTTGCTCCGCCAATACCAACCCCAAAATGACAACTGTTACATCCTGATTCAAAGAAAACTTTAAGACCTGCTTTTTCTTCGGAAGTAATCGCGGCTTTATCTCCCGCCATATATTTGTCAAACCTTGACGGTGTAAGCAATGTACGTTCAAATGCGCCTATAGCCTTTTGCAGATTTGCATAATTGACCGGTTTTTTTTCGTTCGGGAAAGACTCTTTAAACATATCCTGGTATAGCTTAATTAAACTTAACCTGTTAACTAAAAAGCTCTTGTGCGGAATCGCCATTTCAACCGGGTTAAGGATTGGCATGCCTGCCTGCTCTTCAACATCTTTTGCGCGCCCGTCCCAAAACTGCATATTGTCCAATGCTGCGTTAAACACAGTAGGTGAATTGCGGTTCCCTTGGTGACCGGCATCCCCTGTTGACGTTGCTTTATTATCAACGCCATAAGTTGCCAGGTTATGGCACGAATTACAGCTGTTCTTTCCGGTCATTGAAAGGCGGGTGTCAAAATACAACAACTTACCCAGTTTTACTTTTGACGGAGTCAAGGGATTATCCTTGCTTTCGGCAACTGATGGCAAAATTTTAAAGGTTTTGCGGGCAATTTGCATGATCGAGTCGTCGGTTTTAGCTGCTGATTCGGACGCCTGATTTTTGCCGGATTGGTTGCATGAAAACATAGTTGTTAACAAACAAGCACCTAATATTAGCGTTTTCATAATTTTTGGGTTTTATGGGTTGATTCGTTAAATCTTGGTGTTTAGCCGCAAACCTCCTATGATAAAAATCATATAAATGTATGACATTAGTCACAATAAACCCATATTCAAACGATTCGATTAAGAACCAAACTGGATATTGAGATTGCATATAATGACGGTCCGCATCAATGTGCGGATGCTGCCGGATTAATTCAGCAAAAACGAGATCACCGTTAAAGATCGGCGTGCCTTCGGGAACATGCAAACGGCCAAATATGCTCTTACCGGCGCCATTCGGACCGGATATGATAATAAACTGAGGTTTCTTATCTGCTATCGCCTGTAATTCTTCCTGGTTGAGGAATATCCGGTCAACCTGTTTTACTTTTGTTTTGTAATTGACAAAAGGGTCTTTGTTTAACCATCCGCTGGCTAAACAGATACGGATGATCTTTTTAAAGTTCCTGATGTATTTGACGGCGGAATTATTAGCACACTTACGTTCCGAACGCAGGTAAAATTCATAACTGGTAATAAAATCATGGTCGATCTTTTGGATGTCAATATCAGCAACCTTATATTTCCATTAAATTGTCAAGGTAGGCATTAAATGATTTGATTTCTTCCTTTGTGCCTTTGAACCGCCCTGCGGTACTATTCCAATGAGCGGGTTCGCCCTCGCGCCCGGAAGTAGTTTCGGCACGTTTACCGTTAACCGTAATACGCAAATAAATAGGCACAGGGCCGTTTTTGATGATTTTTGGGCTTTGAAACAAAAGTAAGCTTGCAATTAATTTCTCACAAGATGTTCAACTGTTTAATACATTGATAATCAAAGTGATACGTAAAAACTGGTGAGTAAGTATTTCTAAAAAAGCCTACTTTTTGTCCATTACACCCACTTTTTATATGCGAAATGGTGGATAAAACCTGCATTTGATGCCAAAATAAAAGCCTGCAATCTTTTGATTTGCAGGCTTTTATCTGTTTTTAATATTGAATTCAGCGGAGAGCTAGGGATTCGAACCCCAGGAACCTTTAACAGTTCAACAGTTTTCAAGACTGCCGCAATCGACCACTCTGCCAGCTCTCCGGGCGCAAAAGTACAAAACCAGCCCGAATTGCCAAACTTGATGTTGAGTTTTTTGAAATAAATGATTAAATTATTGATTACGTGGTTGTTGTATTTGTTAAAAGTATAGTAATGCTTGTATATGTAGTGAAATCGGACCGTTGAAGACTGGTCATCACAATAATTTTAGCACGAAAAACTCCTAAAAAAGCCCCAGGAATTTTTTCTTCTTTTTCCGGTGCTTTTTCTTTTTACCGTTTAAAGGGCTTGGCTGATTTTTTGCAGGCTTAATAACACTATCATTAACGGGGGGAATTTGTTTTGAAGATTTTGTTATACTTTTTAAATCAACCGGGCCCGTTTTTGAAATACTGTCTTTAACCGGTAAAGAAACACGGCTTTTTTTTGATAAAACGGTGTACCCTCCATACGTAACAGCAGCGATAAGCAACAGGATTAACCCTATGAATAGCGATTTCGGAATAATCACCGATGCTTTTTTAGTTATCAGGGTTTTTTGCTGATATTGTAATAAATGGGCTTGTAATTTCTCGTTTTCTGTTTTTAAAACGGTTATTATATTATCTTCCTGTTCCTGCCGGCTTGCAATGATGCTATTAATTAAAATAGCCTCCTGTAGCTCAATGCCATTACTGTAACGTTTATCGGGAGACTTTTCAAGGCAAATTGATATCATATTCAGCAGCCATACAGGTATTTGCATCTCTTTATCCTGCTGGTTTTTTGACCAGTTTTCGGGTAAATGCTTTCTGCGCAAGGCCAAAAGATCAGGTACTTTTGAATCCATGTGGGAGATCATGACTGCATTCCTCGCTGTTTCTCCATTATCTTTTAACGGGAAGGGTACCTGGCCTGCCAGCAATTCATACAATACCACACCATAGCTGTAAATGTCTGTCTGAAATAGCATGCTGCCTTCATTTTGTTCGGGGGCCATAAATTCTACAGCTCCGGCATGACGCAAGCTGCTCCGCCGTTGTTCATCAGACATCACCGACAAACCAAAATCCAGCAACACATAATTTCCAGAGTGGATATTGAGTTTAACGTTATTGCTTTTAATATCCCCATGTTTTACGCCAACATTATGGCAATGCGATATTGCCCCAGCCAGTTGATCGGCAAGTTTTATTGCTTCTTTTACAGTAAATATTGGGTTATGTGGCGGTTTTAGCAGTTCTCCAAGGTCGGGGCCCTCTATAAACTCCATTTCAATGAATGGTAATGATCCGCTTTCGGTTATCCCTGAATTAAGGATCTTAACTACATTCGGATTTGGTACTTCATTTACCTTCTTTAGCTTTTCTACTTCGTTCTGAAAATTACGATAGTTATCATCATCTGCGTTTTCGGCATAAATAGGCGTAGGCAATATTTTTACGGCACTTATAATAGGTCCCATTCTTCGGCCTTTATACACAGAACCTTGCCCGCCTGTGCGCAAAGCGCCCATATTTTCCAGTCCATCCGCTATGGTAAAAACTCTACCCATCTTTGTTTTCGTCTGAAATATAACTAAATTCTAAAACGGCCGACTCGCCTAAAATAACCTGATCCCCCTCAACCAAGCTATGACCAATATGTATCGAATTCAGTTTAATTAAATTTTGATTCAATGCCGACCTGATCTTAATCTTGTTTCGCGGCGGTATGCCCCCTTCATCTGCAAAAAGCATAAAACAGCCATTTTCGTTGTTCCATTCAATATGCGCATGCTGACGGCTGATAAACTTATTGCTTTCGTTGCTGCTGTCTGCTTTGAATGCGATATGGTTCAGTCTGAAAAATCCATCCTTTACCTGTGCTTTCTTTTCCCGTCCAATATTAATTATCCTTTCAGCAGAAGTTATCATATATTCATGTTTCTCTGCTTCGCCATTCAATATCCTGATGTATCCCGACCCTGATTTTGGTATGGAATGATCTTTTGTTCTTATAAAGATAGCAACATTACACGAACCAACCTTAATTGCTTCCTGCGGATATTCATCCCCGAAACTGATTTCTAATTCCCAATTTTCCGGAAGGTCAACCGCATAATCATCAGCGATTTTTTGTATTTCCTGTTTAAACCTGTCTTTTTCGTCCACGTAAACGGCAGCTTCATAAATATGTTTTTCGCCCGGATTGCTGCATATAAAAATATTTATGCCCTTTATATTACGGCCTTCCCCACCTTCCGCTTTTTGTAATTCTTCTTTTATGAAACGCACCAATGCATCGCGTATCACTTTTACATCTACAGGGCCTTTATTTTCATTTTTTTTAAATAGATTAAACATAAGACTTTAATTATTTGAAAAGTTTATTGGTTTTCCATTTCGCTGGTATCACCGGGCATTGATACAATATTTTTTATGTAACCCTTTTTTAACAAGACCGGTATTACATGCTGTCCGGCCAGTCTTACTGCGTCCGATGATCCTTTGGTAGCTTCAATTCGAATGCAAACCACAATGTTTCCCTTTCGTTTTACCATAGGGGCAAAAAATACATACCAACCATCATTTATATCCTGTCCTTTCCATATCCTTTCGGGCGTACCGGTTTTACCGGCCACACTTAAACCTAATACCGGGACCTTTGGCGCGCTTTGTTCAATCATATACTTAGTTATCAAAGCAGCATACCGCGGATCGTTTGCCAGCGTTATACCATCTTTAACACCCGTTACGGAGTCACTTATTTTTAATACGAAGCGGTTTGCAACCAATAGGCCATTATTGGCTACGCCTGATACCATCCTTGCCACGGCAGCTGGCGTGGCTATTAACTCACCCTGGCCCCATGCCATCCCCGAAATACCTTTAGCCCGTGTACGGCGGATATTGTTTGGATCGTATCGCGGCCTTGTATTAAACTCTGTCTTGCGCCATAACCCACGCCATTTTTCATCCTGGGCAGCATTTTCAAGTGGTTTATTATAAAAGTAGCCGCCTACGCCATGCAAAAACATACCAGTTTTCAAATACAAATCAGCCATGTTTTCTTCAAGGTGTTCTTCGTTAGCCAATTTTATAAAGTAAACGTTGTTTGACTTTGCAACAGCACGTTCAAGGGTTATAATCCCGGTCTCGTCAGGTTCAATGCCCTTGGTGCGAATGCGCTCTTCTTCACTCACTGTAAATTTTACGTTAGCGGCATTCATCCCAAGTTTATTAAAGGCAGCCATGGTGGTTAACACTTTCGCGGTTGAACCCGGTTGCGTGGCATAAGTGAAACCCAGATCAGTGGTAGTTATCCATTGAGATAATTTATTTTGATCGGGTACCGGCATAGTAAGCTGGTCCCAGTTATGAATTGGCGGCAACGGATAAACAGCAGATGCCAGTATATCGCCGGTTGAAGCCAGCATGACTACAACTGATACCCGTTTATAATTTAACGAAGTATCAGTCGCAATTGATTTTTGAATACTTGTTTGCAAATCAGCATCCAATGTAAGCTGCACATCGCGGTTTCTTTTTTTGAAAGCTGCTACCTCTGTACTGTTTATCCCGGCAATAAGCAAAGGCGTCAGGGCGCTGTAATTTTTTTTGCTCACTGTCATTTCTTTTACGCCCCTTGGCAAAAAACGGTCTTCGCGAAAAAAGCTCGCGTTCGCGTTATAATTTGATACGGGCATTTTAAAACCACGCAACTCGGCGGCAAGCTCATACTCTGCAAAATAGCCGTTTGTACTGCCATTAAAAATCCCGGTATTGGCATCGCCGACCCAGAAAAACATTTGCTCTTCAAAAGGATAATACCGGGTTAAACGTTTATGCATTGCGGAATCAAGATCGTAATTTCCGGCGCCCGCGGCATTTAATAAATTTCGCTGTTTCTTAATCAGCCCGGGATCGCTGGTTGCAAGGATGCGTCCTTCGCGGTCATAAAGTGTACCGGCTTGCAATTTGTTCATCAAAATTGCTATACGGGGGTTATAACTAAACATCCTGGCGCCGCTTTTATCAGCAACTAAAGCAGGTTTAACTATCCATTCCTGGTTATCAAAAAAATACCGTGATACATTTATGGTTAATAATAATATGCCGATACAAGCCGCAACTAATGCCGGGACAAGGTTGCGGTCCTGTTGTTTGGTGATGTAAGCCATTTGTAAAGGTGTACCCCTTACCATTGAAGCGGATAGCAGAAATCCCACGGCCAAAAAATTGGCAACCAGGGATGAGCCCCCATAACTTTGAAAGGGTAAAGCCACCCCGGATAGGGGTAGGGCGCCCGTTGAACCGCCCGCTATCAATAAAAACTGTATAAAGGTACAGATACCGATGCCCGCGCATAAATAAAACAGAAACGGTGTGCCGGTTTGCCGCCCTATGATGATTGAACGGTGGAGGTATAGTAAAAACAATAAAAATATACAAACTATACCAGCCCATCCAAATTCTTCGCCCATTGAAGGCAGTATCATATCGGTATGTGCTTCGGGGATAGTTTTGGCAAATCCTTCGCCAACTCCCTGCCCGGCTATGCCGCCGCCTGACATTGCCCAAAGCCCGTTTGCCACCTGGTCGCCGCCATATACCTCATTGTTCCAGGCATCCTGCCATATTGCCTTACGCTCCACTAAACGCTGTACCGGACCGGGGATAAGCTTATCCAGGTGGGGTATTTTATCGATAGTTAAAAATCCGGCTATGATAACCAAAGCCATTATGGCCGATTCGCTTAGTTGTTTACGTTTAAATAAAATAACAAGCACTAACATAGCCGCGGTAAGTATGCCCGATAACCATATATTTTTAAATATCCAGGTAACAATTACATAAAATACTACCGAAAGCGCCATGAACATAAAATCACCCCGCGAAAAAGAAAAGAGGATGATAAACGTAAAGCAAATGATCATGGCCGGACCCATATCGCCAAGGATAAGGAACAAAAAAAGAGTTATGCCGATGGCGATCAAAGCAAATGAAAAAAACGACCACCTTTTCTTCCAGCTGGCATATTCGCTGATGAATTTTTCATTCACCGCAAAAAAACCTGCCAGAAACATAATGACCAAATATTTAACGATCTCGCTCGGCTGAAAGCCGAACAGGTTAACTTTTACGCCGCTGCCTTCAGGGCCTGAACCCAGCCGGATGGTAAACACAAGCAATGCCATAGCCGCAACAATCCAGGGCCAGCCATTGGCAGCCTTGCGGTTGTTTTTTAAAATAAACATCCGGTATAAGCCGGAATCGGCGGTAAAACGGCGCAGGTTAAAGAACAATAACATGATCATCCCAATAAAGCCGATTCCCAGATATTCAAGTGTATCCTTTGCTAAAAAGCGATCACGTAATGGATCCTGTAAACTTATCAGTGTTATAAATGACAGGCCGGTAAGGATCATTATCAAAGGCAAAATAAGCTGATCCGCTAAAGGGAATTTCGCGCTCAGCAGCAGGTGTGTGATCGCAAAATATGAAAAAAAGCCAATCACAATTATCCAAAACCATAAATTAAACTCCGACGGTGTACGGATAATAAATGCTTTTTCTTTTTTCAGGATGCTGTAATCCCTGGTTGATAAAAGCCGGATGGTATGGGGGGCCTGGTAAAAGTTAAAGGCCTCATCTTTATCTAAATTATCTGTACCCAACGATTTGCCAAACTGGAAACCAGGCCGCAAGGGCAAAACCTCAAAAGCCCTGTCTGCCGGAAGGTTTTTAAATGTATAGGTACCATGGTCATCAGTTCGTACAAAAGCTATTAATGATTGTAAATGTTTTCGGCTCTTTGTATCCAAAACATAAACTTTTTTATACGCCGGGCTTTGTTGTGTTTTAGTTTTAACAATATCAGCTTCATTATCATTATAAATACTGTCTTGCGGCATTATCATCCGAATCTTTATTAAAACTCCAGCCACAGAACCACCTTTATTCAGCACTTTGCCTGAAATATTATTGCCGGTAAAACCGAGGTCAATGGCTGCAACTAAAACGGGCGGATTACTTTTTTCCTGCACAAACCTGAGCGAATCATCACCGGTATAGCCTAATAATGACCGTGATACTAATACCCTTTCTTTAAAAGACCGGCCGCCGTTGGTAAATGCGTCATCGGCCACAACATTGTACCGCAGTTTATTTATTTCACCAATATTGTCGAATCTGTAACCTTCTTTAACCTTAGCTGCAATGGTACTTTCAATAAGATCAATGTCCTTTTGATCTTCAAAATAATAGCCTTTTTTTAATAATGCGCTTACATTTTTCGCAACATTGCCTGTATTCAAGTTTATCATGGTGCCGTCATGCAGGCGTTGGCCAACATCGGTAAAATTTCTTTGTTCTATAAAAAACAGCTGAATGAAGAGCAACAGCAATGCGATACCAATCAGCAACAAAAAGAAACGCTCTTTTTTTCGTGATTGGATAGTAGGGTCTGCCTGTTCCATTGTTTATTTATTCTTGACTGGGATTGAGTCTGCCTTAAAAGCAATGCCCGGTAGTTTTCCGTTTATGTATTTTTTGTCTGCAACAATGAACGAATTTTGCATAGGGATTTGACAATTAATAAACCTTGTATTTTTTAATGTCAAAGCATTGTTATATGAAGTTATGCCTATCGGGAAATTAACGAAAGACAAGCTATCCAATACAATATTTTTACATTTTGACGAAAGCCTGAATGCTTCGCCTTTGTATCCCGAATCACATTGAAGCACGATTTTTCCTTTAGCTTTTATTAATAAACTATCCTTAGTTAACAGGATAGCTTCACTGATCAAAATTGGAGCGGTATAGGTGGTGTCTGAAAGAATCAATATATGCCCTTTTAACCGGTTGATGGCTTGCTGTAGTTTTATTTCCTGTTTATTTTTCACTTTTTTAACAGGTACAACAACTTTTATTGTTTTGGCTGCCGCGTTGGTTTGATTTTGGTTTTGTAAATATTGCCAGATTGAAGCCGCAAGAAAAATAAGCGTTAACAATGATAAAACGGCAATAAGCGTTTTGTTGCTTCTAACCACTACTGCTGGTTGCGCTTTTACCGGGGCTTGTTCATGAAATTCGGATGTAGCGGTTATGGTATCGCTATTTTTTTTTGGATTTACCGCGGGCCTTGTTGTGTCAAATTGAAGTTGGGCTTTATTATTTTGAACCAGTACAACGGTTATATTATCCTTGCCGCCATTTCTGTTTGCCGCCTCAACCAATTTATTGCCTTTTTCTTTTAAGGCTCCATCTGTAGTAATAATTGTCCTTATTTTGGCGCTGTCCAGCATATCAGTTAAGCCATCGCTGCACAGTAACAGCATATCCCCGGGAAGAAAAGGGGATTGCCCGGTTTCAATATAATTATCGTCCTTCCCAAGCTGCACATCTAAGCCCAATGCTTTATTGATCTCGTTGCGTTTAGGGTGGTTCATTGCTTCCGTTTCAGACAACCTGCCCGAATCCTCCAAAAATCCAACAAAAGATTGATCATGTGAGATTTTAACCAGGGAATTGTCCCTTACCAGGTAAAGCCTTGTATCGCCTACATGCGCAAAATAAAACTGGTTCCTTTCTATGTCAACAATAGCCAATGTAGAAACACAGGCCATGTTATCATGTTCTTTGGATCTTTGTTTTTCCTGTATTATTTTTTCATTTGCCAGTTTAAAACAATCAATGATCATCGGGATAATTTCACCCGAAGGCTTATCAAGGCGGCGCAGAATGGCTTCACGCGCCAGGGCAGCGGCAATTTCACCGCCAGAATATCCGCCAACGCCATCAATTACACACGCTATTATAAACCTATTATTCGCGGTGAGTTCTGCAATAAAAGTATCTTCATTGTTTTGCCGGTGTTTGCCGGTATCTGTTATTCCGAAAAATTGATCAGTCATTCGGTTTACTTGAGTTTTTTATATCAATAAAATGAGCGGACATTAAAAAAATACCAATACCTAAAATCCCTAATGATAAAATTTGTGACATATCAGCTATGATTTGAATATGTTAATACCAACAATCCCATTCAGTAATATTTTTGAATTCACGGGAAGTTCAACCCACGATGGCGAATTTACATCACTTTTAGCTACTTCATTCTCATTCAATATCGTTAGTTCTCCAAATGAAGAAAGATAAAATTTGCCATCTGATTTGTTATACCTTATCTGGAGGTGTGGCGTGTTTACCCATTCGGAAGGAATTTTGAAAATATTAGAATCTTCCCGGCTTTCTTCGTCTCCTGAAATTATAATTTCGTCATCTGTCATAACATACTCAACCTTCTTCCCTGCAAACTGCTTTTCAGGCAGAATAGTTTCAAATCTTGCGAATTTTTTTTGCGCGGGGTTTACGGCGCTATTTTCTTCAACGCCCAGGTCTTCAGCATAAGGCAATTCAAAATAGCCATCGCTATAATAATTAAAGCCTTTTAATATATCCTGGCTAATATCAAATGTTTGTGCAATGCCCGTTTGCCGGGGGATAAATGTTACTCTTAAATTTTCCTCTTTTTTACTGCTTCCCGGCAATAACTTCCCAATAAAACCAATGTCACCCCGTGCATAATCAGGATGTGATACCAATCTGAATACCCATTTGGAACTGGATGGCTCAACTATTTTGCCCGAAGCACGGTATTGTTTCAGCAACCCGTAAAATTTTTTTACAATTTCGTTTACAATCAAACCGAATATACCTTGTTTATTATTCATAAACTCCGCGTAATCTTCGGGGTTGAAACTAATAATGTACTCGTGATAAAAAACAATACGGTCTGCAAAGGAAAGCTGCCTGACGGAATCGTTAAATTTTGCAACCACGTAATTATAAACGTCGTCAGGCGTAAGTACCGGCTGTTTCTTTTTCGATTTACCGGTATTTTCATTGGTTAAAAACCAATCTTGTAGGCCTATACGTTGCCAGATAGTAGTTTTTTGATCCATTTATTGTCAATATTTGTTCAATTGTCGGGCTTCTTCGCAGTGTCAGCCGTTGTACTGTCGCCCTTTGATTTTTCCGAATTTATTGCATCAGTTATTGCTTGCCGCGTGGCCGAATCTGTCAATCTTTGCTTTTCCCTACGCCGTCGGATGTAATATTCAGATGCTATTTTGGCGGAGTCAAGAGTTTGCGGTGTGTCAACAATTGCTTTGGTAACAGGATTTACGGGAGCGGCGGACTTATAAAAAAAGAAAGAATAGCTCGCGACGGCCATAAATCCTAAAAGTAAGATCATGATACCTACAAACAAGGGTTTTGATATATGGAACGTACCGCTATCACCTGGTGCATTGGCTGCCGGTGCGGCTAATTTGCCCATTTCCTGGTGAATGAACGCATTATTTACGCCTCCCGCTGTTCCGGTTTTTATATCGGCAATACTATTTTCTATAATAGCTTCCTGTAGTTCTATTCCGCTGGCGTAACGGTTTTCAGGCAATTTCTCCAGGCAATGTGATACCATGGCCAGCAACCATACAGGTACCTGCATTTCACGCTCCCGTTGGGTGCTTGTCCAATTTTCGGGCAAATGCTGACGGCGTAATTCCAATAGATCCGGCACCTCAGATTCCATGTGCGCCACCATAACCGCGTTCCTTGCTGTTTCGCCGTTATCTTTCAACGGAAATGGCACCTGGCCTGCCAGCAATTCGTACAAGATCAGGCCATAACTATAAATGTCAGTTTGGAACAACATCTGGCCTTCATTCTGCTCGGGCGCCATAAATTCTATAGCGCCCGCATGGCGCATACTGCTGCGGCGTTGTTCATCAGACATTACCGACAAACCAAAATCGAGCAATACATAGTTGCCGGAGTGAATATTGAATTTTACATTGTTGCTTTTAATATCGCCATGTTTTACGCCTACTTTGTGGCAGTGACACAAGGCGGACGCCAGCTGGTCGGCCAGCTTTATAGTTTCTTTTATGGTGAATATCGATTCGTGAGGAGGTTTTAGCAGTTCTTCGAGGTCTGGGCCTTCAATAAATTCCATTTCAATAAATGGGAAAGAGCCGCTTTCCGTAATCCCCGAATTAAGGATCTTGACGATATTAGGGTTTGGAATTTCATTTACTTTCTTGAGCTTTTCTACCTCGTTCAAAAAGTTACGATAGTTCTTATCATCCGTACTTTCGGTGTGGATGGGCGTCGGCAACAGCTTTACGGCGCTAATGATAGGTCCCATTCTTCTTCCCTTGTACACGGAGCCCTGGCCACCTGTACGCAGCGCCCCCATGTTTTCTAAGCCCTTAGTTATCGTAAATATTTTGCCCATTTTTTATAACCCTGATGTGTTTTGTTTATACATCAATTAATTAACGTCAATAAATCTATTATGTTTATATCGTTTTATTATAAATTTTTATTCGAAAAAAGACAGTTTACCTGGTTTTAGATAAACAAAAATAGAAATGGTCGTACAAAACTTCGTTTAATCAGCCGCCTTCTGCCTAAAACCGTTAAACATTGGTTTTATAGCTTTTATATTGCGTTTTGAATAATCAATACTGGCATTGAGCTCAAAACCGATCAGCAGTATGAGCGTATTCAGATAAAGCCAGAGCATCAGGATGATCAGTGTACCGATGGAGCCGTAGAGTTTGTTGTAGGATGCGAAGTTATTGATATAATAGCTAAAGCCCATCGACGTAAGCATAGCGAGGGCGGTTGCCAGTATGGAACCAGTGCTTAAAAACTTCCATTTCTCTTTATGGGCGGGGCCGTAGCGGTACAATAAGGATATGGTGAAAAAAAATATGGCGATCACGATGACCCACCTCGAAACCCGGATTACGTAGAACCAAAAATTCGCCCTGCTGTCGATATTCGATTTAAGGTAGCTGATCACAGCCTCCCCGGCAGTTAATACCGATATGGCTACAAGCAGCGCGAAACTGATTACCACAGTAAGCGTCATCGCTATCATCTTTCTTTTTATCCAGGTACGTTTTTCGGTTACAAGGGATGATTTATTAAAAGCTTGCATTAAATTGCTGATGCCGCTGGTGGCAAAATACAAGGCCGTAACAAAACCCAAAGACAATAATTTGCCGTTATGATGCCTTACAATGTCTTCAATAGTGGCCTGGAAAGCCATATAGGCGTTGTAAGGCAATATGGTGGACAGCAGGTTAAGCAAGGTCCCCTGGAAATTTTTAACCGGTATATAAGGTATCAGCGTGAAAAGGAAGATAGTTGCCGGAAAAAATGCCAGCATAAAGTTAAACGCCAGCGACGACGCCCTGTTTATGAGTGTACGGTCCTGTACTTCGTTTAAAAAAA
Source organism: Mucilaginibacter sp. UBA5151 (assembly GCA_002413785.1). Lineage (GTDB taxonomy): Bacteria > Bacteroidota > Bacteroidia > Sphingobacteriales > Sphingobacteriaceae > Mucilaginibacter. Next base: position 251,115 of record DHXR01000082.1, read on the forward strand.
AAGCAGCCACATCGTATAAAGGCAGGGGATAAAAGCCGGGTAAAATATACGTTTTTGACCAGGCGGAAAGGTTTCGGTAAAACCTTAACCGGAGTAAAATACGGTGCATCCACTTCATTTACACCAAATTTAAACAAAAAAAGGTTTCAGCTTGTCCAAAAAATGCTGAGAGGGCAGGCAGGGGCGGTTGGTTTGCATGTTTACAAATACAAGCAGCGTTTCGCCCGTATTGATAAGTTCCTGCTTTTCGTTAAAAAGCTCATACCTGAAATGGATCCTGATACCGGGCATTTTATCCATAATAACATTAACGGTAATTTCCTCATCGTATAAAGCCGGTTTAAGGTATTTGCATTTCAGCTCAAGTACCGGCATTTTTATACCCGATTCTTCCATGCCGCTATAGGTGAGGCCCAGGCTGCGCAGCATTTCCACACGGCCAACCTCGTAAAATCCGGCATAATTGCCGTAGTACATATAGCCCATCTGGTCGGTTTCGCCGTACCTTACCCTTATTTTGGTGGCATGCTCAAACATTATCTTTTTATATTTCTTTGGTTGAGGGCCTCCTGGTATTTATGCGCATTTACCCGATGTTCGGCCAGGTTGGTGGCAAAATTATGATAGCCGGAAAAATCCTCTTTGGCGCACATATAAATATAATCGTTTTTCTGGTAATCAAGTACCGCGTTTACCGCGTTTACAGAGGGCATCATGATAGGTCCCGGCGGCAAACCTGTATGCAGGTAGGTATTATAGGGCGAATTGATGGAAAGATACCTGGTAAGCACCCGGTGAATACTGAAGTCATTTTCAGCAAAAATTATCGTCGGATCTGATTCCAGTTTCATGCCCTTTTTCAGGCGGTTTAAATAAAGACCAGCAATAACGGGCATTTCATCATCATGCAGGGCCTCGCCATCAACTATAGATGCTAAAATGGATACCTGTACAGGGCTTAAATTTATATTGACCGCTTTTTGCCTGCGTTCAGGCGTCCAGAATTTTTGGTAATTGGCATACATCCGTTTAAAAAACTTTTCCGGCGATGTATTCCAGTATAGCTGATAGGTGTTTGGCAAAAACATCGTGTAAACATCGTCCGTTGTAAAGCCAAATTGTTTTACATAAGCGTCTGAATCCAGGAGCCGGAGTATGGCGGTTGAATCAGGTTCTATCTTTTTTGAAACGAAACCTGCAAATTGTTCTTTCAGCCTTAAATTATGAAACGACAGGGTTACCGGTTCCTGGGTGCCCGAAGCCAGCATATTTATTAATTTACGGTTACTCATGCCCTCATGCAGACGGTACCTGCCCGGTTTTACCCGGTTTATATAGTTCATGTTTTGGGCCGACCAATAAAATGTAGTGCTATCTTTTACAATGCCATCTTTTTTAATGGTATCGAAAACATCGTTAAAGGTGGCGCCGGTATGTATGTACAGGTATTCCCGCTGGCCGGTAACGTTGGGGCCGAAATATTTCAGATAATAATTAAGGCCTGTAAATCCAAGTGCGATGATCAATATAATCACCATAGCAACAATAAACTTTCTGAAAGTGCCGCCCGATGATGCCTTTTTTTTAGTCATTTTGAAAATGTATTTTTATTGTTTTAACTTTTCCCCTCCGCTTAAACGTGTAAAAAGTTCAATTCCGTCAATTGGGGACATCTGATTTTTTACCTTGTGCCACTGTCAGATTAATACGTGTACCGTTGCTGGTTTTAGTTAATGAATCGGTTTTCATCGGGGATTGTCCCACAACTACTAAACTTGCCGAATCCGTAATAGCTCCCTGGTAGGTGATTATTCCTAAAGTTAAGCCGCCATTTTTTATTACAAATTTTGCTGCATCAAGGTCCTGCTTTACCAGGTCCGGAATGTCAACTTCGCTGGCCCCTCCGCCATTGCCCAGTACCAGGTCGATTTTTGAGCCCTTGGGTATCTTTGTACCAGGTTTAATAACTTGTCCTGCAAAGCGTACTTCCAGCACACGGTCGCGGGCGATGTCGGGTTTATAGATCGTATCGCCCACTTTCAGGCCGTAATTGGTTATCGTTGCCACTGCTTCCCGGTAAGTATAGGGCTCCAGGTCGGGTAATTCTACATTAGGCGCCAGGCGTGTAACAACAGTCAGATAAATAGTCCGGTTTTCTTTGACATTGGTTCCGGGATCCGGGTCCTGTTCAACAACTGCGCCGGGTGGCTGGTCGCCTATATAAACCGAATCAATTTTGTACTCAAAGCCCTGTTCTTTCAATATGTCCATGGCTTTTTCAACAGACAAACCTTTTAATTGCGGAACAGGAATGCCTTCCCCATGCCTGGTATAAATGCCTAAACCAAAAAAAACAGCCAGGACGACAAGGAATACCGATCCAATAGCCATCAGCAGGTTATTGCGGAACTGTTTTGTTTTTAAATAAGCCCAAAATTTATTCATGTCAATTATTTACGATTTTTATAGTTAAATAACGTTCAAACATAGGGATTTTTTGTTTCGGAAATCGGATTTTCGATTTTGGACAGACGTTTTTTTAACGTTTTTATCGCTATAATGTTTTACCATGGCATCAGCGTCCATATTCCCGGATTCGAATTTACAGGTAATCGTTATGCCAGTTTTTCGCATCCCGTACTCAAAAAATCCGAAATCAAAATTCCGGCATCCAAAATCAAAAACTTATCTTTGAAAACTATGACAGCTAAAAACATTGCCCTTTTAGCCGGTGGCTTTTCCGGCGAATATGAAGTATCGTTAAATAGCGCCAAAAACATCGCAGCTAATTTAGATCCGGCTAAATATAAGGTTTACATCATTTTAATTAACCGCGACAGCTGGTTTTATGAAAATGACGGCAATCGTGTTTCAATTGATAAAAACGATTTCAGCCTTACTTTAAATGGTGAAAAGATAAAATTTGACTTTGCTTTTATCACCATCCACGGTACCCCGGGCGAAGACGGAAAGCTACAGGGCTATTTTGATATGCTGGGCATCCCGTACAATACCTGCGACGCCACTACATCGGCCATCACCATGAACAAGACTTTTACAAAGACTCTTGTGGAAGGGATCCCCGGGCTCCATACGGCCAGATCCATTATATTATTTGAAAGAGATATGCATGATGTGGCTATTGTCGCCGCCACGCTTAAGTTCCCGCTGTTCATCAAGCCAAATAACGGCGGCAGCAGCGTGGGGATGAGCAAGGTTTATAATGCAGCCGGTTTACCCGACGCTATAAAAAGAGCTTTTGACGAAGGCGACCAGGTGATTGTTGAGGAATTTATAAAGGGTCGCGAGTTTAGCATTGGCGTTGCCCGGTTATATGGCCATATTAAAGTATTGCCGGCTACAGAGATCATTAGTTCCAAAGATTTTTTTGATTACGAGGCCAAATATACTGCGGGTGTATCCGAAGAAATAACACCTGCCGATTTATCCCCGGAAAAAAATGAAGAAATTGCAGGCATCGTAACCGAAATATACATGCGCTTGAATTGCAAAGGCATGGTGCGGATTGATTTTATTTTACTGGAAGGCACCAACGATTTTTATTTTATAGAAGTGAATACTACCCCCGGCCAGTCCGCAGCCAGCCTGATCCCGCAGCAGGTAAGGGCCGCTGGTTTAAATTTGATGGATTTTTATGGGGAATTGATTGAAGGGGCGGTTGGTCATTAGTCATTGGTCATTGGGTCATTGGTGTGATACGAGGGATGGCGGACTGTTGATTTTATAAGACTATCGGTCGCTCCTATGCTGCCTAACAATTTGACGCTTCTTTATTTTTTTTGCCCGCTTAGTTTATTTTCTTATAAATTTATCCCCGTTATTATAAACTGTTCCCTTTACATAAAAATTTATATGAGAATTTCATTTTTGTCCCTGCTGTTCGCTTGCCTGTTTTTTACGGCAAACGCACAACTTAGCTGCGCTAAATTATTTGGCGACCATACGGTTCTACAACGCAATCAGGATGTGCCTGTTTGGGGATGGAGTGCAAAAAAAGCTAAAGTTACTGTAAATTTTAATGGTCAGGTTGTGCAGGTGAGGGCTGATGAGCAGGGTTACTGGAAGGCGGTGTTAAAACAGATGCCGGCAGGCGGACCATTTACCATGAAGGTGACTTCGGGTAAAGAGGCGCTGGTTTATAATGATGTGATGGTAGGGGAGGTCTGGATCTGCTCGGGGCAGTCGAATATGGAATTCCAGTTAAAAAATGCTTATGGTTATAAGGCCGAACTAAAAGACGCGGCGCAATTGCCCATCCGTCAGTTTCACGTGCCTGATAAAATAAGTTTGACGCCTGAAAAAGACATTAGCGGCGGACAATGGATAAAGGCAGATACCAATACCGTTGGCGATTTTACCGCCGTAGGTTATTTTTTCGCAAAGAAACTAAGTCAGACCCTGCACGTTACCGTAGGTTTGATCAACACCAGCTGGGGCGGTACGCAGGTAGAGGACTGGATCAGCAAAGACGCTATGCTGGCCTCGCCTGAATTAGGTGCGGCTGCAAAAAAACTGCCGCTTACCTGGGATGAAGTGAAAATCCGGCTCGACAATCAGTTGAAACAATATGCCTACCGCGGTCAGCCGGTGGTTAATTATACACCGGAACAATTAGCTGCCGAACCGGCTTTGTTTTTTGCTGCCTGGCAAAATGGCAATGTGCCGGGCTCATGGGAATGGATGGGGAAATTATATTCGTACCGGGGCCAGGGCTTTATGCAAAAAACCATCAAACTCGACAGTTCCTGCAATAAACATACTTCCGTTTTACGGCTGGGAACAACAGATGCGGATATGGATGTTTATATCAATGGGAAACAGGTGCAAAAAGGAGCGCTATCGGGTAATTTTCAGGTTAACCTGCCCGCCGGAATATGGAAGGGCGGCGATAACAGCTTGCTGATTAACCTTAAATCGGGGCAAAAAAATCCGGCAGGGGCCGGAACGGGCATTACCGGTGCCGGTAATGATCTTTATATACGTTTCGCAGATACCACCGTGAATTTGGCGGATGCAAACTGGCACACCATGCCCGACATCAGCAAACCCTACCATTTCGATTTTTTGCCAAATAATACCGCCTCCTTGCTGTATAACAGCATGATAAGCCCATTGATACCTTATGCAATAGCCGGGGCTACCTGGTACCAGGGCGAATCAAATGTGGACAGGGCGTATCAGTACAAAATTTCCTTTCCGCTGATGATAAGCGACTGGCGCAACAGGTGGAAACAAGATTTCCCGTTCCTGTTTGTACAAATATCATCTTTCGGCACTATGCAAAACAGTAATGCAGGCAGTAGCTGGGCCGAATTGCGGGAAGCGCAAAACTATGCGCTCCAGTTGCCCAACACAGGCACGGCGGTAACCACCGATATTGGCGATGCCTTAAATATTCACCCTAAAGATAAGCTGGATGTTGGTTACAGGCTGGCAAATAAAGCATTGGTGCTGACTTATCATTTGCCGGGTTTTCCTGAAAGCCCTTTATACAGTGCCGCTGATTTTAGCGGCGGATCTGCTATCGTGAGCTTTACCCATGCCCAAAACGGCCTGATAGCCAAAGATAAATACGGCTATGTAAAAGGCTTTGAAGTAGCCGGCGCCGATCATAAGTTCTACTATGCCCAGGCGCTGATTACCGATGATAACAAGGTAAAAGTATGGTGCGCTCAGGTTCCCCAGCCCATCGCCGTGCGCTACGCCTGGACAGACGCGCCTGTTGAAGCGAATCTTTTCAATAAGGAAGGCTTTCCGGTTAGCGCTTTCCGCTCGGATAACTGGAAAGGCGTAACGGAAGGGAAGGGGTTTGAGTAGAGGGTATTATTAATGGTTAAGGGGGATATTCCTGTAAAATGCCATTTTTATACCCGATAAGGTATGCAGATTTTTTTTCAGTGTTTTTGAAAAGATAAGGAAGGCAAGGACTGCAACAATGCGGTTCAGGTGCATCTTGTCATCTTGCCATATAACCTCCATCCAATGACTAATGACTAAATACAGTATTGCTCAATAACATCCTCCGGCACTTTTGCGCTCCGGCCGGTTGCAATATCAATCATCACATAATCAAACCAGCCGTCGCAGCAAATTTTATGGGTGGCTTTGTTGGTGATGCTGAATTTTACGCGACAGCCTTTTTCGTCGATTGATTCGATCCCGGTTTTTACAATGAAATAGTCGCTCAGGGTAAGGGCGCGTTTATAATCCACATGGGCGGTACGGATCACCCAGCCAAAACCGCGTTCTAAAAACTTTTCCATGGACATGCCGTAGCAGCGTTCCATCTGGTCGTAACGTGCGGCCAGTACATAATCAAAGTATTTGCTGTTATGCACATGATGGAACATGTCAATATCATCGGGCCGCACGCGGAATTCAGTTTCGAAGGTGGAGTAGGTGGGTGTATTCATAGGGCAAAGATAGTGAGTATTGATTTAGTTGAATAGATAAGTAGTTGATAGAGTTTATTTGTAAATTTGGTAAATTTAAGTTAGTTACCTTTTAGTCTATGATCTATATCAATTTATCACTTTTTAAACACAGTCTCCTTTATGCATAGTCCGTTTCAAGTTAACATTACAAATATTAGCGAAGTCCGCATGGGGTCGCCATATAATACTTGTGAAATCGAGTTAGTTGGTTTCGATAAAGTGAGGCTTGCGAAAAATGGTTGGCAGGACAAGTACGCCTGGACTAGTGACTTTAGTAAATTAGTTTTAATAAAATTAGATTTTGAAAACAACACTCCTGGTTTTCATTTTTTTGTGATCAATGTCAATACCGGCAAAGCAGAAGAAACCAATAGATATTTCGGGTTAATAAATAAAATTTCAATAGTTGAGTCTAAAATCATCATTAATAAATTTCTTCACGATAAACTAAAATCTAAACCAGGCGAACTTTGCTGTGAAGTTGATGAGGAATTTGAAATACTTTAATTTAATACCAGCTGGTCGCGATTTATAATCCCCGACCGTAAAATTGTGAATTTGCTATCCGCGAAACGAAATTCTATATCATCAATGGGCTTAGGAAAATGATTATGTTAATCCGTTAAGGTGTTTTTGCAGGAGCGCCAATTGCAGCTTCTTCGGCCTTTTGAACTTTACCAACTTTCGCACAATTCCCAAACTTCTTCCATGAACTATGAACCATCAACTATGAACCAAAAAAACACTTGCAAATCATCATTATTAACCATACCTTTGCACCCGTAATTAACAAATTTATAAACGCTTTAGTATTATTCAAGTGATATATTTAAGTAAAGAAGCAAAAACAGAGATTTTTGCAAAACATGGTGAAAATGCTGCCGATACAGGCTCAGCCGAAGGACAGGTTGCATTATTCACTTACCGCATTGCGCATTTAACCGGGCACCTGAAAAAAAACAAACACGATTTTTCAACCCAGTTATCGCTGCAAAAATTAGTTGGTAAACGCCGCGCATTGCTGGCTTACCTGTTTAAAAAAGATATTGGAAGATACCGTGACATCATCAAAGCTTTACAACTTAGGGATATCATTAAGTAACACGCTCTCATATTTTGAAAAAGCCATCCCAAATTTAGGGGGTGGCTTTTTACATTTGCAAACAATATACACAAACATAAAACCGGTGCGCTCCGAAAGATGAAAAGCGCATCACAACGCAAAAAAAGATGAGTTTAAATGTAATTAAAAAGGTTATCGATTTAGGTGACGGCCGCACCATTGAGATCGAAACCGGGAAACTGGCCAAACAGGCAGATGGCTCTGTGGTGATAAAAATGGGTGATACCATGTTATTAGCTACTGTAGTATCAAGCCATGAAGCAAAAGAAGGCGTGGATTTTTTACCGCTTTCTGTTGATTACCAGGAAAAATATGCGGCTACCGGCCGTATCCCGGGTGGGTTTTTACGCCGCGAGGCACGTTTATCAGATTATGAAGTGTTAATTTCACGTTTGGTTGACCGTGCTTTACGCCCGATGTTCCCGGAAGATTATCACGCTGACACGCAAGTGATGATCTCCCTTATTTCTGCCGATAAAGATATTATGCCCGATTGCCTTGCAGGTTTGGCGGCATCAGCAGCTTTAGCGGTTTCTGATATTCCTTTCAACGGTCCTATTTCAGAAGTTCGCGTAGCTAAAGTTGACGGTAAATTAATTATCAACCCAACCCTAAGCCAGTTACAGACCGCTACTTTAGAATTTATTGTAGCAGGTTCGGAACATGACGTAAACATGGTTGAAGGCGAATCGAAAGAAATTCAGGAAGATGAACTGGTTGAGGCAATTAAATTTGCACATACAGCGATTAAACACCAGTGCTTTATACAAAAAGAACTGGCTGCTGAAGTCGGTAAAACTGTAAAACGCGTTTACTGTCACGAAAACAGCAATGAAGAATTGAAGAAAGCAATTTACGCTTCAACTTACGAAGAGGTTTATGCGATCGCTTCGTCTGCATCTGCTAAAGATGAGCGTACTGTTAAGTTTAAAGAAGTACGCGATGCCTATATTGCTACTATGGGCGAAACAGATGATGTTACCCTGTTTTTAGCAAAAAAATATTTCCACGATGTTGAGTATGATGCCATCCGTAACCTTGTACTTGATGAAGGCAAGCGTTTAGACGGCCGTACCACCACCCAGATCCGCCCGATATGGAGCGAGGTTGGTTATTTGCCTGCGGCTCACGGGTCGGCGGTATTTACCCGTGGCGAAACACAATCATTAACCAGCGTTACCTTAGGCGCTAAGGACGATGAGCAAATGATCGACGGTGCGTTCATCAACGGCTACTCGAAATTCCTGTTACACTATAATTTCCCTGGTTTTTCAACCGGCGAAGTTCGCCCGAACAGGGGAGCTGGTCGCCGCGAGATCGGTCATGGTAATTTGGCTATGCGTTCGTTAAAACAGGTATTGCCTTCTGACGAAGAAAATCCTTACACTATCCGTATCGTTTCTGATATTTTAGAATCTAACGGTTCCTCATCAATGGCTACGGTTTGTGCCGGTACATTGGCTTTGATGGATGCAGGTGTTAAAATTAAATCGCCGGTATCAGGTATCGCGATGGGTTTGATCACCAATGAAATGGGAACCAAATACGCCATCTTATCTGATATTTTGGGTGATGAGGATCATTTGGGCGATATGGACTTTAAAGTAACTGGTACCGAAAAAGGTATTGTTGCATGCCAGATGGACTTAAAGATCAATGGCTTATCTTACGAAGTGTTAGGAAAAGCTTTACATCAGGCGAAAGAAGGCCGTCTTCATATCTTACATGAAATGAAGAAAACTTTAGAGAAACCCCGTGAAGATTACAAGCCGCATGCACCACGTATTATAACTATCAGGATTGATAAAGAATTTATCGGCGCGGTGATCGGGCCCGGTGGAAAAATCATCCAGGAAATGCAGCGTGAAACCGGCGCTACTATCTCCATCGAGGAAGTTGGCAACCAGGGTGTAGTTCAGATATTTGCTGATAACAAGGAATCAATTGATAAAGCTGTTACACGCATAAAAAATATTGCTGCAAGGCCTGAGGTTGGCGAAATATACGAAGGTAAAGTAAGGTCGATTATGCCTTTTGGTGCATTTGTTGAAATTATGCCCGGCAAAGACGGTTTGTTGCACATCTCGGAAATTGACCACCGCCGTATTGAAACCATGGATGGTATATTTGAGATTGGCGACGAAGTACGCGTAAAATTGCTTGATGTTGATAAGCAAGGTAAATTGAAGCTTTCAAGAAAAGCCCTTTTACCGCGTCCGGAGAAGCAATAAAAATTAGTGAATGATTGCGGTTAGCCTCACCTAAATCCTCTCCAAAGGAGAGGACTTAAAAAATACCGAAGCTAAAGCCCTCTCCTTGCGCCACCGCTAAAGCTAAGGCGGTACGCGGTTGGAGAGGGTTGGGTGAGGCGAAAAACCGACCCATCAAAAAACAACAATGCCTTCTTTTTGAAGGCATTGTTGTTTTTACAGGATTTATTTTTATTTTTACTCTCGAAAATTTTAAAACATAATCAGTTCTTTTTAGTTCTTTGCTGTTAAAAGTTGGTGCATAAGCTAATTAGCACGCCCCGTATTTAAGAAATGACCCTTGCAAGTAATAACGATCCGTTAGATTTTATCAATAATAATGCCGAAGGTATGCGTTTGGGTTCGCAGGAGGATTTAGTACAGTTATTACTGTACCAGATCATCAGGGTTAAAGAATTAATAAAATACTATGACGCCATCCCGGATGGGGCCGGACAATTGGGCTCATCCATATTAAATGAGCTTGTAAACGAAGCATACGCTTCATTGGTGGACTACGACCTTGTTTTAATGCAAAAGTACTACGATCTGCTGCTGAATTGTGATTGAGGCTTCGCAGAGATCAGCGTTTAGAGATTGGAGATTAGTCAATAAATTGAATTCTCAAACCAAAAAAACTTCCTCCAATCTCTTATCTCTAACCTCTAATCTCTATCTTTGCCCCATGAACCACCTCATAGCCCCATCAATTTTAGCCGCTGATTTTGCCAATTTGCAACGTGACATCGAACTGATAAATAACAGCGAAGCCGACTGGGTGCATGTGGATATTATGGACGGTGTTTTTGTCCCCAATATTTCCTTTGGGTTCCCTGTTGTTAAGGCGGTAAACAAGCACGCTAAAAAGCCATTGGATGTGCATTTAATGATTGTGGAGCCCGACCGTTATTTGAAAAACTTTAAAGAAGCAGGCGCAGCCGGGATAACGGTACATTATGAAGTATGCCCTAATTTACACCGTACTATTCAGTACATAAAAGAACTTGGCTGCCGTGCAGGCGTAGCGCTTAACCCGCACACCCCGGTAGCTTTATTAGAGGATATTATTGCCGACCTTGATATGGTATTAATAATGTCGGTTAACCCTGGGTTTGGCGGGCAGCGTTTTATAGAACATACCTACAAAAAACTAAAAGATATTAAAGCATTAAGCGGCAGGCATAACCCCGGCCTGCTGATAGAAGTTGACGGCGGTGTTGATGAAAAAAATATTGCAAAGCTTGTTGAAGCCGGCGCTAATGTTTTGGTTGCCGGGAATTCGGTTTTTTCAGCGGCTGATCCGGCGGCTGCTATAGCTTATTTAAAAAAACCGGTTGCATCACCGGGTTTATAATATAAGCCTGTCAATAAAAGCACCTGATTTTTTTAATATTTAAAATTATAAGGTACAATTGTCTGTTAATTGTATAAAATTTCAAAAAAAGCAAATAAACTTAATAATTATTATCAAATTAGTTAACTTCGACCCGTCTTAATGCAGATTTGTTAATTTGATAGACTACACACCAATTATATAATTAAATACAATGAAACATAATTTTGGCGCCGGGCCAGGCATTTTACCCCACGAAGTTTTAAAACAGGCAGCAGCAGCAGTTGTCGATCTTAACGGTATCGGACTTTCTATATTGGAGATATCGCACCGCTCGGCTGAGTTTGAAGCTGTTTTGGATGAGGCGGTAAAGCTGGTTAAAGAATTATTCAGCGTACCTGAAGGTTATTCTGTGCTTTTTTTACAGGGCGGTGCAAGCACCCAGTTTGCTTTGGCCCCTTATAATTTATTGCCCGAAGGTGGCAAGGCCGCTTACCTTGAAACAGGTGTTTGGGCAAATAAAGCGCTCAAAGAAGCAAAATACTTTGGCGAAACCGTTGTTGTGGCTTCTTCAAAAGAAAGCAATTTTACTTACATCCCTAAGGATTTTACCATACCTGCGGATGCTGCTTACTTCCACATTACGTCAAACAATACCATTTACGGAACGCAGTCACAAAGTTTCCCTGAATCACCTGTACCTATGGTATGTGATATGTCATCAGATATTTTCAGCCGCAAAATCAATGTTGCTGATTTTGGCCTTATCTATGCGGGCGCTCAGAAAAATATGGGACCTGCCGGGGTTACACTGGTAATTGTTAAGAATGATATTTTAGGAAAAACAGGTCGTAAAATACCGGCAATGTTTAACTATCAAACACAAATTGAAGGCGGCTCCATGTATAACACGCCACCGGTGTTTGCTATATACGTTTCTATGCTTACCCTTAACTGGTTAAAATCAAAAGGCGGCGTTGAAGCCATTGAAAAGGAAAATATTGCCAAAGCAAAAGTGTTATATGGAGAAATTGACCGTAACCCATTGTTTAAGGGCGTATGTGCAGTTGAAGACCGCTCGCACATGAACGTTTGTTTTGTGAGTGAGAACCCGGAACATGAAAAACCATTCCTTAAACTATGCGACGAAAAAGGTATAATTGGCATTAAAGGCCACAGGAGTGTTGGCGGTTTCAGGGCTTCAATTTATAACGCATTGCCAATCACCAGTGTATATGTACTGATTGACGCTATGCAGGAATTTGCGGAAAAAAATAAAAATTAGTGATTAGAGGTTAGTGATTGGAGATTAGTTAAAATCTGCAATTACTAATCTCTGATCTCCAATCTCTAATCTCTAACATATCATGATCAAAATATTAGCTAACGACGGAATTGACCCGGCAGGTAAACAACTTTTAGAAGAGGCCGGTTTTATAATTGATACCAATAACATACCACAGGAAGAATTGCTGGTTAAACTGCAAAACTATGATGGTATTACAGTGCGCAGCGCCACCAAAGTGCGCAAGGCTTTGATTGACGCCTGTCCTAATCTGAAACTGATTGGCCGCGGCGGCGTTGGCGTCGATAATATCGACGTAGAATATGCAAAGGAAAAAGGCATAGGCGTTTATAACACGCCAGCTTCTTCATCCTTATCGGTTGCCGAACTGGTATTCGCACACCTATTTACAGGTGTACGGTTTTTGCAGGACAGTAACCGCAGAATGCCGGTTGAAGGCGCTACAAAATTCAACGATCTTAAAAAGGCTTATGCCAAAGGGATTGAGCTGCGCGGAAAAACGCTTGGAATTTTAGGTTTCGGGCGTATCGGCCGCGAAGTGGCAAAAATTGCTATAGGGGTAGGTATGGATGTATTAGCTTACGACCTTTATCCTTTTAATCCTGAAGTTGAAGTGGTTTTAGGCGGCGGCGCCACTGTTAAGGTAACCGTAAAAACTGTAAGCCAGGATGAAATTATCAGGCAATCGGATTTCATTACCCTGCATACACCGTTTGTTGACAAACCGATCATCGGATCGAGCGAGTTTGAACACATGAAAAAAGGCGCCGGTGTAGTTAATTGTTCGCGCGGCGGTTTAATAGACGAAGAAGCTTTGATTACTGCGCTTGACAGCGGTAAAATATCATTTGCTGCCCTTGATGTTTTTGAAAACGAGCCATCCCCAAGGGTTGATATACTAACTCATCCAAAAATTTCATTAACGCCGCATATCGGCGCTGCAACCAATGAAGCCCAGGAAAGAATAGGGCTGGAGTTGGCTAATTTGATCATAGATCACTTTAAGAAGTAAACACTAATTTTCACGAATAAGAACGAATTACACGAAAAAGCCCGGATTGATTTCTATTCAATTCGGGCTTTTTCATTTTCATTTGTGTAATTCGTTTTATTAGTGTAATTCGTGCTTAACTCCTTTTTCCGGTACCGTTACCTTATACCCCTCCTCCTCCAAAGTATCGGCGAAAGCCTGCATGCTGCCTGTTTCACCATGTACGAGGAAAACGTTTTTTAGCTTGGTTTTATCCAGTTCCCTTACCGTATTTACCAGATCGGCATGGTCGCCGTGGGCGCTGAGTACGTCGGTTTGTTTTATGGTGGCATAAACGGAAAGGTCGCGGTCTTTGATATGCACAATCGGGTCGCCGCGCAATAACCGGTGGCCCAGCGTGCCTTTGGCGCAATAGCCAATAAACAGGATGGTGCAGTAATAATTCTGGATGTTATAAAACAGGTGGTCCTGTATGCGGCCGCCGTCAAGCATCCCGGCTGATGAAATAATTATACAGGGCTCAAAATAATTGGATACCTGCCGGCTGTCCTTCAGGTTTTCAACATAAGTGAGGTTGTCAAACTCAAATTCATCACCCCGCCGGTTATAAAATTCCTGTGCTTCCTGGTTCACCAGGTAATGGTATTTACGGAATACTTCCGTTGAGCGCGTGGCCAGCGGACTATCAACAAACACTTTCACCGGCGGCAATAAACCACTGCTGAATATTTTATTAAGCGAGTAAACCAATGACTGCGTACGCCCTATGCTGAAAGCCGGGATGATCAGCCGGCCCTGCTCTTTTATACAGCACTTTTCAATGTTTTCAATAAGGGTTTGTTCAACTGATTTGTCGGCGGTATGATAGCGCCCGCCGTAGGTCGATTCGCAAACCAGGTAATCAACAGGCGGCAAGGCCTGCGGATCATCCAGCACCGGGTAGTTTTTTCGACCCAGATCACCGCTGAAAGCGATGGATTTTTCAACCCCGTTATCGTTTATCTTTAACACCGCCGCGGCAGCGCCCAGTAAATGCCCTACCGGTATAAAAGTAAGTTCAATATCGCCGTTGATGCGGAACGGACGGTTAAAACCGATGGTCACAAAACGCTCCACGGTATCCATCACATGCTTTTGCAGGTATAAGGGTTGTGCGCCGATGTTGAACTTCCCTTTGCGGCCCTTACGCCCGCTTGCCGCCTTCCGCATAAACAGGCTGACAGAATCAAGCAGTAACAGCTCGCTCAGATCGGCGGTAGGAGGGGTGCATAAGATCTGTCCTTCAAAACCCAAACGGACAAGCGTAGGCAGGTTTCCCGAATGATCGATATGCGCATGCGTTAATATCACCACATCAATCGCCGCCGGATCAAAAGGAAAATTTTCGTTCGACTGTACATTACGTTCTTTTTCGTAATCCAGTCCGCAATCCACTAATATTTTATATTGGCCAACCTCCAGCAAATGCATGCTCCCGGTAACCTGTCGGGCCGCCCCGTGTATGGTTAATTTCATTTTGTTAGTTCATTGGTTCATTGGTTCAGTAGTTCATTGGTGCAATTGGGGTGAAATATTAGTAAAAACTAACAAACAAACCACCAATGAACAAATGAACTGATGAACCAGTGAACCAGCCACAAACATATTATAATTGTGGCAGATTTTTTGCGGAAATACAGGATGTAACAAAGTTTTTGTGGGTTGGAAGGAAACGTCATTAAGTTAGGGCAAATGTGCTTTTTTTACCTGGCGGAAGAGAGGGTCGACCAGCGCAGCGTAGTCGGGGTGAGTTAGCTATACGGGCGACAATTTGATTTACACCGCCTGCAGGTCAATGAGTATTTTTTAATTAAATTAGCTTATTTTTATACGAAAATATATAGCTATGATAAATCAGACGAGTTATGATATTGAAACAACCGAAGGGCCGCGCCACCTGACCATTGCACCCATTAGCAGGCAGTTAACAACCGGCGACTATTATGCCACCGGTGTTTACAAACTAAGTAGCGGCATTGCAGCCATGGGCGATATAACCTTTGATGAGGATATGAACGAATGGACCTATAATGGCATTGGCCAGCTCAACTATGAGGAGGTCGCCGAAGTGGCTGATTTTATAAAAAACTACAAAGACCCAACAGGCGCCGATCCTAATCTGTTGCAGTAGTTTGGTTGGTTGGTGGTTGGTTGATTAGATTGATTGGGTTGAATAAGTTGATTGAGTTGAATAGGTTGATTTGGTGAGTTGTTGACCTTGTGATCATCTTTGTAGATATTTTACCCGATATTTAATAAATTTACAGCCATTGCACCCCCTACAACCCTTACAACTTTTACAACAACAATTCACTAATTCAAAAACACCATGAGCGAAATAGAAAACTACTCAGAAAATATCCACGAGCAAAGCAATGAGCATGCGCACCACATCCTTGCCGAAGGTAAAGAGAAATGGGTGCTGTATGTAGCCTTAACAACCGCAGTTATAGCAGTTTTAGCCGCCATAACCGGACTTTTAGCAGGCGACCATTCCGATGAAGCTATGCTGGCCCAAATGAAATCATCCGACCAGTGGGCCTTTTACCAGGCCAAGGGCATTAAAAGCGATGTACTTGCCGGATCAAACAAATTGCTGATCTCCCTGGGCAAAACACCCGCTGCCGAGGATGTGGAAAAGATAAAAACAAACAAAAAAGAACAGGCAAAAATTATGGCCGATGCAAAGGATTTTCAAAAAGAATCGAATGTGCATGTGGCCCTGCATAAAATATTGGCCAGGGGCGTAACGCTGTTCCAGGTGGCTATTGCTATCGGTGCAATTTCCATCATTACCAAGCGCAAACTCTTATGGTTTGTCAGTATGGGCTTTGCCGCCATCGGTGTCTTCTTTTTGCTGCAGGGGACGGTGTTTTAGCCTCACCCAACTGTCTCCAAAGGAGAGGGCTTTAAAATTATGCTGTTCGTGGATTTTTATCTACGAAGGGGCTATGCCTGTTTCTCAGACTACAGACATATTGTATCCGAAGTTAATAAACATCGGACAGCGGATGATTATAGAATTAAAAGCGAAA
Organism: Mucilaginibacter sp. UBA5151; assembly: GCA_002413785.1. Classification (GTDB taxonomy): domain Bacteria; phylum Bacteroidota; class Bacteroidia; order Sphingobacteriales; family Sphingobacteriaceae; genus Mucilaginibacter. Next base: position 267,646 of record DHXR01000082.1, read on the forward strand.
GGACACATTAAAGATGAATGACATCCTGCAATATAAAGATTATTACGCGTCGGTGCATTTCAGCGCCGGTGATGAGGTGTTTTATGGTAAAATACTTGGTATTAATGATTTGGTAAGTTTTGAAGGTTCATCAGTAAAAGAGCTTAAAAAAGCATTTAAAGAAGCGGTTGAGGATTATCTCGATACTTGTATCCAGGTGGGGAAAGCGCCCGAAAAAACCTATAAAGGAACGTTTAATGTACGGGTATCGTCTGCATTGCATAAGGAAGCATCGTTATTTGCAGCTATTCATAATATCACCTTAAACGAGTTCGTCAAAACGGCACTCGCCTTTACCCTTCAGCGGACTGATGAAGTTAACCGGCTTATTAATAATGACAGCCAGCTAATGGAAAGTGTTTAATGCGCGTATGCAAGGCGGCACCCGCGAGAATTCTGAAAGCCCTTTAAAGATCCTTCATTTTTGTTAATTTAAGCGGAACGCTTAAATTGTTAGGTGTCCAGGCAGCATGCTTAGAGAGGCGGGGTTACAAACAAATTATATCTACCTTATCACCAAATTTATCAGTAATCTGTTTGGCTGTTATCCTATCCGGGAAAGCCAAGGCTAAAAGTTGTTTAGGTCTAGAACAAGCCACATAAATCATTCTTTGTTTTTCTGTGGGGAAAATGACGGATTGCTTGAAATCCTCAAATGATACACTCTCGCCACTGCGTCTTTCATCAAAAAAATATAGAATAGCGTCCAGTGTGGCTCCTTTAATTTGATGAATTGTGGTCACGGGAATATTATGCTGGTTGCTGGCAGGCTTATTGAAAAATAAATTAACGGCTTTTTTTTTCAGGTCAACCATCTTGTAGTCGTTTATTCTCATTTTAAATTCAAAGGCCGGGGTAGCATCTACGCCAAAATGAGTGTCAATGATCTGTATACTCTGATTTGTCCAAACCTGTAATGATAAATCGGTAGGCGGTATTTTAAATAGGAAACTGTAAAGCTTTCCATTAAACGCAAAATTGTCTGCCATTTCGATCTGCAATTTTTGCATTGCGTGGTAGTCTAAATCAGGGTTTAGTAGGTCAAGGACTAATTTCCTCAATTCGTTTACCCCACCTTTGATCTCATTGGTTTCAAAGTGGTGTTTGATTTTAAGTAGCAAATAGGGACAATAATATTTCCAAGGTTCAATATCAGAAGTATTGCCAAGCATTCTGTTTTTTAATGTATTGCCCCTTACTACTATGTGATTCTTAATAAATTTATTGCTGGCGCATTTTAATTCAAAATCGCTTACGATTAATGCCGGATTAGTTGTGGTGTATCTGTAAATAATAACCGGTATGTTTAGGTCAATCACATCAACAGTTGTTATCAGTTCATCTGCCGGGTTTCTTAAAATGCTGAAACAATCGATTATTCTTTGTACCGACCTGCGGTTTTGACTAAGGGGTAATCCTGTCCAACTTGCATCCGCATATTTTTTAATAAAAAGCTGTGGTTTGGCATCGCGCCATTCGTATAAACTTTGGTAAGGATCGCCGATTAATTCAATATTAATAAGTCCCAAATCGGTTAATTTATCAAATATAGCATGCTGTATCTCAGAATTGTCCTGAGCCTCGTCTATAATTATATAAGGAAATCTTTTAACCAACCAACGCCCAATATCTTCATGTTTATTTAAAATACACAGTGCTATGTAGGCTGAATCAAGACTTGTAATCAAACCTTTTCTTATTTTCCAATGAAATAAATCCTTTGCATAAGCCTGGAATACTGCGGGGTCAACTAATGCAGGATCAGGAACTTTGCCATGAAAAGTAAAGTTACCATCCACATCAACCCAAATTTTACTGGCAGCATAAGAACGAAAAACGGGGAGGCCCGCTCTATTATAGTATTTATTCATAGGTGCCTGTATACCATCCACGATTTTGCCGCTTTTATTGCGATACTTAATACTGACGAGTTTGTCAATTATACCGGCCTGATCAACAATTTGTGGCCTCTTGAAATTTTTGTTGAGCAAATTGTAGTATGGTAAGGTTAAATATTGGTTGATAAAACTATCAATCGTTGATACAAGATTAGGGAAGCGAAAGTCATATCCATAAACTTCTTTGTACTTATGAAGGATTTCGTTTTTAGCCACATTAGTAAATGAAAGGCATACAATTCCGGCATGATTGCCATGATTTTTAAGACACTCTTTTTCAAGTAATGCCAGTTTGTGAATGATGCAAGTCGTTTTGCCACTGCCTGGACAGGCATTTAAAATAACCTTTCCTCTTGCGCTAAAGTAAGCCACTCTTTGGGGGGTCATTTCAAATTGCATTGCCTTATTGTTTTAAATGAGTAAACGCTGCTTTAATGTACGCGGGCACTTTAAAGTTTAACTTTGCATCAACAAGGTTTTCAACTATATGTAAAGAGAAGTCTTGCGCAAAAACGGCTTTGCCTGGCAGGCATTTCCATAACAATATGGCAATTTTATCCTTTTGTTGCTGATTTAATTGTTCAGGCAATGTTTGAAGATAGGCGTTAACATGCCCTATTTCTGTGGGAAATAGCTTACTAATATATTTAAAGAGGAAGTTTTTTAAGCAATCTGTTTTTGTATCGGCGATGTTATTTTGGCACAAATCAAATTCCATCGTTTGGCAAGCAGATTTGATAGCGATTTTCGCTTGCCCATTGCTTATCGAATTAAGATTATTAACCCGGTTACAAATTGTGCTTGTTGTTATTGTTGTATAAAATGTATTTAAGGTGACATAGTCATTCTCTACTAACTTATTGAGACTATAATCAACACTTTTAGCCTTCGGAAAACGGTCATCGTCCGTTAATACAGCAATTTTCTTTGGTAGTCGCTTTTTGTCGGTTGTACTGTTAAAAAGAAATAGGAATGGATAGAAGGATACTCCATCCACATTTACTAATTCAATTCGGTAATCTTCAAGGTTAAAACCTTCGACCTGGCAAAACGCTGAGATCAATAATTCCTCGGAAATACCTTCGACAAATAAGCAACCCTTTGCAAAAAACAATTGAGATTTAGTGACGTCAACATATCGTTGCAGTTGATTCTTTTTGATGTCGATATCAGCTTGTGTTAACGGCGCTGTTTTGGTAGTGTCCTGAATGATATTTTCTGCTTCCCGTGCTGTAAACGATTCGCTAATAGTGTATGCCCGTTGTTCTAAAAGGATTAAATTTTCAAACGGTACTTTAGATGTTAAAGTCGGGGAATGTGTGGTGATGAATAATTGGCTATTTGCAGATTGGCTGGCCTCTTTTAAAAAATTATACAGGCTCAATTGAAGCTGCGGGTGTATGTGAGCCTCCGGCTCTTCAATTAGTAACGCAAAGTGAGGGATAACATCATCTAAAGCCCTTTCTTTTATATCGCCAAGAACGGTGGCGATATAAATCAGATTATTAAATCCAAGACTATTTTGCCATAACTGGAAGCCCTCAACTGAATTATTTTGCCAATCATGAGGAAGAAATGGTTTAATAACATTTACAATATATTCGATTCTTGATTGTTCTATATGTAACCCAATCTGGCTCGTATTAGCATTTTTGTATATGTTGCCAAGATTGTCATTAATGCTATCCCTGGTAGATGTAACTTCACCTCTTTGAAGTAATTTTGTGTTTGCTTCTTTAATAATATCTTTTATTTCGTCTTCAGAATCATTTCTCTCAACAAGCCTTTTAATTACCTTACCTAATATATTACCACGAACATTAAGTAAATCTTTTGTACTATCCCTTAACGCACTCAAATAATAATGTTGAAATAAACGAAACGTATTTACATCGGCTTTTTGTCCGTCTATGTTGCCGGTATTATAGCTAAATATAGGGTATCGTTTATCCTGCTTATATTGAATTTCAATTTTAGCATAGTCATTGCCCGTGTTTGCAGTATCCACCACCATATATTCATAAAAAGCTCCTTTTTGTTCAGCACTTAATTCCTTGAATTCATAGGTGATTTTTATGAGATCTGATCTTTGGATCGTTATTCCTCCGCCTATAATTGGAGAAACCTTATCGAAAAAATCTTCTTTGGTAATAGTTATTTCACGTGTCGGCTCTCCGAGGTTATAAAGTAATCTAATAGCATCTATGAGGGCAGATTTGCAGCTTCCATTTTCACCAACAATGATATTGATTTTAGGTGAGAAAAAGACTTCTAAGTTTTCAATTCCCTTGTAATTAACTATAGAGATTTTGGATAAATGCATTGTGAAGATTTTATTCAGTGAAGTTTATTTAGCTAAGTTAATATTATTACAAGTCAAAGCCTATTATTTCTACTGGATAAGGATCCCCCTGGGGGGCTGTCGCAGACGACCCTGCGCAGAAACCCACCGCTACCGGGGGATTTCTTCAATCAATCCGGGTAGATAATAGTGATGTTTCAAACCAGCATGCAGGGCAGCGGCCTTTTCAAAAGATGCTGCCGGAACGGACTTTTGTCTGAACCGGAATTTTTAGAATTTAGGAATTGCCGGAATTCTAAAAATTCATAAATTCAATAAATTCGGGTTCAGACAATTACCCCGTGGAAAAATTCCGGCAAGCATAACCGTTTGTAACAGCAGTGAACAAATCATTATCCGGCCCAAAGTCTCCCTTGCAAATCCCCTCCAAATTTCGTATATTTACCTATTTCCACCAGCTTTAAAATCGCCCGCAGCAAAATTATCAGCAGAAATAAAAACACACGCCAAACATCCATTTTTTAGGAAAATTTTCGCTTTTCTTTGAAATATTTAGTATATTTGTTTGATATACAACAGGTTAAAAAAATACACCCTCGAATTTTACGAGGAGCTAAACGCGTTTGGCCTCTCAACTCTCAAAAATTACGAGGAGCTAAACGTATTTAGCTCCTCAACCTGCAAAAATTACGAGGGGCTAAACGCATATAGCTCCTCAACTCGCAAAAATTACGAGGGCCTAAACGCATTTAGCCCCTCGTAATTTTGAAATTTCACACAAAAAAGGGCTGTCATGCTGAGGCACTCGAAGCATGTGGGGTGGCCTGTACGCTTTGCATTAGCGTTAGTGCATTGTGGCGTCGTGCCTTTGCGCACATGCTTCGAGTGCCTCAGCATGACAGCCAACAAACAACCTGTCATCCTGAGCGCAGCGACGGATCTTCTACGCCATGCTCGCGGACTATGCTTACAGACTATGCATGGCGGACTATGCATAGCGGGAATTGCTGGGTGTAGAAGATCCTTCGCTACGCTCAGGATGACAATGGGAAAAAGGATAGTTGCTGATTGGGGTGGGATTTGTACTGGCTGCGAAAGCGGCTTATTTAACTTATCTTTGCGAATTCCTTAAAGTCTCCCCAACCGGGGGAGATTATTAACGGAGTTAATTGTTTTTTAAATGCGTTAATGAGGGCTTCGCCGTTTAGAGGGGGCTAATTAAAATGATAAAAAAATCACTCGAAAACCTAAAGATAAAGCTGCTGAACGAAATGCAGCAGGCGGCGCTTAGCGCTGCCAAAAAAGGGGATGTAATCCTGCTTTCGCCCACTGGCTCGGGTAAAACGCTGGGGTTTTTGCTGCCGCTGTTAGGTTTGCTGGATGCTGCCATACCAACCGTACAGGTGCTTATCCTGGTGCCTTCGCGGGAACTGGCTTTGCAGATAGAGCAGGTTTTTAAAACTATGGGCACTGGCTTTAAGGTAAACTGCTGTTATGGCGGTCACCCGGTAAAAATTGAGCGGAATAACCTTTCGCAGCCGCCCGCGGTATTGATTGGTACTCCCGGTCGTATCGGCCATCACCTGCGCCGCGACAGTTTTAGTACCGATACCATACATACCCTGATTTTAGACGAATTTGATAAGTCGCTTGAGTTTGGTTTCCAGGAGGACATGACCTATATCATCAGGCAATTGCCCAACTTAAAAAAACGGATCCTGACCTCGGCCACAAAAATGCAGGAGATCCCGGCTTTTACCGGGATTAACCACCCTGTTGAGGTTGATTTTCTCGAAAATAAAACCAATGCGCCCGACCTTAAACTAAAGGCGGTGATATCCCCGGCGGCCGATAAGCTGGATACTTTGTTTTCGCTGATTTGTAAAATAGGGGATAAGGCCACCCTTGTGTTCTGTAACCACCGCGAGGCTGTTGACCGCATCAGCGACCTGCTGTGGAACCGCGGACTGGTACACGATATTTTCCATGGCGGCATGGAGCAGGAGGACAGGGAACGCGCCCTGCTGAAATTCAGGAACGGCAGTCACCGTCTGCTCATCACTACCGACCTGGCCTCGCGCGGACTGGACATCCCCGAGATTGAATACGTGGTGCATTACCAGCTGCCGCATAATGAGGAGGCTTTTCTGCACCGCAATGGTCGTACCGCGCGCATGCATGCCAAAGGTACCTCGTACCTGATACTGACCGAAGACGAAAAACTGGCCTACCTGCAGCAAAATCCCGAAATTGAGGCGCTGCCGGAAAAACTGGTACTGCCAAGGCCAACACCCTGGGCAACTTTATACATCGCCGCAGGGAAAAAAGACAAAATAAACAAGATGGATATTGTGGGTTTATTGCTTCAAAAGGGAGAATTAGCAAAAGATGATTTGGGTTTGATTGAAGTACTTGATCATTCGGCATACGCCGCTGTTAAGCGGAACCGGATTGACCGCCTGGTGGATTTGATTAAAGGGGAAAAGATCAAGAATAAAAAAGTAAAAATTGAGGTTTCGAGGTAACCTCATTTGTCATTGCGAGGCACGAAGCAATCGCGAACTGTGCAGAGCGGTTATGCATAGTGGTTATGCATAGTCCGCGATTGCCGCGCTTCGCTCGCAATGACAAGGGGGGTAAATAATATTAATATGAGCAATAACGATATCATGAAAAAGCTTCGGGTAGCTTTAAAGTTTACAGATGACGACATTATAAAGGTTTTGGATCTCGCCAATTTCAGGATCACCAAAACCGAACTTGGCGCCATCTTCCGTAAAGAAGACCACCCCAACTTTAAACCCTGCGGCGACCAGATACTGCGTAATTTTTTAAACGGGCTGATTATCCACATGCGCGGGCCGAAGGCGTAGTTTGCAGTTTTTAGCGGGCAGAATTTGGCCTCACCCAACCCTCTCCAAAGGAGAGGGCTTTAAAATTGTTTGTTGGACTTACAAAGTTTTCAGAAACCCCGGTTTCTGTTAGTTTTCAATCAGCCGGTATTTGCCGCTTTTGATGAGTTTTTGCTCCTGCGCCGAAAATGGCTCCCTGCCGCCGAAGTCCTGCACCCAGTAACCATTGTATTGTGCTACGCCAACTTCCCTGAAGCCGGGGTTCATCAGGTTTTTGCAATGCCCTGTACTTTTAAACCAGCCTTGCATCACTTCGGCAATGCTTTGCGGACCCTGGGCTATATTTTCGCCGATGGTAAAACTTCTATAGCCGGTAAAGGTGAAGCCTGTGGCCCTGATTCTGTCTCCCATAGTACGGCCATCCAAACTGGTATGACTGAAATAATTATTATTTGCCATGTCCTGCGCGTGGCCGATAGCTGCAATTTCCAGCTGGCTATTCCATACCAGCGGCGGCGCGGGGGGTATATAGGTGATGCCGCAATTGCAGCCTATTTGCCTGGTATGGTTAATGTATTCCAGAAATTCGCGCCTGAACCGGGGCGTGCTCACGGTTTGCTGGCTGTATGCATTTATGCCTGTAAACAACAGGATCAGGGAAAATAAGCTTTTGATTAAATGTTTCATACTGATTTGACTTAAATCCTTCTTCGTTTAAAAACAATAAAAATAAAGACGGCTATTGCGGCTGCGGCGATCAGCAGAACTATAACGAGACAATTTTTCCTGAAGAGTTGTTTTTGTACAGCTTCCGCATATTTGATGAATATACTTTTTTTTTGTTTTGCAGGGAATCAAGCTTCTTTTTCCGCAGGGAATTTTGTGCAGCCAGCTTCGCCTCTTCATTTTTACGGAGGCTTTCCAGTAATGAATCGCGTTTTTTTAATACAGCAGCTTCTTTAGGATAGTTATTAAGCTTGTGATAAAGCAAGGCGTAATTTTTCAGCACCTCCAGTTCCGCCCTGGTTGAATGGTTTTTTATAGAAAGCTGCAGGGCTTCGCTCAAATCATCCATAGCAAGTTGGTAATCCTTTATCTCCCTTTTTATCAATGATAAGGTGATTAATGACGATATGATATTGGGAATATCATTTTTAGCGCGCGAAAGTGTGTTTGACTGTAAGATAAACCACTTGGCCTGGCTGTATTTTTTTTGTGCATAATAAACTTTTGCGAGGTTGTCAAAACTCCGGCGCAACGCTGTTGAATCATTATAAGCGGCATATTGCTGAATGGCGAGTATAGTATAATTTATGTCCTCGTTTTGATAAGTTAGTTGCTTTTTCTTGCCCGATATGGTATCGTAGCCGGAGTAAAGGCTGGCTAACCTGGTGTATAATAAAGCCTTTAAGGTATCATTTGCTGCATGTTTTAGCTCCATTTTTAAACTATCAGGATCATTGCTCTTTAACAGATGTTCAATTTTGGCTTGTTCATTCAGTTTTATCTGCTTTTTCAGGCCTTCACGCTGGTTTATAGCCTCTGATAACGATGCTTTAAGGCTATCCAGCTGAATTCCGGAAGTTATTTGTTTAAGATTCTCTGTAATAACTTCAGGCAGGGGCAGTATCGTTTTATCGGTGATGAGTAAATCTGTGATCAGCCTGACTGGCTGGTTTGCTGTAGCTAAAAAATTTATTTGATCATGCCGCTGCAATGACGCCTGTGCCTTAGCGCTGTCCGGCTGGTTTTTGGTGGCTGGCGTATCAGGGTGTACAGCTAAATGTATCGTGCCCGGATGAATACCCAATACCGTTAACCGGAAACAAAAAAATAAAACGAATAACAGCGTAAAACCTTTTTTCATAAGCTTTTCAGCATTAGGGCTTTAAAGATAGCTATATGTATTCAAATAACATGCCTTGTAAAGCTCTTCGGTTCGTTTTTTTTAATTTTTAATCGAATTTGGCGGCAAAAGGCCGATTTTTGAAGTTTTTGCGCTTAATTAACAAAATAAAAAATACTAACAGCTGTTAATAAGTGGACTGAGTTTTTAAAAGAGCAGGTGATTTTGACCTGTTTTAGCAACAGTATTACAGTATTAAATGGAATTTAACGGATATTTTTTTCGTATTTTTCTACAAATTGCCCGAAAAATTTCACGCGGGATATTAAAATATTAAAAATAGCTATCCCGGCAAAGGCGCAGATTATCCCTGCCAGAACATCCAGGATATAATGGTGACCCACGTAGATAGCGGTGCACCATATCCCAAGCATTACTACCGTAAAAAATATATTTATCAGGCCCAATCGATTTTTTAAGCCGTAATATAAAACAACAACGGGGTACGATGAATGTAAGGAGGGCATTGCCGCAAAAACATTTGAACCTTTTGAATATATGGATTTAAAGATCCCGGCATGAAAGTAATTGTCAAACTTTACCAAACCGGCTGTATTACTTCTTGTTGCCGCATGAAATTCAAATCCGTGATATTGCACATACCAGGGTGGGGCGGCCGGGTAAAGATAATAAATAACAAACCCGAGAAAATTGACCAAAACAAAGGTGAGCGAAAAATAAAGGAACTGTTTTTTGTTTTTAAAAAACAAAAAAACGGCAAAGGCAAGCGGCACCGGGATCCAGCAAAGGTAAAATATCCCTGCGGTTATATCTAAAAATGTGTTCCCTTTTATCCTCCAGTATTCATTGGGGGTTAGCTGCTTGCCATTGAAATTGATCCCGAAAAGCTTCTTTTCCCAATTGTACAAATCAGCAATATGAACAGTATTGTAATTATAATTGGGGAACGCCTTCATATAATCAAAAATGATCCAATAAATAATGAAAATAGAAAAGCCGGTGATGAATTTACGCGTACCCGGGGTCAGGAAATACAACAAATTAACTACAAATATCAAAAACAACTGATCGGATTTATAGCCAACCAGCCACCATGAAATAATCAGATAAGTCAGTGAAATTATTAAAATGATAATTGCCCGGCGCACTGTAACCCAAGCAACATCATCAATAGCATTATTCATGCTATTTTTTGCTGAAATCAGAGCCGAAAATTTTATCCCAAAGCGGGGAACTTACACCATATCCCCTGTTCGGATCCTGGTAGTGGTGCAGCATGTGGTGTTGTTTTATCCTTTTCCAGATACTTCCTTTAAAGTTAAAATGGTGTATGGCATAATGAGTTAGGTCATATATCAGGTAACCTAATATAAAGCCGGGGAAAAAGCCCCAAATTTCGCCAGCCGGTAAAATAGCATTAAACAGGAAGTAAAATAGCGTCGCTAAGGGAATGCTTACCGAAAGCGGCAACACAAGGCGTCTTACGTCGCTTGGATAATCGTGATGTACACCATGGAATATAAAATGCAGCCTTAATGCCCATGGTTTATCTTCAGGAACATAATGAAATACAAACCTGTGCATCACGTATTCGGTAATGGTCCATACAAAAAGGCCTGATATAAATAGTTCAAAAAAAGTTATAAGCCCCATTTCATTTTGAAAATCTTTATAAACGCAAAAAAGAATAACAGGAACAAAAATAATTAGCGGAACAGTAAAATGAACTTTAGATAAGCTCTCTAAAAGGTTATTTTTAAACATTCTCACAGACTCCTGTGAATTGGAAACATAATTTTTTTTCATAGCTGGTCAGGGTTAAAATATTTTAGAATTTCTCGGCCCTTTAATGGATTTATTAGTAGAAGCTGCCTTTAATTATGGTTTTTTACCAAATGTCCCAATTTTAATAAAGATCTGTTAAATAAAAAATGATTTTAATCAATTGTTGCGAAGGTATGATAAATTCAATTTCGTTTTTGTTTTAAAAGTGTATTTTTTGCGTCCATTAATCTTTTAAAGGCGGTAATATTGGTTAAAACAGCCACCGCAGCGATTGGTATGGTAAAAATGGATATGGTTTCAAAAACATGAAACTTTATCCCGGGGATATAAAGTTTATAGTCCCCACCGATGTAAATTGAACTTAATCCGCATAAAACAGCGCACAATCCGATAGTTACCACCCGTTCGGGGCGTTGCATCAGGCCGCCTTTACATTCAATGCCAAGGCCTTCCGCACGCGCCCTTACATAACTTACCATCATCGAGCCGATCAGGGCTATAAATGCAAATATCGAACTTAAAAAATAATGGTGGCCAACCAGGTAATAGCAAATCCCTAAAAACATAATCAGTTCACTATAGCGGTCAAGTACCGAATCGTAAAGAGCGCCAAAAGTTGATTTCATGTTTCCCAGCCTTGCCACCTGTCCGTCAAGCATATCAAACAAGCCTGCAAATAAAATTAAACCGCCTGCCCATCCCACATAACTCAAGTCGCCCCGGTTACCCTCTTCGGCGCCTAAAATAAATATTACCGCAACACCAACGTTAAGCACAAAGCCAATAGAGGTAACTGCATTAGGCGTAAGGCCTGATTTTATAAAAATCTTAACAACCGGGTTAATAACCTTATAAATACCCGACTGAAGACTTGTACGCATGGATGTTTGCTGTTCCATTTATTTGTAGCGTTATTTAAAAATTAAATTGAACCAATACACGTACGCCCCATTTTACAACATCAGGATTGTTTAAATAAGTGAAACGCCTTACAAGGTCAATTCTTACAAATTTAAAAATGTTTTCGATACCGACACTACCTTCTGCATAGGGTGTGTTTCCCAAAGCGTTTGTAATCGGCTGATTGTTTTCGGTGACCGGAAACCGGTACAAAGAAGGATGCAGAGATGGGTTATTTTCGTCAGTTAGGCCGCCGCAGATCATTTTAAGGGATGCAACTTCCCTCCATTTCAGCTTTTTTAATAATGGAATTTTATTAAAGAAAAACCCATTGAAATGCTGGTCGATGAATATGCTCTCATAGTGATCACTCACAAACTCCAAAAAGTTCATTAAGTTGTATGAATAGACATTGTAAGCATACGTTTGGTTTGCATGGAATATATTGAGCAGGGGATAGGGTACCTGCCCGAATATTTGCCCGGCGTCAAAGGTAACATCCGTCCAGCCTAACTGCGACAAATAGAAACGTTTATCAATGCGCTCGTGAAGTTTTTGATAGCCATACTGCCCGCCAAATACATTTTTCAGGCCAGCATCATAATCCAGTGTAAAAACGGGGTTCTTGCTTGGTATCGGTATCCTGTAAATTTTGCCCTGGTAAAACTGTTCATTGGGGGCATAACGCAAACCAACTGTAAAATCTGTGGTGGTTAACCCGGGGATGTTTTGTACTGTGTTATTGCTGTTGGTAGTTAGAAAATATAATGAGCCTGCCGGCGATTGGGTTAACCTGTTTACACCGAAACTATAGGAAAAATGATTTTCAAATTCATGCACATAATCAAGCCTGTAACTGTCGTCATACAGGTATTTATTGTTATCGCCACGCTTAAATGAAAGAAAAATATTATCTTCCTGAACAAACTGAAAATTTGCCCCGGGAATTTTTGTATCATTCTGAACACTTGCCCTAACATAGTTTTGAGGAAATTTATAGATCGATTTGTCATTTAGAGAATAAGTAGCGCTTAAAAAATATTTCCATCTTTCATCCTTAAAACCATAAGCCACATACGTTTCAAAATAATATCGTTTGCTTAAATTAGGTGTTGTGCGACCGCCAAGCCGGGCTTTAAAACCCTCAATCGGGTTAAAACTGTAAAATGCGTTACCGGGGCCTACTTCAAACCAATTGAAATCTTTATAGCCGGCCAATAAAAACGTAGCGATATCCAAAGTCCGCCTGAAAGAGGGCATATTCCTGAGGCTATCTACATTTTTATATACTTTTGCTTCTGCGGCGCTTAGTGTGTCTAACCGGTTCTTTTCCCAAAACTCATCGCTTCTGTTTTTCGCTTCATCGGGTACCGCATTTTCCTGGTGCTCATAAGTACTGTCAGGGTGCGGAGTATTTACTGCATAATTTTTGTAAACTATTGTCCTTATTCCAAACAGGGCTCCCTTTTTGTTTCTGGTGATTCCAAAATCTGCAATGGTCATACTTTTACTCAGGTGGTAACGTCCGTCAGGGTTTTGTTCGAACTCCTGATTAACAGTCATTCCGTTTACAAAATTGAGGTTGATGTTTTTATTTATAGTCAGTTCTGCTTTTTGAACAGCATAATTTCCGTCAAGTGTTATATATATTTTGCCCTCAAATAAAACGTCTGTCGTATTTCGCGGCGTGAAACTTAATTCAACCAGTTTCTGGTTATTTATGGTTACAGTATCAGTGATGAAAAATTTATAAAATGTTGGAGCAGAGTTGGCTATCGGGCTTAAAAAGTTCGTGGTCATAAGGAACACGACATTTGAATAGATATCAACTTTGTAATACATGTGTTTGAAATACACAGTCAGACCTTCATTGTCAATCGAACCGCCATAATTAACAGCTTTTTCCCCGAGCGTTATTGCTTTCTCTTTCTCAGGTTCTTTTCGGTAATAATATTGCGAAAGCTTTTCGTCGAGGAAAATAGGTAAAAGCGATTTGCCAGGTATGGTGGTGCTGTCGCGGTTATCTATTACGAATTTATATTTTCGGAAGAATTTTTTGTCGGACAAGTTGTCCTTTACATTGCTCAAAGAAAATTGCATCTTGTCGTATTCGCGGTATTCGACGTAAGGATAACTTTGAGGCCGGTTTTTTTCTTTATTCTCAATTACTTTACGGATCAGTTCAACCGCCGGGTTATCCTTATTATGATATTTAGGCTTTTTACCTGAATGCACCACAACTTCGTTCAATTGGGTGGCCACCGGAGTTAATTTGATATTTAAAACAAGGGTTTTACCAGGATTAACAACAAAAAATGCATCCTTATACCCAACGGATGATACTTTTAACCGGCTATAAGGGTTATCGGTACTGATAGTGTATTTACCCTGGTCATCAGTTTTAACACCCGTGGTAGTGTTTGAGAATGAAACTGTTGCAAAAGGTAAGAGCTTTTTTTTGGCTGCATCAATAACAGTACCGCTAATCACTGTTGTTTGCGCAAATAGTATCGTGTTAAATAATATAAAGAAGGGTAAAAAAAATAGCTTCTTGTAGAAATATTTACAATTCATGTAACTCATGCAATTAGGCAATATTTTATTGACCGCTTTAGCCAATATTTTTTATTGCCGCCGAAAACCCGGTTCAGCCAAAAGAAAAATGTTCCCTTTTTGAATTTTGATTTATCCCGGGATAATGTGTCAAAGGTATGAAAAATACTTTTAGACTATTGTGGTTAAAAAGTCAAATGCCCTGCATTTAACAGAGGTATTTTTACCTTTTAAAAATAGTCGCTAAAACAAATTAAAAAATATAACAGCTTGCAGCAGGATGTTAGTATAAAAACCGGCAAGTACATCATCCATCATAATACCCCAGCCTGCGGGAAGTAACTCCATTTTACGAATGAATAATGGTTTTAAGATGTCGAAAAACCTGAATAAAAAAAGTGCACATAACAAATATTTTACACTTGCAGGCAAAAACAGCAGGCTGATGCACATCCCGGCAACTTCATCAATTACAACCCGTGAAGGATCTTTACCCCAAATTGGCTCAACCATTGATGAAGACCACACGCCAATAAAGGTTATTAAAACAGTAAGTATTACGGAAGCCGATACGGGAGGATAAGCGCCGTGCCAGGCAAGGTACCAGCAAATACAACAGGCAAACGCTGCTATAGTACCAGCTCCTTTGCCAATGTAACCAATACCCAGACTGGTTGAAAATAATTTATGAAATAGCATGGTTGGTTAGAGGTTGATTAAGTTGATTAAGTAAGCAGTTGACTTGGATTAAGTGGGAATGAGTTGATTGAGTAGGGTTTATTTTTATAAATGAAGCCTTTTCAACTTAATCAACCATTCACTCAATCAACTCAATCAACCATTTTACAAAACGTCCACCAGTTCCTGGTAATAATCTAAACCAAGGTGTGTGATCAAATCTTCGCCCATCAAATGGCGCAGGGTGTTTTGCAGTTTTATAAGTTGTTTAAAAATATCATTTTCAGGATGTAAACCAGGTGCGGTTTGCGGTGATTTTAAATAAAACGAAAGCCATTCCTGTATTCCGCTCAAATTCGCCCTTTTTGCCAGGTCAATAAACAGGGCAAGGTCTAAAACTAACGGCGCCGCTAAAATTGAATCGCGGCAAAGGAAGTTGATCTTTATCTGCATTTTATAGCCCAGCCATCCAAAAATATCAATATTGTCCCAGCTTTCTTTATTATCGCCATGCGGCGGATAATAATCAATCCGGATTTTGTGATACAGGTCCCCGTACAGTTCGGGGTTAGCGTCAGGCTTCAAAATATCTTCAAGCACCCCTAATTTCGAAACTTCTTTGGTTTTAAAGTTATCAGGATCATCTAATACCAATCCATCACGGTTGCCTAAAATATTGGTCGAAAACCAACCTCTCACACCTAACGAACGTGCCGCTAAGCCGGGAGCTAATATGGTTTTCATTAAAGTTTGCCCGGTCTTAAAATCTTTACCGGCAATCGGAGTTCCGGTTAATTTTGCCAGCTCAATCATCGCGGGTATATCCACTGTCAAATTGGGGGCGCCGTTCACAAAGGGAATACCCAACTTTAAAGCTGAATAAGCATAGATCATGCTTGGCGAAATGCGTTTGTCGTCATCAATCAAAGCCTGTTCAAATTTTGCAAGGGTCTGATGAATATCCGAAGCTTCATAATATATTTCTGTTGACCCGCACCAAATTAAAACGATCCTGTCGCAATTATTTTTTTCTTTAAATGTTAAAATATCATTCATTACAGCCTGTGCCAGCTCATACCTTGTGCCGCTTTTAACATTAGTGGCTGTAAGGTTTTTGGCATAGTTTTTATCAAATGCTGCTTTCATGGGCGTCACAACCTCTAATTCAGCTTTTACAGCATTTAACAAGCCCGGTTCAAGTACTTTGGCCTTCATCGCCGCTTCATAAACATTGTCCGTGTAAACATCCCACCCTCCAAAAACAATATCATTCAAATTGGCCAGGGGAACAAAGTCTTTAACCATTGGGTTCCGGTTTTCAGTTCTTTTACCTAAACGGATGCGCCCCATTTGTGTAAGCGAACCGATTGGCTGCGCTATGCTTTTTTTTACAGCTTCAACACCCGCTATCATGGTAGTAGCAACAGCACCTAAGCCCGGAATTAATATACCGAGTTTACCTTCGGCCGGTTTAATGTTGGTTTTCATAGTTATTACAGTGTTATGCGTTTTGTTCAATCATAGCCATTTATTGGTTTTATACCATTTTATAGTTTCGGCAACCCCTGCGCGCAGGTTATATTCGGGGTAAAAACCCAGTTCGGCGTTTGCCTGTTCAATATCACACCACCAGTTCACCCCCATTAATTCATCAATTTTTTCAGTATTTACTACCACTGCTTTATTGCTCAAAGAACTATATTTTTCAGACACCCTTGCTATTACTTTTACAAAATTTACCGGAAGATGTAATTTAACGGTTTTTATATTTAAAACATCTTTAATGCTGGCTGCCAGTTCATAACGGTCATAAAAATTCCCGTCAGATAAATTGTATATTTTATGATTACCGGCAAAAAGGGCTTTTATTGAAGCCTTTGCAAGGTCAGTAACATACAGAAAGCTAAACTTTTGCTCTGTTCTGCCGATATAGGGTTCAATGCCTTTTGCAACCTGTTTAAAAAAAATAAAAATGTCGCTGTCCCACGGCCCATAAACACCGGTCGGCCTTAAGATGTTATAATTTAACGATGAAAATGCTTTCAAATTTTGTTCTCCCAATAATTTACTTCTGCCGTAAGCTGTTATGGGGTGAGGTGCCGTGCCTTCGCTGATGATGCCTGTTAAGCTATTTAACGGCCCAACTGCGGCCAAACTGCTCATGAGGACAAACTTTTTTAGTTTAATCCCGCTTTCAAGAACGGCCAGCGCCAGGTTATGGGTATATCCGGCGTTAATATGGTTATATTCCTTTTGCGACCGGGCCCTGGTAGCGCCTGCCGCATGTATAATATAATCATATTTGTTTTCCCGCAGGTCTTTTTTCAGGGATGAAAGATCGGTGTAGTCAGGATAGGTATATTTTATATCAAATCCTTTCAAATGATCTGTCCTGCTGCTTTTTCTTATGCCAATATATACATCAAGATTTTGTTTTAATGCTTCTTCAATAAGATGGTATCCTATAAATCCGCTTGCGCCGGTTATTAAAACCCGTTCTTTCATATTGCTTTTTCGTAGATCCTGTATTTTTTATAAGGATTTCCTTTTATCGCGATTATTGCCTCATTAATCATGGTGTTATTTTCCAATGTCCAACTTGCTTCAGCCTGTTTCAGGCCCTTTCTTTTGTATTCTTTTATCATTGTGCCATATAAACAGGCCTCGATACCCATTTTGCGGTAACCATCAATAATGCCGAGCGCATAAATGCGGATACTTTGTATTTTGCTTTTATTAAGCAAAATTTTAAAAATACCTGTCGGCAGCAACCGCCCCCTTTTAACTTTATGCAATACCTCGTTAAAATTGGGCAATGCCAGCCCAAAACCAACTATTTTACCTTCCTGTTCTGCTACCAAAGCAAAATCCGGGTCTAAAATGAGTTTAAGGTCTTTCGCCAGGTAATCAAATTCTTCATCGCTCAACGGCACAAAACCACTGTTTTTATCCCAGGCTGAATTATAAACCCCGCGCAATTTGGCCGCTTCTTCTTTAAATTTCTTTAAGTTAACCTTACGGATGATGATGTTATTGCGTTTTAACCGTTCTTGTAAAGCATCTAATAACCTTAGTGATTTGTCATCGTATCCATCGCCATCCCAGTGCCATGCTATCAGGTCAATCTGTTTTGAAAAACCAGCCTTTTCAATCAGCTCAGCATAATAAGGCGCATTATAGGTCATCATCAAAAAAGGCGGACTGTCGAAACCTTCAATCAGTAAACCGCAGGCTTCATTGGTTGAGAAGTTAACCGGCCCGATGAATTTTTGATCAACGCCTTTGTCTTTTAACCACTGTGCAGCCGTATTAAAAAGAAGGTCGGCAGTTTCCTGGTCGTTTATACAATCAAAGAACCCCCAAAAACCATCATTAACTTTATTGAACCCGTTATGGCTATTATTTAAAATAGCAGCAATCCGCCCAACTATCTTATCCCCATCGTAGGCTAAAAATGCCTGTAGGGAATTGTGTTTGTGGAATGGGTGAGTGGTTAACAGGTTTTTTTGTGCTATAAATAATTCAGGCACATAGTTTGGGTCGTGTTTGTAAAGATCATGCGGGAAATCAATAAATGCAGTGAGATCTTTTTTTGAATTAACAGGTACTATTTTTTTCATTAGGGCTGAAATACGTGCTGATAATTTGTAATTTTTTTAAACAAACTAAAAATTGCAGGTAAATATTTACCTGCAATTTCATGATTTTATGCCTGATCTGATGCTTAAAGCAAAGGTCGGTTTATATTTTTTCTTTTACAAAAAGGGGCACACCTACATCTTTAAAAGATTTGGCTATTTTTTCAACAGCTTCCTCAATCTGCCCGAAGGAGTGGGTTGCCATCAATGAAAAACGCAATAATGACGAGTCGGATGGCACGGCCGGCGAAACAACCGGATTAACAAATATTCCATCATCCTGCAACTGCCTGGTAACGAGGAAAGTTTTCTGGTTATCGCGAACATATATTGGCAGGATCGGGCTTTCGGTAGGTCCGATGTCAAAGCCTTCTTCCAGTAATAATTTCATGGCATAATGTGTATTATCCCAAAGTTTGGTGATCCGTTCAGGTTCCGATTCAATAATATCCAAAGCTGCAATTACGCTGGCAACAGATCCCGGCGTCATGCTGGCGCTAAACATTAATGCCCTGGCGCGGTGTTTAAGATAGTCGATAGTTTCGGCATCGCTGGCAATAAATCCGCCCAATGATGCCAAAGACTTGCTGAACGTACCCATGATAAGGTCAACCTCATTTGTAAGGCCGAAGTGCGAAGCGGTACCGGCGCCTTTATAGCCAATTACACCAAGGCTGTGGGCGTCGTCAACCATAATGTTAGCGCCAAATTCATCAGCTATCTGTACAATTTCCGGAAGCTTAACAAAGTCGCCTTCCATACTGAATATACCATCAACAGCAATTAGTTTAACAGCCTCTTCCGGAAGGATACTCAGCTTGCGCTGAAGATCTTCCATGTCATTATGGGCATATTTTATCACTTTTGAAAAGGAGAGCCTGCTGCCGTCAATAAGCGAAGCGTGGTCATACTCATCTAAAATTAAATAATCATTACGCCCGGTAATGCTCGACAATACGCCCAGGTTAACCTGGAACCCTGTACTAAACAAAACAGCTGCTTCTTTGCCTACATATTTGGCCAGCCTGTCTTCTAATTCAATATGTATATCAAGTGTCCCGTTCAAAAATCTTGATCCGGCACAACCTGTACCGTATTTATCAATTGCTTTTTTTGAAGCTTCTTTAATTTTAGGGTGATTTGTTAACCCTAAATAAGAATTGGAACCGAACATTAATACACGTTTGTTATCTATAACAACTTCAGTATCCTGTGCAGACTCAATAGGCCTGAAATACGGATATAGCCCCATTTCCCGGATGATATTTGCATCCTGGAACTGGGCGATTTTCCCATGTAATTTTTTAACCATGTATTAACACTGCTTAAATTTTTTGTAAAAATACCATGAATTAGCTTATAACTTATTATTTAATGCGCATTTTTTTTTAACATGCTTTGAAGCATGTTCATTCTCATTCGGCAAATTAATTATTTTTTTTATTTATTTACTTACAGAATTTTTCATTTTTTTTCTAAAAACTAAAAAATCTACCTTATTAGTGGTTTTTGACACCGTTGCAAAAAAAATATGCTGCTTATTTTATTTGAGGCATAAATATAATGTATTTCTATGTCTTTATGAATTTTTTTTAAAAAGTGACCTCCTGGACGGTCAAAAAAAGGTATTTATGTTGTGAAAATTAATCAACCCTGCAACTTCTCCGGATCATTTTCATTTCAGACAGTCCAATCTTTATTAAAAAATACAGTCCCAAAAATTGGCTGATAACCAGCCTGTAAAGAATCAGTTGTTGTTAAAAAAACAGGCGTCGGCACTCATTTATAATATTTGGGGGCAACAATAAAAAGAAAATTGGCAACGTATTTGTTAACATACTGTTAATACAATTTAATTATTGTTTACTAAAATATACTAAAATGAAAAAATCATCAATTTTAATAACCATAGCGTTTACAGCTACAGCGCTATTGTTCACAAGTAATGTTAAAGCCCAAACTTCCCCATCTAATACATGGCGGTTTGGTATTGGCGTAGAAGGTGGTATCCCAACAGGTAGCCTCCGGGATTTTTCTAATTTCGAATTGGGCGGAACAGCACGTTTGCAATATGGTTTAAGTAACAAAGCAGCGCTTACACTAACCTCTGGTTATTACAACTTTTTTGCTAAAAGCAGTTCTGCCACAATTGATAATATAACTTATACCGCCAAGCCAAACGATCAGGGTTTGGTTCCTGTAAAACTCGGCATTAAAGCTTTTATCGCTCCAAATATATATTTGGGCGCCGAAGCAGGGGTCGGTTTTGAAACAAACTATGCTGAACACAAAAAATTAATACTTTCGCCGGGTATTGGTTATTCATCAAAAGCATGGGACGTAGGTGTACGGTATGAAAGCCTATCGGGCCAGGGGGACAATTACGGAACAGTTGCCCTGCGTTTAGCCTACGGTTTCGGATTGTAGTTTAGTGATTGGAGATTAGAGGTTGGTTGAGAATGTATTTCTCTTCAAAACTAACCTCTAACCTCTAATCTCTAATCTCTAA
>DHXR01000082.1:288871-300368 GCA_002413785.1 Mucilaginibacter sp. UBA5151
TAATCTCTAATCTCTAATCTCCAATCTCCAATCTCCAACCTCCAACCTCTAATCCCCAATCTCTTTTACACCAATTTTCCCAATGCTTCTTTAATCCGCTTCATAGCTTCGATCAGTTTATCTTCGGCAGCGGCATACGAAATACGGATTGATTTGGTATCGCCAAATGAATCGCCGCCTACGGTTGCTACGTGCGCTTCTTCCAGCAGGAATATGCTTAGCTCATCGGCATCATTAATGGTTTTTCCGTTATAGCTTTTTCCAAAAAATGAGGTTACATCAGGGAAAAAGTAAAACGCGCCTTCGGGTAGGTTCACTTTTATACCTTCAATATCCTTTAATAAACTATAAACAAGGTCGCGGCGTGATTTAAAGGCTTTGCGCATTTCTAAAACAGTTTCCAAACCACCTTCCAAAGCAGCGACGCCTGCTTTTTGGGTAATTGAACAGGTGCCGGAAGTGACTTGTCCCTGCATTTTATCACATGCGTCAGCAATAGCTTTATTTGATGCCGTGTAGCCGATACGCCAGCCTGTCATCGCAAATGCTTTTGAAAAACCGTTGATGATGATTACGCGGTCTTTAATTGAATCAAACTGGGCAATAGATTCATGTTTATCAACAAAATTGATATGTTCATAAATCTCATCCGACAGGATATAGATATTAGGGTGTTTTTCAAATACCTTAGCCAAACCTTCCAGTTCAGCTTTGCTGTAAACACTGCCTGTAGGGTTACATGGCGATGAAAACATAAACAGCTTTGTTTTTGGGGTGATCGCAGCTTCTAATTGGGCAGGTGTTATTTTAAAATCCTGCTCAACAGGGGCGTCAATAAAAACACTTACACCTTCGGCCAATTTAACCACTTCGGAATACGAAACCCAGTATGGTGTAGGTATAATTACCTCTTCGCCAGGGTTTACCAAACACAATACCGCGTTTGCAATAGCCTGTTTAGCCCCTGTTGAAACAACTATCTGGCTAAAATCATAGTCAAGATTATTTTCGGTCTTCAGCTTAGTGGCAATAGCTTTCCTTAAATCCGGGAAACCGGATACAGGCGTGTAATAGGTGAAATTTTTATCCATCGCCTGCTTGGCAGCTTCCTTAATATGTTCAGGGGTATGAAAATCTGGTTCGCCGAAGCTAAGGCTGATCACGTCAACGCCTTTTGCAGCAAGTTCACGGCCCATTTTGGCCATCTTAATTGTTGCGGATTCTGACAGGTTATTTATTCTTTTACTTAATGCAGTCATGTTTTTTTTATTAATCCGGCAAATATAGAAAAAGTCCTAAGTCTATAGTCGTAAGTCTTTAGTCATTTTACAGTTTTTTTAAAATAAGGCTTGAGACTATAGACTCAGGACTTCCGGCTTAACAATTATTCTTAATTTTGACTGCAAATTAAAATCGTTTTGAAAGAACAAAAAAGGATTATACGAATAGCATTGATTCTTGGTGTAGTCCTGATGCTTGCAAAATTTGGCGCCTATTTTTTAACGGCATCTAATTTTGTGCTCACCGATGCGACCGAGAGCATTGTAAACGTGCTGGCCGGTTCTTTTGCTTTTTTCAGCATCTACCTGGCAGCCCAGCCGCGGGATGAAAACCATCCTTATGGGCATGGTAAAGTTGAATATTTCTCGGTTTTCGTGGAGGGTTTTTTGATAGGGATAGCTGCAATAGCCGTCATTATTAAATCTGCCTATAGTTTAATTTACCCCAGCCCTATTCAGAACCTGGTAACAGGTGCATTAATTATAGGCACCACCGGAATAATAAATGGTCTATTAGGCTGGTATATGATTCGGAAAGGGAAGTCCTTGCCCTCTATCACCCTTGATGCCGATGGCCGGCACCTTTTAATTGATATGGTTACCAGCACCGGGCTGGTTGCCGGTTTGCTGCTTATTGATTTTACCCATATCTATTGGCTGGATAGCGCACTATCCATTGCTGTCGGTTTGTATATTTTATATAGCGCATACAAACTTGTACGAAAATCGGTTGCTGTATTAATGGATGAGGCTGATTTTACTGTAGTCACAGAGGTGATTAAAGTTTTAAATGAAAAGAGGAATGAATCGTGGATTGACATACATAACTTCAGGGCGCAAAAATATGGGAATGAATTGCATATTGATTGTCATTTGACTTTGCCCAGCTATTTCGACCTCGTTCATGTTCATGAACAGGTTAAGCTGGTTGATACCCTGATTAATACCGAAGTAATAAAAACAGAATGGTTTATCCATACTGATCCGTGTCTTCCGGCATGCTGCCACTATTGCAGTATGCCCGATTGCGCTATCAGGACCGAACCAAAAATAGAAGAAATAGCCTGGACATTAGCCAAGATAATCAGGAATAAAAAACACTTTGAATAATGTATCCTTTTAACGTACGTGTTTATGGCCTGTTAATTAACGCCGATGATGAAATATTGATCAGTGATGAACAGGAATATGGTATGCGCTTCACAAAATTCCCCGGTGGAGGGCTTGAACATGGCGAAGGCCTTACAGATGGGTTAAAGCGTGAGTTTATGGAGGAATGCAGTGCGGAAATTGAAGTTACAGCTCATTTCTACACCACTGATTTTTATGTAAAATCGGCCTTTAACGATTCGCAGGTGATCAGCGTTTATTACCTGGTTAAAAATACCGGGCCGTTAAACTTAACTTTTAAAACAGCCGTTTTTGATTTCGAGGGGGAAGGCGATGTATTGCAATCATTCCGCAGGGTGAAATTGGGCGATCTTAGCCCGGAAGATTTTCTTTTCCCGGCAGACCAGCATGTAGCAAAACTTTTATTGAATAATATATGACTTTGACAGAGAGGGATTTAAAAGTTATTTGGCACCCCTATACACAAATGAAAACCGCTATGCCGCCGGTTCCGATAGTGAGGGGAGAAGGCGCCTGCCTTTTTGATGAAAACGGGAAAAAATACATTGATGCTGTATCATCCTGGTGGGTGAATATCCACGGCCATGCGCATCCCTACATCGCCCAAAAAGTTTCGGAACAATTACGGAAACTGGAACACGTTATTTTTGCAGGCTTTACCCATGAAGGCGCGGTTGAATTAGCCGAGAGATTGCTGGAGATTTTACCTGCAAACCAGCAAAAAGTATTCTATTCGGACAATGGTTCGACGGCTGTTGAAGTAGCTATAAAAATGTGCCTGCAATACTGGCATAACAAAGGGCAAAATCGCACCAAAATACTTGCCTTTAAAAACGCTTATCACGGCGATACCTTTGGCGCCATGGCGGTAAGCGGGCGCAGCGCTTTTACTGCGGCGTTTGATTCATTATTGTTTGACGTTGAATTTATCGACCTGCCGGACAAGGAAAATATCACCAACCTCCAATCTCTAATCTCTAACCTCTCTCACCAAACCGCCTGTTTCATATTTGAACCCCTGGTACAAGGCGCGGGCGGTATGTTAATGTACGAGGCCCGATACCTCGACGAACTGATGGCGCATTGTCGTAATGAAGGTGTTTTGATGATTGCTGATGAGGTTTTTACAGGTTTCGGGCGAACAGGTAAAGCTTTTGCAAGCAACCATGTGACTGAACAACCGGATATTATGTGTTTCTCAAAAGGGTTAACAGGGGGGACAATGGCTTTGGGCCTTACTACCTGTACCCAACAGATCTACGATGCCTTTTTATCGGACGACCACCTGAAAACGCTGTTTCACGGGCATTCGTTTACTGCTAATCCGGTTGCAATTGCGGCGGCGCTCGCAAGTTTAGACCTTTTTTCAGATCCATCAACAGCAGAAAACATACAAAGGATTGAAAACGCACACAGGCAATTTGCGCTAAAGATAAAGGATCACCCTAAGATTAAAACCATAAGGCAAACCGGGACCATTTTAGCCATGGAATGGCAAACCGGGACGGATACTTCTTACTTTAACGCACTCAGGGATAACTTATACATGTACTTCCTTGATGCGGGTATCATTTTACGCCCGCTCGGAAACATTATTTACATTTTACCGCCCTATTGCATTACCGATATGGAGCTTGCTTACGTTTACAGCAAAATTGAACAGGCACTTGATGAAATATGATTACACCGATTTTTATGAATGGATTCCACCGATTTTTATTAATGCACAAAAAATCATGTAATCGGTGAAATCAAAAAATAATCGGTGAAATCAAAAAAGATAATTATGGAACTGAATAAACTTTTGTTTGATATAATTAGGGATAATAAGCTGCACATCAAATGGTTAAATGCATTATCTTTAATGGAAAATACAGGCGCCAGAAAGATATCTGCCAGCGAAGACCCGCTAACTGTTACCTATATCATTTTAAAACATGCTGCGGAAGAACACCGCCATGCCTTCTATCTTAAAAAACAAATTGAGAAAATTGATGAAGGCAGTTGTCCAACTTATGCGGCAGAATATTTACTTGCCCCAGCTTACAGCAGGTATTATTTAAACCAACTGGATATTGACGTTTGCAGGTACCTGAAAAATGAATTGGGCCTGGCAGGAAATGAACTCCGTTTTGCCGCCTACCTTTTAGTAACTTATGCAATCGAAGTACGGGCTGATGAGCTTTACCCCATTTATCAGGAGGCGCTTGAAAATGCAGGGAGCAGGGTTAATGTAAAATCAATTATTTTAGAAGAGGAAGGACACCTGGAAGAAATGATCAACCAGCTTAAGAAATTTTCACCGGATTGGGAGTTGCATGCCGGAAAGGCTGTTGACTTTGAAAATCGTTTATTTTCAGATTGGCTGAATGCTTTGAAGGAAAGTTTGCAGTAGGCAGTATTTTTAACTGCTCACTGCAAACAGCCCATTGCAAACTTTTTTAACAATTATCCACCAGCATTAAGATCTGCCAGGGTGCCCCTTTCAAAATCTTTAGAGATTGCAAATGTTCCTGCAGGCGCTTTATCATTGGAAATACTTGTGATGGTAATGCTGATTTCCTGACCTTGCTGAAAAGATGTGAATTGCACAGGGAAACCACCTATTGCAGCATAATAAAAAGGAAGCGCAGTTGCGGGGACAGTTATGTCCTTAGTTATCCAAATATCGTAGGTTTTTCCGCTTTTATTATCCTTAGCAACTACTTTTGTACAATTAAAACCCGAAATCACCTTTGTTTCGGCAGAGGGGGTATAGGTGAATGTCGGTAAAGCAGCCATGCCTTCTTCAAGCTCGGCGGGAGTTGCTATGCCGGCTTTTTTCAATTGGGCAACCGGAATATCAAGGACAACAGCCACATAATCGTGTTTGGCGGTATTTAAAATTTTAACAGTGCCCGGCCCAAATGTGATTACCGTTGCGGTTGAATCCGTCGTAAAGTATTCTTTAACATCGGCAGGTTGTCCGCGAACTTCTGTGGAATAAGTGACAACCCCTTCCGTATAAGATTTTTGTGCATTGGCACTAATTGTTGTTGCCGTAAGCGCTATGCCCATTGCAACGGTTAAAAGTTTAATATTCATGTTTAAGTTTTGTTTATAAAATTAATTAGATACACAAATCTGTGAATTGTTACGTTTTAGCAATTTATAAATAACGTTTTTATTTATGACTTGTTGTTGAATCCGGTTCACCAGCTGATCTGAATTACTGCCGTCAATAACCAGTTCTTGGTAATTAAAGTTGTTATCAATATTATTCAATCCTGTGTCAGGGTTGCCGGTAAGGTAAATATAGTCTGTATTAAATTTTTGCGGCATAACATTGCCCGTCATTTGCCTGTCAAATATGACTATTTTTTTATTTGAAAACTGCACCAGGTTGCGTTTTTTCATCAACCATGGGGTATTAATATCCTGGCTTAAATTATAAACCACGGCATTGCTTACCCGGCAGCTATCCAAATAGGGCTGAATGGAATATTGATATATTTTATCAGTATTTTTCAGGTCTGTCAATACAATGGCTTCGTTTCCTTTTTTAAATACTATGCCCTGGTGCTTTTTTAGGTTTAGCCAGGCAATACTGTCCGTACGGGACAGGCTGGTCTTTTTCAGGCAAAAACTAATGCAAAACAAAAGGTAGCAAAACAGGCTTAGTTTAAGCAGCCGCAGGTTTTTATCATACAAAAAATAAAAAAAGCTGATGATAATGATGTATAACAACAAGTATTCGGGCGTAGTAAGCCAAAGTTTATTAATGCCGGCATAAGGTGCATTTTCAATAAAACTCAAGCCCTTGTTCATCACCTGAATAGTTTTTTCAAGGATAAACGCTATTGGCTTTGAGACAAAAGGGATCTGCGGCAGCAATAAATAAAGGATGCCAGAATACATGGCTATTGCCGATGGGATAACAATAAACAGGTTGCTGAATAAGAAATACACCGGGAACTGGTGAAAATATAATGCGCTCAGCGGGAATACGATCACCTGCGCGGCCATGGACACCGAACAAACCGCCCATAATTTATCGGCTATCTTATTTTTAAACTTAAGCCATTGGTAAACAACAGGCTGAAAAAGGATCAGGCCGGAAACTGCGATGCAGGAAATCTGAAATCCGACCTCTGTAATAAAAAACGGATCGTACATTAACAGCAAAAAGGCCGAAACCGCAAGGATATTTAAAGTATTGATATGCCGGCTAAAGGTTTTGCCAATAGTTACCAAACTGACCATCAAGGCCACACGGCATACCGATAGGGAAAAGCCCGTGAGCATAGCATAATACCAGATGACACTTATAATGATAACAGCTTTAACAAGTTTGCCATGTTTATAACGGTTTAAAAACTTCAGCACAATTGTCAGCAGGATATAGATGATAGCAACCTGCCCGCCAGAAACAGAAAGCACATACATGGTACCTGTTTTTGAGTAGGCCTGTTTAATGTCATCGCTTAAATCCGCTTTATAACCTAAAATTAGCGTTGATGCTACTGCAACGGCGCCCGTATCGCGCATATTGCGTTTTAGTTTTTCAACCAGTTGCTGCCGTAACCTTAGCGACCTGGCGATTAAAGGGTTACCGGTATTGGCAGCTAATGCCACATACTGTTTTCGATACAAAAATGCCTGGTAATAAATGTTTTTTTCGGCGAGGTACTTTTTATAGTTAAACTCGGCAGGGTTAAAAGGCGGATCGATGGTGTTATATTTTGCCGGGATAAGCAGTTCATCCCCGTAGTACAGGTTTTTCGCGCTGCTATCCTTTATAGCTATAAGCAATGTGCCGCTTGTGCTCGTTTTCTTACCGCTATTAATACTTTCTTCAACGGAGGCCGTAAATCTCAAAAAGCCGTTTTTTAAGTTCGGCTCATTTGTGATTTTTACTACAAGGTATTCGGAAGGAATTTTTGAAAAATGGTCGCTTCTGTTTAGCTCGCTATAACGGCTTACACTTATCCATGCAAATAAAAATAAAATCAGGAAGATAAAAATGCTACCAAGCCATCGGAATTTATACAAACCCAAACGGCTGTAATTCACATTAAGGATGATGAAAACAAAGCTTAAGGCGAAAAAGATAATTGATAACCAGAAAATCCCGGGCCCGGCAGGCAAACTAAGCCCCAAACCGATACCAAGCAGAAAAGGTACAAGCAATATAACAACCGGAATTTCGCCTTTGTGATTCGGTATCATAAAAAACAGGTCAAAATTATCATTGCCGCCCCTTGCTACCTGCGACATATTATGTGTTGGGTGTCATGCTGAGGCTCACGAAGCATGTGCGCAAAGGCACAACGCCAATGCGAGGCGTACAGGCCACCCCACATGGTTCGAGCACCTCACCATGACACCCTTTTTTTCGTTCTTCCATCAGGATTTCCCAAATTTTACCACCCGCGACATGTTTTTTAAAGATAGGTTTTTAATCTTAATTTACAACTGGTCGCGTACTTCTATCAGGAATTTTTTTAGGTTTTCGAGCGATGAGATTACCCTGGTGTTATCCTTGCTGCCAGCCATATTGTTTTTAAGGTATTCTTTTGCGCCGTTCAGGGTATAACCTTTATCCCGTATTAAATTGAAAATAATTTTCAGGTTTTCAATATCCTCGGGGGTAAAGTAGCGGTTTCCCTTTTTGTTCTTTTTTGGCTGAAGAATATCGAACTCTTTTTCATAAAACCTTATCAGCGATTGGTTTACATCAAAAAGGATGGCCACCTCGCCCATGGTATAGTACATCTTGCTGATTTCGCGTTCTTTGTAAGGCATGTGCAAATGTATGTTTTGAATTTCGGAATTCGGAATTTCGATTTCGGAATTTTAAAATAATCATTAAAATACCCCAATAATGCAACTCTGGTTCATGCATTTCTGAATAGATACTCGCATATTCATGTTAATAAATCCGAAATCGAAATTCCGACTTCCGAAATCCTTCAAAATCCTATCTTTGTCAAACTATGACAGCTACACAAATACGCCAGGCTTTTTTGGATTTTTTCGCTTCCAAGGGACATGTTATTGTTCCCTCGGCACCTATTGTTATAAAAAACGACCCTACGCTGATGTTTACCAATGCAGGAATGAACCAGTTTAAGTCGATTTTTTTGGGTGAGGAAGCGGCAAAATATCCCCGCGTGGCGGATACACAGCGTTGCCTTAGGGTATCGGGTAAGCATAATGACCTGGAGGAAGTGGGTATCGATACCTATCACCATACCATGTTCGAGATGCTGGGCAACTGGAGCTTCGGCGACTACTTTAAAAAGGAAGCCATAGCCTGGAGCTGGGAACTGCTGACTGAAGTTTATAAAATTGATATCGACCGCCTGTACGTTACGGTTTTTGAAGGCGACGAAAAAGAAGGCCTGCCAAAGGACCAGGAAGCTTACGATTACTGGAGGCAATTTTTGCCGGAAGACCGCATATTGCTGGGTAATAAGAAAGATAATTTTTGGGAAATGGGCGAAACCGGCCCCTGCGGCCCATGCTCGGAGATTCACTACGATAGCCGTGAAGAAGGTGAAAGGTTAAAGGTGGATGGCAAAACCCTTGTAAATGCCGACGACCCGTTGGTTATCGAGATCTGGAATAACGTATTTATGCAGTTTAACCGACTGAAAGACGGAACGTTACAGCCATTGCCTGCCAAACATGTGGATACCGGGATGGGTTTTGAGCGTTTGGTAAGGGTATTGCAGGGGAAAACGTCCAATTATGATACCGATGTTTTCCAGCCGATGATACAGTTTATTGCGGAGAAGAGCGGGATACCATATCAAAAGCCTCACCCTGCCCTCTCCAAAGGAGAGGGTTCTGAAGATGGTACCGGCGGCAAAAAAGTCCTCTCCTTTGGAGAGGATTTAGGTGAGGCGAAAGCGGACATTGCCATGCGCGTAATGGCCGACCATATCCGTGCCATCAGCTTTGCTATTGCTGACGGCCAGTTACCATCAAATAATAAAGCGGGCTATGTGATCCGCCGTATTTTACGAAGGGCGGTAAGGTATTCATATCAATACTTAGGTTTTAAAGAGCCGTTTTTAAACCAATTAGTGCCACTATTGGCTGAACAGTTTAAAGGGGTGTTCGATGAGTTGTATAGCCAAAAGGATTTTGTGCAGAAAGTGGTTTTGGAAGAGGAGAATTCTTTTTTGAGGACTTTGGATAAGGGTATTTATTTATTTGATGATTATCTTCAAGACCCCAAACGCGCATTTAGTAATTATATGATCGATTCTGAAATAGTCGACGAAGATATAATACCAGGAAGTTTTGCATTTTTACTTTACGATACTTTTGGTTTTCCTATCGATTTGACAGAATTGATGGCACGTGAAAACGGAAAGTTTGTTGATATTGTAGGTTTTGAAAAAGCCCTCCAGGCCCAAAAAACCCGCTCCCGCGCCGCCACCGCCATTGATACCGGCGATTGGGTTGTTTTAAAAGATAATGACACTGTTGAGTTTACCGGCTATGATGAAACTGAAACCATCGCCCATATTGTAAAATACCGTAAAGTAACTGCCAAAGGAAAGGAGCAATACCAGTTGGTATTGGATAAAACGCCATTCTATGCCGAAAGCGGCGGGCAGGTTGGTGATAAAGGGGAACTGGTGTTCCCCAATGGGCAGGTAATTGAGGTAACCGACACGAAAAAAGAGAACGGTTTGATTGTTCATTTTACGGATAGTTTACCAAATGACGCCGATGATGCGCTGACTGCTATTGTTAACCCAACGCTGCGTACCAGTACCGAGAATAACCACAGCGCTACACATCTGCTGCATGCGGCCATGAAACAGGTTTTAGGTGCGCACGTAAACCAGAAAGGATCATTGGTGAACGCTGATTACCTGCGGTTCGACTTTTCTCATTTTGCTAAAGTAAACGATGATGAACTGGCACAGATTGAAGCTATCGTTAACGAAAAAATAAGGGAAAACATTTACCTGAAAGAAGAACGCATGGTAGCTTACCAGGAGGCCATCAGCAGTGGCGTGACCGCCTTGTTTGGTGAAAAATATGGCGAGTATGTACGGGTAATAACTTTTGACGATGAATTTTCAAAGGAGCTTTGCGGAGGTACACATGTAAAGGCGACCGGTCAGATTGGTTTCTTTAAAATTACAGCAGAAAGCGCTGTGGCTGCCGGTGTGCGCCGTATTGAGGCGATTACCGGCATTGCTGCGGAAAACTATATCAATGAGCAAAGCAGGCTGGTAAACCAGTTAAAAGAGCTGCTGAAAAATCCGAAAGATATTTCAAAAAGTGTGGAAAGCCTGCTGGATGAAAATACCCGGCTGAAAAAGGAAATTGAAAAAACTATCCTCGAAAAATCATCTGGCCTAAAAGATGAACTGGCTAAAAAAACGGAACTGATCAATGGCATTAATTTCATAGCCCAAAAAGTTCAACTGCCCAATGCCGATGCAATAAAAAACCTGGCTTATCAGCTAAAAGAGATTGTGCCTAATCTTTTCCTGGTGCTTGCCGCGGATATTGATGGCAAACCCGGCATAACCGTAATGATCGCTGAAAACCTGGTAAAGGAGAAAAACCTGAACGCCGGGGCTATCGTGCGGGAGTTAGCCAAAGAAATCAAAGGCGGTGGCGGCGGTCAGCCGTTTTTTGCTACTGCCGGCGGGAGTGATGTAAGCGGGATAGAAAAGGCACTTGTGAAGGCGAAAACGTTTGTGGCATAATTTTTAATGAAAATTTTTCCAATGAACAAGTTGCGCCAATACGTTATTAATAATTGTGCAAGAGAGTTTGAAGAAGTAAAAAACCGAAATAGGCAAGTTGCTAATAATGTATTAAGTCCTGAAGAACAGACTCTTATTTATAAATACACAGAAGATGGGTATGAAGGGTTAAACGAAAGATTAAGAAAAAGTAAAGGAAAGAACCTTTCTGAATTTGGCAAACTTTTAGATAAGGTGATAGCTAAATTGCCAAATTATGAAGATGTAATATACAGATCTGTAGATTTAACGGATAGTGAATTGCAAAAATACATTGATGCTAAAGAAAATAATGCTATATTAGTTCAATAGTTCGTTAAAGTATTA
>DHXR01000083.1:0-4120 GCA_002413785.1 Mucilaginibacter sp. UBA5151
GGGGTTTAATCAAATTATTTCTGACTTATTTTTTACCTATTTTACTGTAAATCAAATGTTTGTATCAAACTTTAACGAACTATTGCTCGATAATACTTTCCAAAATCATAGGGATTTCTTCCGGTAGCGCCAGCGACTTCAAACTTATCGATAAAAATTCTTCGCGGCTATAACCAAATGTTTCAATTGCCGCTTCGTTAACATCTAAAATATTCAGCGTGCCTAACTCATATACACATATCGGCATCGGGCTTAAATGAAATAGTTCGCTGTATTTTTTTTCAGATTCCGCCAATTCGGCAATTATTTTTTTGTATTCAGTTGCATCCATGGCAACTCCATAACTTACCCGGTCACTTGGATCCCATTTCGATGAACTGGTTAAATAAACAATTGAATCATCTTTTCGCAGATACCGGCACTCATAATTGATCAGATCGCGCCCTGCCATCAGCCCGGCGGAGGCAATTTTGGTTTTCTCCCTGTCATCGGGATGAATAATAGCAAAAACCGACGTGCCAATAAGTTCTTCGGGTTTATATCCCAAAATGGTTTCAGCGGCGGAGTTGATACTTAAAAAATTACCCCTGGCGTCAATTGTGCATATAATATCTAACGAGGCGTTCATTATTTTCTCCAGGTCATTCTTGGCGCGTTCAAGGGCCATCAGGTTCAGCGTGTCCTCAGTAATATTTTTAATATTGCACGATACACCAAATATTTTACCTTCGGTATTATACATCGGGTTTAAAGAAACCAGCCCGTATTGAACCCTATTTGTCCTGTGGTCGAAAATTTCCTCTTTAAAGGTTAAGATCTCTCCAAATAAAGCCCGTTCATAATAGTCCCTCCACCGGGCTAACCTTTCCTCACCATAACCTTTGGTCAAAGCAATGTCGCCTTCACTGATATATTGCCCCGTATTTGCTTTTACAAATTCTACGTAATGCTTATTCGCACTGATAATGCGTAAGTCGGCGTCAACAGACCAAACCAGGTTTTCGGTACCGTTTATAATGGCATCCTGGTTTGCTTTTATCCGTTTCAATTCATTGGATTGATTATACTCGTCGGTTACATCCGTTACCGTTGATATCATCAGATTTTGATCATACAACGGAATATTTTTTGAATTGATGACCCTATTTTTGCCCTTTTTGGTGGTTATAATCATATCTTTCCAAACCATACGGGCCGGATCGCCGCTGTTGATATCTTCCATCACCTGCCCCACGATACGGTTTCGGTAGGTTTCATCAGGGTACACCTTGCTGAAAAACGCATTTACATCATTTAAATCTTTTTCGCTCCAGCCATAAATTTCACTGAAGTTTTTGTTGACAATGGTCGTCTTTCCATCATCAATCCTGTTTACTGCGATGCCAATGGGAAGGTTTTCGAGAATAGTTTCGATAAACGAGTTTCTTTCCTTTAATTCTTTAACCAGTCGCTGTTCTTTGATTTGTAACTCCTTTTCACCGGTAATATCCCTGAAATTAAAAACTATCGCTTCAATTTCGGGATCATCAAGGTAATTGGTAAACGCACTTTGTAACCAAATATAATGCCCGTCAAAATGGGTAGTCCTGAAAATGCAGGGAATTGTTGTACCCGGGCTTTTGAGTACTTTTTTTAAAAGTGATGCCATCCATTCCTTTTCATCCGGATGCACACGATCAATCATTGACTGTTTTGTTCGCTCAGCATTGCTCCATCCATTGATCCTTTTAGCCGAACGACTTCGGAAAATAGTCTTAAAGTCTTTATCAAGCAGCGTGATCCCTTCATAGCTATTTTCAATAAGTTTCCTGAAACGGGTATCACTGGTGATTTTTTTTTCAAAGGCTTTCACCCGGCCATTGTAATTGCTGCGGGCGCTATATTCTATATCATCCTCAGTTATGTGTTTGTTTTCTGTGAGTTCGCGAATGGTATTGGCAAAGCCCAATAACCGGCGGTTAAAGTCGTACAATGCCGTATATTCAATATAGGCCCAAAATTTTGTCCCGTCTTTCTTTACCCGCCATCCTTCTGCGAAATAACCCGGCGATTGTGCTGCCTGTTGAAGGTTATCGCTATGTTCACCACTTTCGATGGTGCCCGGCAAGTAAAAGCAGGCAATTGATTTTCCGGTTATTTCATTTTCTGTATAACCAAAAATGGATTCTGCTGCCTTATTCCAGCTGATGACCAGGCCTGTGGGATCGGTCATGATCATGGCAGAACCCTCCCCCTCGCTAAGAATTGCTCTCAGCGTTCTTTCACCGGTGATTTGCACCCCGGGTTCATTAACCTTTGATGCTGCATGCGATGAAACAGGGTTTAAATCAGGTTTCCGTTTCAACAGCTTTGTTTTGTTGGAGATCGCTATTTATTTCAAATACTCGTATATTATAAACGTAACTGTAACTGTAAATGTTTTGTTCGCCCGAATAAAACATTTTTGTGCGCTAAAAATGTTTACGTTTTAAGTTATAATTATTCAAATATTTGGCTCTATGACGCTTTGTATGGGTTAGCCTTTTATAGAGCCTTCGGCTCGAAACATTTTGTAGCAACGGGTTTTAACCCGTTGCTACATGAATTCAATATTAAGAGTCCGCCCATTGGCGGACGATCCATTTTAATCATTAGTAGTCGCCGTATTTATATGGGTCGTCCGCCCATTGGCGGATCTTAATGTTTTTCTTCTTACCTTTTCAACGGATTAAAATCCGTTGCTACAATATTTATCGAGGCTACGCCTCTTCGGGTGCCTTAGAAAACCACATTTTACCATCATAATAACAATTTTTTTAAGTTTCCCGATAGCTATCGGGATGAAATGCTTACCCATACAAAGCGTTATAGAGCCAAATATGTTAATATCAAAAAACCCGCCACCAAAAAAAAGCATGCATAATAGACGATGCATGCAGAAGAAGCCTGAAATAAATAGCCTTTTTACCTTTTATGAGGTATTTATGTCGCCAAAATATCCACAATCTTCAAAAAATCCGGATTGATATCGATATTACGTTTAATGGCATTATCAAAGGGGGTAAAGGCAATTTCGTTATGAATAAGCCCAACCATTTCGTTGCGGTGACCAGCCATAAGGCCTTCAACTGCCGCAACACCTACACGGCTTGCCAAAACGCGGTCCATACAACTGGGACTACCGCCCCGCTGAATATGGCCCAGAATAGAGATACGCGTGTCGTAATTGGGGAACTTCTCTTTAATCTGACGCCCTATTTCAAAAGCGTCGCCGGCTTCGCCGTTTTCGGCAAGCATAATAATTTTCGACTTTTTATCTTTTCTGCCCCTTTCCAGCTTTTCAAATACAGCCTGCAGGTCAGTTTTGCTTTCCGGTATCAATATCGCCTCGGCCCCGGCGGCAATGCCGGTCCGTAAGGCAATCAGGCCCGAATCACGGCCCATCACTTCAACAATAAAAAGCCTGTCGTGTGATTCGGCGGTATCCCGTATTTTATCAACTGCTTGTATTACTGTATTGATGGCTGTATCATAGCCAATGGTGAAATCTGTGCCGCAAAGGTCGTTGTCGATAGTGCCGGGCAGGCCAACAATTGGCATATCATACTCTTGCCCGAAAATTTTAGCGCCGGTGAATGTACCGTCACCGCCAATAGCAACCAAAGCATCAACTTTATGGGCTTTTAAATTTTCAAATGCCTGTTTGCGCCCTTCAACAGTCTTAAATTGTTCACTGCGTGCGGTTTTTAAAATGGTGCCGCCGCGCTGAATGATATTTGAAACCGACTGGCGGTCCATGGGGAACAGGTCCCCTTTGATCATGCCGTCGTAACCACGGCGTATGCCGGTAACATCCAAACCATAATAAATTGCTGTACGTACAACCGCCCGGATGGCGGCATTCATTCCCGGCGAATCGCCGCCTGATGTGTAAACCCCAATATTTTTAATCTGCGTCATTTTTTTTGAAAGGGCGCCTTTTCGCGTTTAAAATAATAATTCAGCTGCCCAATCCTTTTTGCAAAGGTAGCAAAAGGTAGCAAGTATTAATTTGAGCTTTTTTAAAAGTTTCGCGAATTTACGTTTTTTTTCACAGGACTTCGCCCTGTGCTAATATATTATCAGGGCAGACGCATTAAAA
>DHXR01000083.1:4306-48806 GCA_002413785.1 Mucilaginibacter sp. UBA5151
TATTTTAATGCGTCTGCCCTGAATATATTATGCCCTTTCAGGGCTAAAAAACCTGCGTTTTATCCTGAGAGGGCATAATATGTTTGCGATGGGCATAGCCATCGCGGCAGATAAACCGAATTAGCTATTGCTTGTTTTTGTAGGCGGCTATGCCGCTGTCTAAAAATTTCAAGTAGCTGTCCGCATTATAATCTGCCGGTGAAGGCGGTATAACATTTCCGCTTTTGTCGGTGAGCATATTGCCATCGCTATCCAGCATCACATAAAACGGCTGTGAGTTTGAGTTAAAGCGCGACGCTTCCAGGTCGCTCCATTTGCCGCCTAAAGTGGTAATCCTTTTGCCGCTGTAATCAGATGTGAATTGTTCTTTGGGATCTAAATCCTTTTTATCGTCAACAACAAGCTGCAGCAATATAAAGTCATTTCTTAAATGGGCAAATACCCGCTTGTCCGACCATATATTGGCTTCCATCTTACGGCAGTTAACACAATTAAACCCTGTAAAATCAACAAATACCGGCTTGTGGAGTTCTTTTGACACCTGAAGTGCCTGGTCATAATCATACCAGGCATCCAGTCCCCTCGTTTTTATACGGTCATAGTTGCCGTCATCGTATTTTTTAACCTTTATTGACGATTGCTTAACATCGGCAAGCCCTGTTCCGCCTGGTACCGGCGAGAGGTCAAAATCCTGGGTGGCTATCGGGGGCAAAAATGCACTGATAGATTTTAAAGGAGCACCCCATAAACCCGGTATCATATAAATAACAAACGCAAATACAATAATTGATAAAAATGTGCGCGGGATGGATAAATACGGAACATCGCTATCATGCGAAAACTTGATCTTTCCGATGAGGTATAATCCCATCAATAAACCAATGGCTATCCAAAGCGACAAGAATAT
Organism: Mucilaginibacter sp. UBA5151; assembly: GCA_002413785.1. GTDB lineage: Bacteria > Bacteroidota > Bacteroidia > Sphingobacteriales > Sphingobacteriaceae > Mucilaginibacter. The sequence continues at coordinate 5,214 of DHXR01000083.1, forward strand.
CTCACGGTCAAACCAGTTCCAATGGTAAGCCAGGTCAACATTTGACAAAAATTTGAGCGCAAATGCAAGTTCTAAAAACCCCAGTACTACCTTAACACTATTAAGCCAGCCACCAGATTTTGGTAAACTTTTGAGCATTGACGGGAATAAGGCAAAAATAGTAAACGGCAAGGCAAGCGCCAGCGAAAACCCGAACATGCCAACTGCCGGGCCCAACCGGTCGCCCTTTGAGGCAGCGTCAACCAATAGGGTACCTATAATGGGACCTGTACACGAAAACGACACAACCACCAGTGTTGACGCCATAAAGAAGATTCCTGTAAGCCCTCCCTTATCTGCGTTGGCATCCAGTTTATTGGCAAGGGAACTTGGTAATGTAATTTCAAATGCACCCAAAAACGATATGCCAAAAACAACTAATAACAAAAAGAAAAATATATTAAACACACCATTGGTTGCCAGCGCATTCAATGCATCGGAGCCAAACAGGATAGAGATAAGCATCCCTAAAAAAACATAGATAACTATAATTGACAACCCGTAAATAACTGATTGAAGTATCCCTTTGGCCCTTGACCCGCTCTTTTTTGTAAAAAAACTAACGGTTAATGGCAATAAAGGATAAATACAAGGCAATATTACAGCAGTAAATCCACCTAAAAGGCCGGCAATAAAAATTGCCCAAAGTGATTTTGGTTTTTCCTTAGCCAATTTGGCGGCTTTTACAATGGTTTTAGCCTTTTTAATACTATCCTGGTGCTTCTTTCTTGCTGCCATACTATCGGCAGCAGTAGGAATACTGGTGAATTGAACATCACTGCTTGAAACAGTATCTGCGGCTTTCTTTTGATAGGCCTCAGCCGCGTTTAAACCGGTTATTAAAAAAGCGATTACTGTTAGCAACAGGAATACTCCGGCCCGTAGCGAACTGCGGTTGTTGAAATACTTCATAATATAATATGCTGCTTGTTATTTACCTAAAGGGATTGAAAATTCGACATCGTCAGGCGGGAGGCATTTTTTATCGTTACAGGTCATAAACTCCAGTGTTCCTTTTACCGTGGCCGCTTTTGCCGATTTCAGCTTGATCTTTTGCTGGAAAGTAACCGATTTTTCAAAATAACTAACATCCATACTGAAGGATTTCTCGTACCTGGTAATAGCCGCAGGTTCAGTTGGTTTGCCAATCAAACTGTATTCTTTTGACGGAGCGAAAGTAAAAGAGGTTTTTATAGGGCCGCCGTCTTTCACATTCAGCGAATAAATATGCCAGCCATCCTGTATTGTCGCCCTTAAAAATACAACGGCTTCGGTGCTGCTTAGCCTTTTGGCGGCGTAAGACCATTTTACAGGGCTTTCAATCTGTGCATAAGCGCCGGCATTTATTAACAATACTGCCGCAATTAAAAATAGTTTCTTCATATTTCTTTTTTATTTATTAACACGTTTTCACTAATGAACAAATTCAATTTCTTTCAACCTAAACTCCAATTCATCCCCGTTATTATTTTCAATAACTAATAATCCGTTGCAACGCACATTTTTTATCGTCCCGGTAAATATACCTTTCTCCGTCCTGAAGCTTTTGCTTTCCTCTAACCAATATAGTCGTGATAAATACGTATCCCTTACAAAAGAAACTTTTCCGGCCTTTAAATTCAGATACCAGGCTTCAATGTGTCGGCAAATTTCGGATAATAAAGCTTTTAAATCATAATCTGCGTGTAAGATTTGTTTTATAGAGATGGCATTGGATAAACCCTGTGGAAAACTGTCCTGATTAACATTCAGGCCGATACCAATGATTGAATTTCGTATTTGCCCGGCTTGCACCATGTTTTCAATGAGCATCCCGCCGAGTTTATAGCCGGCATAATAAATATCGTTTGGCCATTTTATTTTTAATTTATTGCCAAGCAAGGGCTCAAGCGCGTCAAAAACACCCAGGCTTACGGCCCTTATTAAATCAAACTGGTCAGTTATTGCTAAAAAACGGGGAGTCAACAGCATACTGAAGGTTAAATTTTTCCCGGGTTGCGCATGCCAGCCATTTTGCTGTTGCCCCCGGCCTGCATACTGGTTTTCTGCCATAATGACCGTACCTTCCATCAATGGCTTGGAATTTGACAGTAAATCTTTAAGGAAATTGTTGGTCGAATCAACTTCTTTTAGCGTAATAAAATTTTGTCCAACAAATAAGCCTGAAAATATGTTATTTTGCAAAGTATAATAATGTTAATCTCAAAATCGTTCAAAACTAATTCTTTTTGATGGCAAAAAACAAGGCGTTAAGTGAATCAGCATATATTTCTGAGCTTGCCATTCATGGCATACAGGAAAAAAAAGGGAATGATATCGTCAGGTTAGACCTGCGTAATATTTTTAGTTCGGTAACTGATTATTTTGTGATCTGTCATGCTGATTCAGCTACCCAGGTAAAAGCAATAGCTAATAGTATTGAAGATGAGATTTTTAAAGCCACACAACAAGACCCCTGGCGAAAAGAAGGGATAGAGTTTGGCGAATGGATACTGCTGGATTATGTAGATGTGGTTGTACACGTTTTCAGGACCGATAAACGTGAATTTTATGGTATGGAAGACCTTTGGGGCGATGCAGAAATTAAACTGTACAAAAGCGCATAAGCTTTCGTAACAAATGCACCTTAAGAGGCGTCAATGTCTGATCCATACAAAATGTTAAATAATGATTGTAAGTTTGAACTTGTAAAGAAATGAAAGATAATAACCTGGAAAAGCCAAAACCCATACGGAAAATACCGAATAAGAAAATTACACCCAAACCCCCTAAACCCAATATTATGTGGTTTTACGCCATTATTGTGATGGTATTACTTGGGGTTGCTACACTTTTAAATGGCAATACTACCAGCCCGATAACTTTTCAGCGGTTTGCTGAAAAAATGCTCAAGCAGCACGATGTGGATAAAATTGTTGCTTACCGCAGCGGCGACCTCATTAATGCGGAAGTTTATATTAAGCCATCCAGCTTAAATAAACCGGAATATGCAGATGCCAAAAAAGAACATAGTACATTTAATCCCACCGGAGCAGATACCGCTCCGCAGTATTTTTTCACTGCTGCCACCTACGATGGTTTAACAAAAGAAATAAATGACGCCCAGCCGGGTGTGGCAGATGCCGACAAAATTCCGGTATCAATAGAAGCCGCCCGCGAAAGCCTTTTAAACAACTGGTTCGTTCAGGTAATTATAATGGCTGTACTGCTGATTGCGGTATGGATGTTTATTATGCGCCGCATGTCGGGCGGGGCAGGCGGCGGTCCTGGTGGTCAGATATTTAATATCGGTAAATCAAAGGCTACGTTGTTTGATAAAGAAGCACAGGTATCGGTAACATTTAATGACGTGGCCGGCCTTGAAGAAGCGAAACAGGAAGTAATGGAAATTGTGGATTTCCTGAAAAATCCAAAAAAATACACCAATCTGGGCGGTAAAATACCCAAAGGGGCCTTATTAATCGGCGCTCCGGGTACAGGTAAAACGCTGCTTGCCAAAGCTGTGGCCGGCGAAGCGCAGGTGCCTTTTTTCTCCCTGTCAGGTTCGGACTTTGTGGAAATGTTTGTTGGTGTGGGTGCGTCACGTGTGCGTGATTTATTCCGCCAGGCAAAAGACAAAGCGCCCTGTATCATATTTATTGACGAAATCGACGCCATTGGCCGGGCCCGTGGTAAAAACAATATTGTAGGCGGTAACGATGAACGCGAAAATACACTAAACCAGTTATTGGTTGAAATGGATGGTTTTGGTACCGACTCCGGTATTATTATCCTTGCGGCAACAAACCGCCCGGATGTATTGGACTCCGCGTTATTGCGCCCCGGCCGTTTTGACAGGCAGGTATCAATTGATAAGCCCGACCTTATTGGCAGGGAGCAAATATTTAAAGTGCATTTGAAACCGATTAAATTAGCTGAAGGTGTGGATGCGAAGAAATTATCAGCACAAACGCCTGGTTTTGCCGGGGCCGAAATTGCCAATGTTTGTAATGAATCTGCCTTGATTGCCGCCCGTAAAAACAAAGAGGCTGTTGATATGCAGGATTTTCAGGATGCCATTGACCGTGTTATTGGCGGACTGGAGAAAAAGAATAAAATTATATCGCCCGAAGAAAAACGGATTGTGGCTTACCACGAAGCCGGGCATGCCATTGCAGGCTGGTACCTTGAACATGCTGATCCCCTGGTTAAGGTATCCATTGTACCGCGCGGTGTTGCAGCCTTGGGCTACGCACAATACCTGCCCAAGGAACAGTTTTTATATACTACCGAACAGTTGATTGATGGGATGTGCATGACCCTTGGCGGACGTGTTGCCGAAGATATTACCTTCGGAAAAATATCAACCGGCGCACAAAACGACCTGGAAAGGATCACTAAGCTTGCTTATGCTATGGTTACTATCTATGGTATGAACGAAAAGGTAGGAAACGTATCGTTTAATGATACCCAGGGCGAATACCAGTTTAATAAACCATATTCTGAGAAAACTTCGGAGATGATAGACGAGGAAGTTCGTAAGCAGATCAGTGAAGTTTATGAAATGACTAAGAAACTGCTTATTGATAAAAGAGAAGGGTTAATAAAATTGGCGGATAAGCTTTTAGAAAAAGAGATCCTGTTCCAGTCGGACCTTGAAGAGATATTGGGTAAACGGCCGTTTGACAACCGCACAACTTATGACGAGTTTGTAAACGGACCGGATGCAGACCAGACACCGGTTGCAAAAGCCCTGATACCGGAAGGCGTTGCGGATCATTCAGGTACCTTTGAAAGAAACCCTGAAGAAAAGGATGCAACCGCAGGTAAGAAATAAAATAGTGAGTTGTGAATGGTGAGTAGTGAGTGGTTAAAATAGCGCGTTGTTTGCTATTCACTACTCACCATTCACTACTCACCATTCACCGCTCACTACTCACCAATATGAGGAACATCACAACATCAAAAGAAAAACTACTTAAAAAGATCCGCAAGGCGCTCCTCGAAAAAAGAGACAACCCTTACCCTAATCTTGAAGATTTGCCTCATTATGCCCAAAATGAGGAATTGCCTGAAATACTTTTTGCAGAACAGTTTACTGCAATATCCGGCCAGTTTGTTTTTTGTGAGGATGAAGTACAATTTATTGAGAATTTGCTGGAACTTGCCGAAGAACGCAAATGGCGTAAAATTTATTGCTGGGAACCTCCGTTGCAGGATATTTTGACCCGGTTTGACTACCCTTTTTTTGAAACAGATAAGGATTTTGAACAGGCCGATGTTGGCTTTACTCTTTGTGAAGCATTAATTGCACGTAATGGCAGTATATTAGTATCGAACGCTAATATGGCAGGCCGCCGCTTAAGTATTTACCCCCCGGTGCATATTGTACTCGCCTATACGTCACAATTGGTGATCGACCTGAAAGATGGCTTTAAGCTGATAAAAAACAAATACGGCAACAACCTCCCCTCTATGATCAGCAATGTTACCGGGCCAAGCCGTACCGCTGATATTGAAAAAACCCTTGTTTTGGGCGCCCACGGACCAAAAGAACTCTTCGTTTTTTTGCTGGAAGGATAAGCTATCCCTGTAAGCATTTAATAAAACAACAAATATCTTATTCTGATAAATCCTGCCGGTTATATATTAACTCTCATTTAATTTTTATTAAAAAAATATCCTGAAAAACTATGAATATTCCTTTTTCAAATTTGTACTATTGACTGATAATTAACTAAAAACCTAATTAAAAAACTATGGCTTCAATTGTTGATCCTGAATCAGCAAAGAGCCTTATCCAGGAGTATCGGCAACAAAATGCCGCTGCAGGGGGGCCTGCTATCAAAACGCATGAAGGGCATCTACTAAATGGTTATTTTCTGGACCGGAAAAGTTTGGAGGCAATTTTAAAGGACCCTAAGGTAGCAGGTATCAGTTTAAAATTAGCCAAACACCCGGATTTTAAAGGTAAACCGGGCAACCATTTTACGGTGCTTTATAGCGGGGCGATGCCAAATACTGCACCTAATCCCGTAACGCCTTATGTAAATACCGGGGCTGTTTATAGTGATACGCCAGTTTGCCCACCTATTTGTGTAAGTGAAGAATAGTAATTACGTAGTGTGTTATTGAAAATATTGAATCAACCCGAATTTAAAAGCGTATTGCATAGCAATTGGCTGCGCAATTTTCAGTTGAAAGAGGTTCAGGGGCATATATTTTAAACCTAAACATTAACTTTAAGTTGGTTAATGTTCGCCGTTTTTTTAAATGCACAAACTATTAGTATTATTTATTAAATGTCAATTATATCAGTATCCTACGATCTTTTACTTTTAACGGTTTTATGCGTCGGCATTATTCGTTATAAAAGGCTAACCATTCCCTTTAGAGTATTAACCTGGTCGGTTCTGCTAATATTTTTATTAGCCATACTATCCCAAATTGTTGCACACCGGTATAAAAATAATATACCGGTAATGCATCTTGAGTGTATTACCGGTTATGTTTTTTATTCCCTAACCTACTATTACCTGTTCAAAAATAAAACAATAAAAAAAACTGTAATTATCTCTATTGTTATAATTACAGTTTTTTTTGTCATTAATGCCGTATTTTTACAGCCTTTTCGTAAAGTATTCCCTTCCAATATAACCACACCTACGCAGGTACTATATGCAGTATTTTCATTGTTGTTATTTAAGGAAATGCTATTGTACCCTTTAAAAATAAACATTATCAGGCAAAGTGTTTTTTGGTATAATAGCGGGGTCCTGTTTTATTCAACATCATTGTTTTTAATTTTTGGGCTTGGTAATTATATAGGCGAGCACAAGCTTTCCCCAAATTTTATATCCTTTCTTGCCTATTTTTGGTACTTTATTCTTTATGTATTTCATATATTGATCGGAGTTTCGCTTTTAACCAATAATAAAGAAATTACTACAACAGATGCCTGATAACAGTTTACGCTTATTGATTTCCTTAACGGCAGCTTTCTTTTTTGGCATCACCTGTTTTATCATCTATTTTGTTGTTTTATACCGTAATAAACAATTAAAAAACCAACAGGAGCAGGAACAGCAGCAATCCGCCTTCCGCCAGGAACTGCTAAAGGCGCAGATAGAAATGCAGGAGCAAACCCTGCTGTATATTAGCAGGGAAATTCACGATAATGTTACACAGGTACTGTCATTTGTAAAACTGAACCTGGCTTTGGCTGCTGACGGCTCTGCACCCGTTAAACAAACAAAGATCAATGAAAGCCGCGAATTGGTGGCACAAGCCATTAACGATCTGCGCGACCTGTCAAAAAGCCTTAGCTTTGAGCATATTACCAGGATCGGACTATTAAAGACCATTGAGATTGAAACCGGCAGGATAAATAAAAGCGGGATAATTAAGGTAAATCTTTGGGCAGAAGGTGAAGTTTACCCATTGGGCGAACAGCGCGAACTTGTGCTTTACCGTATAATGCAGGAAGCGCTTAATAATACTTTAAAACACGCCAGAGCCCGACATTTTAAAATCAGTTTGCAATATCAGCCTGAATTGTTTAATTTGACCCTCGAAGATGACGGCAATGGGTTTCCTGCTAATTTACCTGATAAAAACAATGGATCGGGCCTGAAAAACATGGAAAGCCGGGCTGCCCTTATTGGCGCAGTGGCAACTATTGACAGTTCACCGGGAAAGGGATGCTGTATTAAAGTCGCCCTAAACCCTTTAGAACAACGATTATATATTGATGGATACCATCCAGATCGCCTTAGTAGATGACCACCGCCTTTTCAGAAGCGGAATTGCTTCATTAATCAACAACTTTAACGGGTATAACGTGCTTTTTGAAGCTGCGAACGGTGAGGAAATGACCCGAAAAATTTCACCTAAATTTAAGCCCGATATAATTTTATTGGATATCAATATGCCCGTGATGAACGGCACTGCTACAGCGCAATGGCTGAGAAAATCATACCCGGAAATTAATATTATTGTTTTGTCTATGCTTGATGATGCCGAAAAGGTACTTTCCATGCTTAGATTGGGTGTTAAAGGATACCTGCTGAAAGATTCAGAACCCTTTGAGTTCGAGCAGGCGCTGCAAAAAGTAGCGCAGGGCGAAGTTTATTATCCCGAATTTGTTACCCGGCTCTTAGTTGATTCCATTCACGTCCCTGTTGATAGCCACAAGCTGCATATCCGTGAAATCGAATTTTTAAGATTAGCCAGCACCGAACTTACCTACAAGGAAATTGCCGACCTCATGAACGTTAGCACCCGGACCGTTGATGGTTACCGCGATACGCTCTTTGAAAAACTTAATGTTAAAAGCCGTATAGGTCTGGTTTTGTACGCAATAAAAAACAAGCTGATAAATTTGTAATTTGCTAATTTATTTAGCAAATTTGTTTCATGGCATACGAAGAAAATCCTGAATTTTTAAAAGGGCGCGGGGCACAGGTAAATACACATAACAAATTTTTAAAAAACAAATATGTGCTGGAGCATATTGAGGGGCTTGACGAACCGATGCTCGAAAATTCCGCTACCCAGCTTTTTGTTGAAAACCCAAAGAAAATTGTAAGCAGGTCAAACAGTCCCGACCTGAGCCATACGTATTCCATAAACCCCTACCAGGGCTGCGAGCATGGCTGCATTTACTGTTATGCCCGCAACACACACGAATATTACGGTTTCAGCGCCGGCCTTGATTTTGAACGAAAAATAATTGTAAAGCCGGATGCACCCAAATTACTGGAGCAATATTTTAATAAAAAAAACTACCAGCCGGTATGTATCCTGCTTTCGGGTAATACCGATTGTTACCAGCCGGTGGAACGAAAACTGGAAATAACCCGTTCGTTGCTAAAGCTTTTTCTCCAATATAAAAATCCGGTGAGCATCATCACAAAAAACAATGTGATCCTGCGCGACATGGATATCATCGCAGAACTTGCAAAGATGAATTTGGTTCATGTTAACGTATCTTTAACGTCGCTGAACGAACAACTGCGGCAAAAACTTGAACCCCGTACCATAACAGCTTCCGGCAGACTGGCAGTAATTCAAAAGCTTTCGGAAAATGGGGTGCCGGTACGGGTGATGGCCGCACCAATTATCCCCGGATTGAACAGCAATGAGATCCCTGCTTTAATAAAGGCCGCTGCTGACAGGGGCGCATTATCTGCCGGGTTTACGATTGTACGGTTAAATGGCAGCGTATCCGAAATTTTTACCGACTGGATAAATAAAACCTTCCCCAATAAAGCCGAAAAGGTTTTGAATATGATCCGGTCATGTCATGACGGCAAATTGAACGACAGCGATTTCGGCCGCCGCATGAGCGGCGATGGGAAAGTAGCTGAATCTATTCATCAGTTATTTAAAATGGCCTGTAACCGTTTTTTAGCTGACCGGGAAATGCCGCCATTTAATTATGACTTGTTTGTACCGAATAAGGGGAAGCAAACCTATTTGTTCGGGCATTGATTTTTTTGTGCCGGTGCGGCGTACCGCCTGTGTATTAAGGCTAATTCATATTTTGAGGTGCTACTATTTTACTGCCGCCAATTTGTGGTTTTGTTCCGCCGATTTTATGTAATTACCGACCCGCCCCTGGCGGGTCAAATATTGGTAGCCCAACAAGAACAAGATTTTGCGTGCTGTCGGCACGAAACTAACCTACAGTTTAAATTACCGGAATAATTGGAAGGCGGAGAGGTTTCGTGCCTACAGCACGCAAATTTATTTTCATTTGTTTTCTACCAATATTTGGCGCCTAATGGCGCCACGGGTTGTTTGTATATGAACTTATCCGCCAATGGCGGATCAAATATCAGTACAAAGAAGGAGAATATCTTACGTGCCGCAGGCTAATTTGAGTTAATAATATAAAATCCTTTACATAATTATTATAAAACGAAATTACCCTCACCCACCCCAAACGTCATAGAGCCACAAACTTTATCCACCCATCCCCCTCATACCCGAAAATAAACTGTTTGGGATTGATAATTTCGGCCAAAATCTCAATGGAATCAACTATGCACGGGCCGGGGCGGTTAAAATACCGGTTGCCGTCTGCTATATACACCCGGTTATTTTTTACTGCTTTCAATTGGTCAAAGCCCGGTAATTGGAGCAGCAGATCAATTTCATTCAGCGTGCGTTCTATCGGGAAACCGAGGGGCATTATTATCAAAATATCAGGATCCTGTAAACGGATTTCACCCCACGACCCGTAAGGTGAATGTTCATCTGCTTCTGCCGATACGGGAATGCCCCCGGCGATGCTCACCAATTCCGGCACCCAATTGCCTGATAATCTCAGCGGTTCAAGCCATTCTACACTGGCTATAGTTGGTTTGTTTTCGCTGAATTTCAGTTTATGACGGATGATGTCAACCCGTTCCTGCAATTCTTCAGGCAAATTATTGCCGGCGAAGGAAACTATTTTTATTTGCATATTTTAGTTGTGCAAATGTAATTATTGTAACGGCATTCCCCATCGCTGAAAAATCAACTTAAAAGTAAAACAATATTGGTTTTTGATTGTACTATTTAATACAGCTAATAAATCTACAATGAAAACAATTGCAAAAATATTCATCTTCCTGTGTGTGACCTGCTTTGCAGTGTCAAAGACCAATGCACAGGTAAGTGTCGGCATATCGGTTGGGATAGCCCCGCCGGAAATGCCCTTTTATGTTCAGCCGGCCTGTCCCGAGGATGGTTATTTATGGCAGCCCGGTTATTGGGGATACGACCCTGAAGATGGCTACTATTGGATACCCGGCGTATGGGTGGCCCCGCCTGGGCCCGGTCTTTTATGGACGCCCAGTTATTGGGGTTATGAAGGCGGTTCTTACGGATTCTACGGTGGCTACTGGGGCGCCAGCGTTGGCTTTTATGGCGGCATTAATTATGGCTATGGTTATGGCGGCTACGGTTTTGGCGGCGGAAGATGGGAGGGGGACCACTTCATGTATAACACTGCCGTTGTAAATATAAACAGAACGGTGATTCATAATACTTATATCGACCGTACTGTTATCAATAATCGTTATACTACTAACAGGCATACAAGTTTTAATGGCCCGGGGGGGGTTACCGCCAGGCCAAGACCGCAGGAAGAAGCGGCTATGAAGGAACGTCATGTTCAGCCAACTGCTCAGCAACAGTCGCTTCAACAGTCAGCAAGTAAAGACAGGCACCAGTTTGCATCTGTAAATCATGGCCGTCCGGCAGCGGCCGCTATGAACAAAGTTGGCGGACGCCCGTTTAATGCACAGGGCCGTGTGGCAAGAACTTCAACACTTGGGCATGCAAATGCTGCACCCCAGCGCCGGCCTGCGATAAATACCCGCAATACGGGAAATACTGCAAGGCCTATAAGAAACTCAACAACAAGACAAACGCAGCAACGGGCGCAGCCACAGCAACGTGTGCAGCCACAGCAACGGATGCAACCGCAACAACGTGTGCAACCGCAACAACGTGTGCAACCGCAACAACGGGCACAACCCCAGCAACGTGTGCAACCGCAGCAACGGATGCAACCCCAGCAACGGGTACAACCCCAGCAACGGGCACAACCGCAACAACGGGCACAACCGCAACAACGGGCACAACCGCAGCAGCGGGCGCAACCGCAACAACGGGCACAACCGCAACAAAGAGCGCAACCGCAGCAAAGAGCACAACCGCAACCGCAGCAACGCGAAAAACACCCATAAATTTCCTGAATCAGGAACCTATACAATAAAAAGCCCTCCCGGTGAATCAGGAGGGCTTTTTGTTGTATATATTGTTAAAGTTTTAAGGGATGAAAGGGTAACCGAACAATTATTTAAAAAAGATTAAACGGCATGTGAAGCTACAGGCACAGTAACATGTTGAATAAATGTCTTGCCGTAATTTCTTTAAATAATGCGTAGCTTTAATTTCGATTTTGCCGTTTGGCGTTATTCAAAAAACTGATCTTATGAAAATTACAAAAAATCTTATTTGTTGCTGCTTTATTACCTGCTGCCTGCTTTCCTGTTCCGTTTCAAAACACCATGCGGCAGATGGGTGGGTAGCCTTATTTGACGGCCATTCGCTGAATAACTGGAAGGTGGGCGATAATGCCGAAACATTTTCGGCAGACAGCGGGATGATTATCGTACATGGAAAAACGGCGCATTTATTTTACGTTGGCCCGGTGATGGATCACAATTTTAAGAATTTTGAATTCAAAGCTGATGTGATGACCCACAAGGGCACCAACTCAGGGATTTATATACATACCGGCTACCAGCAGGGCGGATGGCCGGCAAAAGGCTACGAAGTGCAGGTAAATAACACCCATACCGACTGGATACGGACAGGCAGTTTATACGGCATAGTGAATATAAAAGAGGTTTATGTAAAGGACAACGAATGGTTCACCATGCACATTACCGTACAGGGGAAAAGGGTTATTGTTAAATTAAACGACAGGGTTGTATTAGACTATACAGAGCCGGAAAACGTACAACGGGATAAAGGCGACGAACAGCGTGTACTTTCGAGCGGTACATTTGCTTTGCAGGGACACGATCCCAATAGCCTTACCTTTTTTAAAAATATCATGGTGAAACCACTGCCCTAATTCGAAAAGATTGAGCGATGAAACTTAAAAATTTACTTTTCCTGCTTATCATCCTGAAGGCAATGCCCTGCTGGTGCTGCCAGCGGGATACTACCAGGTTATTTTATGATATCAACAAAAAAGGGTTAACCGCCCGGCATAAAGTTACGCTCGATTCGCTCAGCCGTTTTTTAAGCGATACTTCTGCTATCCGCATTGTGGGTTTCGCGGATTATCTGGGAAAAAGAGATTCCAATTATACCTTATCTATCGCCCGGGCCCAAACAGCACGAAATTATCTGTTAGCACTGCATAGCAATAATGTACGCATAGTTGCCGATGGCAAAGGCCAGGTTGATGCTGCAACAAAAAACCTTTCCGTTTTAGGGGAGCCGTTTAATCGCCGGGTAGATATCATTGTGGCAAAACCGGCCCCGAAAATTAAGATCACAGCCGCCCCTTTAAAAATGGCGACCCGTATAAAAAGAGATACGATAACTGTGCAAAGGAAGGACGACAGTGTTTATATCCGGATAAAAGATTTGCCAAAACTGAATATTGGGGACAGCGTGAGCTTTAAAGAATTAACTTTTCAGCCCGGCAGGCATTTTTTGAGGCAGGCAGCCGTCCATTATATGGTGGCCATAAAAGATTGTCTGAAAGCGAACCCCAACCTCAAGATAGAGATCCAGGGACATATCTGCTGCCAGTATAACAACAGGGATGGCCAGGATATTGATGAAAGAAAAAACAACCTTTCCCTAACCCGTGCAAAATTTATATACGATTACCTGGTAAGTGAAGGCATAAGCCCCGACAGGCTGCGCTATAAAGGTTTAGGCAGCAAGGAACCCAAAGTTTACCCCGAACTAAGCGCCGATGACCAGAACCAAAACCGCCGGGTGGTAATAGTGGTGATTGGGAAGTAGTGTCGGGTCACCGGTCTTTAGCCGGATACATAAGTCGGTTTTTGTACCTCAATAACATGCCCGCCGCGCCAGAGGGTAACCCTGCATTTGAAATCTGATTAATCCTTTTTATCTTCACCACTTACCGTCAAACAAAATGATTACTAATTCAATTGTACAACCATGAACCCTTTAAAATACTTGCAGCGCCAGCTAATAAGGCTAAAAATAGATTTATTAACACAACGGACTTTTTTAGCAGGTGAAATACTTAGCATTGATAACGATAACATCATAAAAACAGTAAGCACGAATTATGAAGAATTAGCAATCATTTTTTTTAAACATTCCCCGGTTAAAGAAAATGATATCATTATAGATGTAGGGTGTGGTAAAGGGAGGGTATTTAGTTATTTGCTTTACAAAGGGTTGAAAAATAAAATGATCGGTTATGAAATAAATGAAGCCGTTGGCGATAAAACAAAAAAGAGGCTTGCCCGGTTTAAAAACGTTGAAATCCGGTGTGAAAACATATTCGGTAATTTCCCCGAACAAGGCAATGTCTTCTATTTATACAATCCTTTTAAAGAAGCCATGGTAACTGAATTTATGCGCCAAATTTTAAAAATAGCGGATAGGGAAACGGTCATTTTATATAACAATCCGATTCATTTGGAAATTTTCGACAACAACAACTTTTCAATTGAGGTTTTTGACATACCTGTAACCAGGTATGGTTACAATTTCACATTTGCAATAATTAAGGTAAAATTCGGGTGAGACGGAATGCAAAAATTTAAGCGAATACAACCCGTTCAGTAACCAGGAAACGGACTTGAAGCGCCAACTGATAATAGGCTTTCGCTTCCTCAACTTCCGGCAGTAAATTGGAATCGGGGTAGCACCCCTGTACAGCGTATGCATTAATGTTCAGCGGATCAATTGTTGCAAACACCGGATCAAAGTTTGCACATTCCGACAGCAGGAAAATGATATTATGTGTCCGCTCAATGTCCAGTCCATGGTAAATGGGAAAAGCTTTGAGGTATTTTTCGATGGCTTGCTGGCAATGGAAACAGGCATTATCGAGAATCATGGGTTCTATTTCCCGCAACCGTTGGGCGCTCAAAAGGTCTTGCCCGGCTTCATTAAGCCAGGAGTCAATATACGCCTTCAGTGCAGGTGTCATAAAGCGATCCCCTCCCTCACAGCTGAGCGGATAATGTGCCCGGGTAATTCCTGTTTTTGGCGTACTTCATCTTCACTGTTTAGCAGCAGATCAACTGGCGCTTTAATGGCCTCAACAATTGCCCTGTCGAGCCGGGTACTCCAATAAACCTTCTCCCTGGGGGTTAATGTGGAAGTTGTAATAATCAGCAGATCGTAATCGCTGAAGCGATCCTGGTCGCCACGTGCGCGGGAACCAAACAACAAAATCCGGCACCCCGGCAAGCAGTATTCTACCGTCTGCCGGATTGTATTATATGTTGTTTTGCTTTCCATCAATCAAATATACAAATTCGCCGGAAGAAAGAACCGATTAAAAATTTAACATCCCAAAGCAAAACCCCATGCCATTTTTCAACTGTCCGATTTTTCCGGACACTAACAGGCAAGCAAAAAACTTAAAATTATAGGATAAGGAAGTTGAAAAAATGAAATATTATCCAGTCATGCCCGCTCTATCAACTGTCCGATTTTTTCGGACAGTTACCCTATATGTTGCACCAGCAATTTGCCGTTCTTCGATTTTTAGTTGTACGATATTTTCGTACAACTGACTTCTCCCCTGGTGCGATGCAGCGCAGGTCAAAAGCGTGGCGTTCTTGGGAGTGATCTTCAAAGGGCTTCCATTCTCTTTCGCCGTTGTTGGAGTTGTCTCCAACAACATGGACCGTTTTTGATGCAGGAATTCGCGAGCCGGCATTATACGTCATTTTAACATATCGGTACTTGTTGGTGACAACACCAACAAGGGCATAGAATATTATTCCCCTTTCTTATCAACACTGTCAACACGACGTTGATAAATAGTCGCGCAATCTTTAACTATATGGACGAAAATATTATTTTGCTCATCTTTCGGCAAAGCAAAATCGTCAATATATTGCTGTCTGGTCATTTTCTTCATTATCATATCCACCGAACACGTACAATAATCAACTATTAATTGGGGATGTTTTTTGTCTTTTGAGCTGAGGCCAGTTATATAAATCTTTAAAAGTTTTGCCTTGTCTTTATCAGTCCATCTGCTATTTTCAACCCTGCTATTAAGACGGTACATGTTCGGATCATGCCAAATTAAATTATATAATCCATACAGGATCATAAAGATTGAGCCAACCTTCCATAATTTGCCTCGCTTTTTTAATAATTCATCGACTGTAACTTGTTGCTCCTCGGTTTTGTACTTTGGCTTATAAATCTTAAAAGAAAGCAGGAATGAATACAGACCACCAAGGAAAAAACCAGACCCAAAAATGAATGGCAAGTAATTATATATCGAAGCCTCAATTGGTTGGTAAAGAATATAAACTGCAAATAAAAGACCCAATAAAATCGCGATTATAATAATACCTACCCTTTTGTTGTAATCAAGTTTCATATAGTTTGTGTTTTAATTTTCTAAACCGGGTATAAAATTAATTCATAATACCTAAGCTTTTGGTTTAACCCTAATTCGCCCAGCGCGTTCTATCCAAACTTCCTAAACATCGAATAATGAATGCCAAATATTCTACTCAGAAGTCTAAACTTCATTATTCATCATTCAATATTCATTATTCAGCATACCTACCCCGCCCAGCCCTCTCTATCCAAACTCCTGAAATTTATCGCCTCTGCCAAATGCTCCAACTCTATTTCCTCCGTGCCGGCCAGGTCGGCGATGGTGCGGGATACTTTTAATATCCTGTCATAAGCACGGGCGGATAGCCCCAGTTTTTCCATCGCTTTTTTGAGCAGGTTTTGCCCGGCTTCGCTTATTTTGCAGATGTCGCGCACCATTTGGGGGCTCATCTGGGCGTTGGCATGCAGGTCGGGTTTGTTGCCGAAACGTTCGGCTTGTATGTCCCTTGCTTTTATTACGCGGTCGCGGATAAACTCACTTTTTTCGGCAAGACGGTCGCTGGCCAGTTCAGTAAAGTTTACCGGGGTTACTTCTACATGCAGGTCGATTCGGTCCAGTAGCGGGCCGGATATTTTACTTAAATATTTTTGTACGGTGCCCGGCGGGCAGATACATTCTTTGTCCGGGTGGTTAAAATAGCCGCATGGGCATGGCGGTGAGAACATTTCTCCCACAGACGAAAAAGGTGCGAAAACCGAAAACCCTGGAATATTCATTATTTCCGAAAACAGTTGGTGAGCATATCCGCAAGATACGGATTGAACGGGAGTTATCGCAAAGGGAAGTGTCGAAGCAGATAGGTGTTAGTGAGGATTCAGTCACCTATTGGGAAAAGGGCAGGTTTGTTCCGCAAGTGCAACGCTACCCCGCGATAATCGCATTTCTCGGATACTACCCCTTCACCCATGAGACGCAGACCATTGCGGGCAAGCTAAGGCAGCTGCTGAACTGTAACGGCTGGAGCCATAAAGAATGTGCAAAAGCGTTGGCGATTGATATCGGCACCATCAAACGGATACTGCGCGGCAAAATAACGATGACAAGAAAAATTACCGCCATCATAGAATTGTGGTTGCAGTTACCGGACTCCCTAAAACAGCAATACCGCCCTCTATGAATTGTACCCCTAAAAGTGGACACATAATGTGCCCACTTTTTTTGTGGTCAATTATTAGGTATAACAAGAAATATGAGAAAATAATACCAATGCTTTTTCAGCAGTTTTCATATATGCCTATTCTACTATCAATACTGCCTTTTATCCAACTCCACATTTTTTAATGAAAATTACAACGCGCAAGCAAAAAAGCCATTTCGATAAATCGAAATGGCTTTTAAAGACTACGTCGGCGCATATTACTGTTTTTTGAAAGTGTATATGTACCCATTTTCAGAGGACGCGTCCAAGGTAAAATTTTTATTATCAGAGGTAAAAGCAATTGTACCTCTCCATGCAAGACCGATACCATTGGCTGTTACAACCAAATGGTCCGCTGTTAAAGTCCAGCTCCCACTAAAAACATACAGCGAGCAAGCGCTGTCTGTTGACGAAAAACTTCCGTCAGCATTAAACTTCGACACCGCACCGGCCACACAACCAAACGAAGCCGTAGCCGTAACATCATTACCGGTGTTTACGTCAATAATTTTGCTCACTGACCAGGTGCCAATGATTGGTGCTGGTGGAGGAGGCGGGGTAACTGGTTTTTTACTACAGGAAGTAGTAATAATGAACATAAGCAAGACTATCCCGCTTATGCGTAACATGTTTTTTACTTTCATTTTATTTTTCTGATCGATAGGTGCGGTATGGTATTCATGAGTGTGTGATGTTTTTTAAGTGATTTGTTTTATATATTTGTCAATGTGACCAGGTGAAGCGCCATCCATAAAAGAGGGTGTCGGTCGCGCTGCCGGTGAGCTCGGGCGGTAGCGAGAATTTCCAGTCAACTTCTTTTTCTTGCAATGCTGTGGCGGAAATCACGCTATAGCTAGTAGAGTCTGGTGAACCGGGGGCAGTTGCCGGAAACATGACAATGGTGGTTTCATGGTTGGCAAACTTCCAGGTACCATGGAATGTTGTCGTTCCTCCGAGATTACTCGCCGCTTCCCCTACGTAGGTGTAATCACTATTATATGTTTCGAGAACTGATTTTTGATAATCAGTAAGCGCTAATGAAAGCCACGTGCCATCCTGCTTCTTTACCTCCCATAAACTCCTTTTCCACGGCCCAGAAGTGAGGGCAACGGTGTTTTTGTCTGCGGTGGTGGGGGGAGGAGTCGGCGCAGTGCTTTTTTTGCATGAGTATTGGACTGCAATGATCATACATATAGTAGTAAGCCCTACAATGGTTATTCGGGTAAAGAAGCGTGAGAAAAAGTGAAACAACCGCATATGACAAGTGATTAATGTGCAGTAAATTTCATTAATAGGTGCGGTATAAACTACTCATATTAAGTATATGTAATACATGGTTTGTATAATTTATACATTCTTCGTACTTTTAATAAATTTTCATTTCATGTACGGACCTAAAATCAGAATGCTGCGAGAACTGCAAGGCTTCTCGCAAGAATATATTGCCTCCCAACTGGGGATGACCCAGGCATCCTATTCACGGATTGAGACCAATCAGACAAAATTGAGCACTGATATGCTCGAAAAGATCGCCAATGAACTCGGCGTTTCCGTTGCGGATATTGTGAGTACCGAACCTCTCGTCATCAACTTTTATGGCACCAATCACGGTGCACAATGCACCTTTGGCACTGTGGAACATTTTGATGCCGGACAAAAAGAACTGTACGAAAAAATCATTGGGAGTAAAGACGAAGAAATTGTACGCCTGAATAAGATCATAGAAAAGTTGCTTTCCAAAAAATAACGCCATCGCCCCCTTTAGAATAAGTGATTTTTATCGACTTACTGACATAAAATACCGTGAAAACACGGGTTGTTTGATTAAAAAAGAGTTGTTATTTTTATACCAATTAACCTTTTTCTTCACCTAATTTTTATCATCATGACCAACGAATTCTATGGACTAATGGCAGTGTATTTTATTATTGCCTTCGGCGTATTTCTTATCAGCCTCTACATTTTCAGATCAATTTTCAACATCCCAAGTTTTTTGCGCTATCAAAAGGCCCAAATACGCTTGCTTGAAGAAATTGCAAAAACACAGGGCGTTGACCAAACCAAGGTGCAAAGCATTATTTCAGAAAGTATTGGATGGGAAACTTCAAATAAATAAAGTATTCCATCAAAGAACTGTACAATACCCCCTACCGCTTCCTGGTGGCATTGATCACGCTTTGTAACAGGTCTTGCCGGTTCGGATTCGATTCATAGTTGACCTTCACCCGATAGCCTTTTACCCGCGTTTCGGCTGGTGGGGACATGGTAGTGGTTTCAAATAGTTTCTGAATGTCCGAACTGGCAATGACCTGTATTTTTGTTTGCTCCTCTTTTGAAAGGCTTACATTGATGTGCTGCTGGATTAGTTTCAGTTTTGCCGCATCGGTGGCACAGACAACAATACGTCCGTACCCTGCTGCCAGGCATTTTTGAATATTATGTAATTCCCATTCGGGTGTTGTGGTCACTGATATTTCGACTGCAATGGTATCAGTACCTTTTTCGAGTAGCACATCAACCAATCCGGTGCCGTCAGGGGTTGGTACCTCCAAACTGGCTTTGTACCCCTGCGCTTCGGCCATTGCTTTGACAAAGGTTTGCAAATAGCGATGTTCGCGAATGTGCTCTTGCTTGGCAATGGGCGCTTCCTCTGGCATTGGTACTACGGTGAGAGGAACTCTGTGTAATGGAGCTTGTGGGGGTGGAGCAATTGGAACAGTATCCGCTGTGATAATGGGTTGTGGCGCAATTGGCACACTATACGTGTCGCGTGAATATTCAATGATTTCCTCAACAAAGGTTGTTTCTTCTTCCGAGGTATAAGGGATCACAGTCAGGTTAAAATCAGCATCCCTGGTATTCACCCGTGTTATCGCTTCTCCGGTTGGCAGGTTTTGCAAGTCGTCTGCGGAAAAGGCACTAAACCCATCCTCTAACCTTTTTGCATCAGTATCACCTAAGCGGAAACATATCCGTGTGCCGGCATTGGCTAATACGCTGCTGGCAATTTCGGTATCATATTTTGAAACCTGGTTCATGTCCTGATGGCTCAACACCAGTCCTAACCCATATTTCCGTGCACCGGACAATATAGAAGCCATTGAGGGCGTAATAAAGTGCTGAAATTCGTCAATATAGCAAAAGAACGGAATGCGGTCTTTTGCACCTTGCGCCTGCCTGCTCATCGCTGTTTGCTGCAATTTGGAAACAATGAAGGCACCTAAGAGATAGCTGTTCTCCGTTCCCAATAATCCCTGTGACAATTTAACCAACACGATCTTGCTGCTATCCATCAGCTGGGCAAAGTCCAGGCTCTGCCTTTGGCAGATCATATTGCGGATCACCCTGGGCCGCAGAAACGCATCAAGGCGGGTCAGAATAGACCCAATGGAATTGCTTTTGAGAATTGGGTATTCTGCTTGCCAATAGTACGCAATGTCGTGGTCGGTGACCGTAGCGAGTATGCGGGCGCGGTATGGCGCTTCAATCAGGAAGCGCCGCAAATCTCCCAGGTGGTATTGCTTTGTATTGTACAGAAATGCCAGTATTGCATTAGCAAACACGCTGTTCATCGCATCGCCCCAGGACGTGCTAAAGCGCCGGAATACCGCCACCAGGTCAGATGCCAGCAATTCCTTTTCAATGTCCGTATGCGCGACCAGGATATTGAAGCCAATGGGAAATTCCGCATCATGGGGATCAATCAATACCACATCCTTGATTCTTTCTTTGGGGATATACGCCAATATATCCTCTATCAAGTCTCCGTGCGGGTCCAGGCACATTAGCCCAACACCTTCATTAATATCCTGCATGATCAGGCTTTTGAGCAATGTTGACTTGCCGGTGCCGGTGGCACCCAGGATATGGATATGGCGAAGGCGCTGGTCGGTAGCGATGCTCACTTCCTGCTCGATGCGCTGATGCTCATTGATGCCTAAGATATAGGAATTGTTGATGAGCGAGGGCGGGGCTTGCTTGGTGGCTCGATTGTTTGCAATGAGCTTCTTCGACTGGATAGCGGGAAAATGCACGAATGTCGCAAGCTCGCTTGCGTTTAGCAGCATGCCGACCCGGTGCGTCTCGCGCATCACAATGTCCGCCAGCCATATATTGATGGGGTATTCTTCCCCTGGCAGCGGCAGCAGCGAGTTGTTATTTGAAATGGATGCATGGACGATGGCGGTGGCGACATGCTGCAGTAGCGTGGCCGCCCGTTCCATGGTATCGCTCGCCGTTACCGCTCTCACGGTCACGCCGTACAGGGGCTGGGACACCTTTTCCTTTGCCAGTTGCGGCATTTCTGGCGCATCAATAAAAAAAGAGGTTTTGCCAAAATCATCGCAGACCGCGCGCTGCATGCTTTCCGCCCAGGGATTGCGCACCCCGCAAAACAGTACTTGTATGATCACCGCCTCGTCAAAATCCAACCGTTCCAATATTCCAAAGAGTGGCACATACGGATCATGGTCACTGCTGTTGAATCCGGCTATGGGGCGCATACATTCTTCCTCTAAGCCAAAATCAACGGTGTAGATGCACGGTGCATCCTGCACAATCTCCAATACCCTGTCGGCATAGGTTTCCATGACGGTACATTCGGGAAAGAATACCCGCAGCTGGGAATAGAAGAATGCCGCATCGCTGTCCTGGCTGACACATTCCAGTATGATTTCATCTTCCGTTGCAATCAGTTCAAAACTCACCGGGCTTTTGCGGTATGAGAGCATGACCAGCAGTTGCGTGATGCGCTCTTTGCCTTGCTTGAATTGCTTCGGCAAGGTGACGGAATAGATCGTCAGATTGCCGGATGCGGCGCTATAGGGATGTGCAACTTGTTCCTTGGGTTCATATGCAGGAAGGCGCTTTTCGTCCTGTGAAAAGCCCGACAGGAGGCTGCCCCAAAATGAGGGCCGCTTGCCATCATCAATGATCTCGCCTTGCTCGATAAAGTGCCCGAAGAACGGCACGAAGACTGGTTCCAGGTCGCAGGGGAACTTCACGACCCGCCAGCCACGACCCCGCTGCTCCCAATCATAGAATTGGTTGGTGAGCGCTGCCGCGTTGGAAGCCATCAGTTATTCTCGATTTCTACATTCCTCCTGTGCCCCTTGTCAGCCTTCACTTTCTCGACCGCTGTTCTGATCAAGGAACTGATGCTTGCAGTGAACATCTGTTCGGTATCCATTTCATAGTATGTCTTGCTTTCCATCCGGGAAGCCATTGCTTTGCCAAGTAAGCCAAATCTCGCGGCAAAATTGGCGGCAGTATTCGCATCCTCCTTTAGCCACCAGCTGATAAAAAAGCTTTTGCCAAAAGGACTGGCACAGACGTAATAATGATAGCGTTGCTTGGAAATGCGCAAATACTGCCGTTTGGATGAAAAGAGACCGCCTTCGCTGAGCGTGACCGGTTCGCATTTCACATCAGGGTATTGGTATTCTTCGATCATTGTCTTCAAAAGGATATAGAACTCTTTGGACGACATCTGCAAGTCCTCAAAATGCTGGGACTGGTGGGCGTGGACGGTAGTTTCGGCTGCCATTGGTTTAAAAGGGGTTAGGTGAAAAACTCAATAAAAATAAATACTATTTCTGAAAGTTACAAGCCTATCTATCCCGAACCTTTGTACATAAAGCGCCATTGCAATGCGTAAACAACCGACAGCGGATAGCAGCAGGACAGCCAAGGGTGGGCTACAAAAATAACTACTGCCCATTTACATGCCCTTGACGGTTTTGCTGCGATGCTTACTTTGTGAAAGCGGTGCATATGAGGCCCATGATGATTTGAAATTGATTAGGCTGGTTTCATTATCTTTTTCTGTTCAAGTTGCATTACCCATTCAAACAGTACTACTATTTTTTCAAGGAGTTCCAGATATTTTGATGATGGTTCATTTGATTGGTTTCCTTTCAAAAAATCCAGTACAAGCCTATCGTCATATTGCGTGATGACGGCTGCGGGCACTTCCAGGGCCAGGGCAATCCGATCAATACCCCACATTTTTTAATGAAAATTACAATGCGCAAGCAAAAAAGCCATTTCAATAAATCGAAATGGCTTTTGACTAGACAGGGAGAAACTTTCACTGCTTGGTAAATGTGTAAAGAAACCCGTCAAAAAATTTTCCATCTAAAACAAAACTTTTGCTGCTAATTGTTACGGTCCCCTTAAGCAGGATATCATTGCTGGCATTTTTTACCACCATTTGGTTTCCATCAACGGTCCAGGTACCCCCGGGGGCATTGACAGCGGCGCAAGGAGCGACACTTGCAAAGTTGTTGTTTTCACCAAAGGTGAAAACTGCCGCTACAACGCAGTCTGACATCTTGACCTGGTACATCGTACCATTGTCATTATATCCTTGCATAGTAGTTACCTTGTAACTACCGCTGATAGTTGGGGCTGGAACTGGTGTTGGGGTTGGTTTTTTGCTACATGATGTAGCAAGGGTAGCAATTGCTACCATGAACATAAGAAGGACTATCCCGCCTATGGGTGTATTGTTTTTTCTCATTCGAGTTTTTAATTATTGTTTGATTATATCACTGATAAGAATAATGACGAGAAATAAGGGCTTCATAATTCAACCGGATAAGGATTGATGTTTTTGCTAAGTTCCTATAATGTCTATATTTATCCTACGTTATCCGTGCGTACTTCATGTGATAATTGCATATATTATGCAAATTTTTATACATTTACATAAAGCAATTTTAGAATGAGTAACGGAGCTAAAATCAGAATGATCAGGGAACTACGTGGTTATTCGCAAGAATATGTAGCGAGCAAATTAGGGATTGATCAAACGGTTTATTCTCGAATTGAGAATAATAAAACTAAACTTGATACTGATAGGCTTGAACAATTGGCGGAAACTCTAGGGGTTAATCCGGTAGATATTTTGAGCCACGAACCAACAGTAGTGAATTTTTCGCCCAATCATGGAACGCAAGGCATTGGGCACATTGAAAATTTTTATTCGTTTCAAAAAGATTTACTGGAAAAAGTGCTTTCATCGAAAGATCAAGAAATTGTCAGTTTAAAAGAGATTATCTCCGGCTTGATAAAAGACAAAGAAGCTTTAATGAATTTTCTTGAATTAAAGAAAAATAGCTAATTAAGGCTTATTGTCTAAAAAATAATTCATTGTCTTTTGAGGGGCTTTTATAATACTCCGTAATAAATCTTGTTTATTGTTTCCTTCGTCTTCATACTGCACCTTCACCTGGTATCCTTCATATATTTAAAAAAAACAAAAAGAGAAAAAAGAAATCTTTTCTTCCGGCACGGGCAAGCCCAGCAAGGAGGAACGGAATAAATGGGTCTGTGTGCAAAGGCATGGAGGGTTTATGCCGTAGTTCCTTGCAGGGCTTTGGGCAGGCCACGTGCAAGCCGGATATATTTGATGGATTTTTTCTATTTGTTTAAATGCCACAGAAAAGTTGTGCTGGATAAGTGGTATCGGGTAGTAAAATAAAAGCCTCCTCACTCTCGCAGTTTGGGGACTTTAACCTAAACCTTAGCACAATAGTACGCACTCGTAAGAACACAAATATAATGAATCACTGCGGTAATTTATTGCTGACTGCAACCAAAACCGAAAATAAAACAAGCTATGCGTTGTAGGACACAATCACATCGTGTATCCCTCAATTAATTCTATATTTACCCGCAAAAAAAACGTATATCATTGTGTTAGTTAAAACGTTTGGAAGCGCGGTCTATGGTATTGAAGCCATCACCATCACTATTGAGGTAAATATCAGCGGTGGCAAACCAGCATACTTTATTGTTGGCCTGCCCGATAATGCGGTGCGCGAATCAATGCAGCGCGTGGAAGCTGCCCTGCAAACCAACAATCTCCGTATGCCCCGGCAAAAAATAGTGGTCAACATGGCTCCCGCTGATATACGCAAAGAAGGTTCGGCATACGACCTCACCATTGCAACAGCTATTTTGGCAAGTTCCGGGCAGATGGGTGGAGATAATCTTGATAAATACCTCATCATGGGTGAGCTGTCACTTGACGGTAGTTTGCAACCCATAAAAGGCGCTCTCCCCATTGCCATACAAGCCCGCAAGGATGGCTTTAAGGGCTTCATCCTGCCTAAACAAAATGCCCGTGAAGCTGCTATTGTAAATGACCTGGATGTGTACGGGGTTGAAACCATCAAACAAGTGGTTGATTTTTTTAATGGCAACATAACGCTTTCTACAGAGGTGGTAAATACGCGAGAGGATTTTTTTAACAGCATGGCACAGTTCGACAGTGATTTTAGTGAAGTGCGCGGACAGGAAAATATAAAGCGTGCACTTGAAATTGCTGCTGCCGGTGGCCACAATGTAATTTTAATTGGCCCGCCCGGAGCAGGTAAAACCATGCTGGCACGGAGACTGCCTTCTATCTTGCCACCCCTAAGCTTATATGAATCATTGGAGACCACCAAAATACATTCGGTGGCGGGCAAGTTGTCTGCGGCTGACGCATTAGTGACCGTGCGGCCATTCCGTTCACCTCACCATACCATCAGCGATGTGGCTCTCGTTGGCGGGGGCAGTAACCCCCAGCCCGGTGAAATATCCCTGGCGCATAACGGCGTATTGTTTTTGGATGAACTGCCTGAATTTAAACGCAGCGCACTTGAAGTGATGCGCCAGCCACTGGAGGAACGAAAAGTCACTATTTCCAGGGCAAAATTCTCTGTTGACTATCCCAGCAGTTTTGTTTTAGTTGCTTCTATGAATCCGTGTCCTTGTGGCTATTTTAACCATCCAGACAGGCAATGTGTCTGTCCGCCAGGCGCCGTACAGAAATATTTAAGTAAAGTTTCCGGCCCACTATTGGATCGTATCGACCTGCATGTGGAAGTAACCCCGGTTAACTTTACTGAACTGGCCTCTGACCGTTTGGCTGAGAAAAGTGCCTGTATCAGGGAACGGGTGATACAAGCCCGCGATATACAGTTACAACGGTTTGGCAAAAAACCTGACTTGTATGCCAATGCACAAATGAGTCCGCAAATGGTGCGTGATATCTGCAAAATAAGTGATGCAGGACAAACCCTGCTCAAAAAAGCGATGGAAAAACTTGGCCTTTCAGCCAGGGCGTATGATCGGATATTGAAAGTATCCCGTACTATTGCCGACCTGGCAGGCAGTGAAGATATAGAACTGGAACATTTAGCTGAAGCGATACAATTCAGGAGTTTGGACCGGGATGGCTGGGGAGGATGATGAGGGCAGGATATGAAAAAGCCCAAAACCAACCAAACACGATGAGTCGTAATCACTCATCGTGTTTGGTTCTTTCACCACAATACAAGCGAGCCGTCCAAAGACACCGCAGAGTAACGTAGGTGTCTGCGAGCTGAGCAAAAGGTCCAGACAGAGAGAGCAATGCGGCTGGCTGGTATGTTGTACACGAACAAAAGATATAAACGACTCAAATTAATAAAATCATATTTTTTGTGAAGCCTTTTGCGAAAGAGCAGGCGAGCCTAACACAATGAGCGCCTGGGCTTTTATTTGTTGAGCGAAAACAGGAACGCCATGTCTTATGAGCCCAGAGGCGAAGAAGGTATGAAGTGACTGGCTTGAACGAAACGCATAAAAGTCCAGAGAAAGCGAATATGATGAACGACCTTACGCTCACAAAAATGTATGACAGGTTCGGCCCGCGATAGCGGAAACAGCCGGTCAACTATTTATGTGCTTGAAAAGCTCTTAAATAGTTGATCTTAACCTGGCGCTACTTTTTGTGGAGTTTGGGAGAGAAGAATGCCTTATTTCCTGTTTACTTGAAAAAAAGAGTATTAAATTTTTATATTAATGCTATTGAATCTTTTTTCAAAATGTGAAAAATTATCACAATCATCGATAATGTGACCGCATTCAAATGATAAGTAAGTGACTTGGTTTTCTCCTTTTACTCCGTTGAAAAAGAAAAATCTTTCTTTTTTACATGATGAACAAAGCATATGTGAAATGAAAGGATAAAGATTAATTATTTGATTGTTTTCCGTATTATGAAAATACACGTATCGGATCATATTTTCTCGTTGCCCTTCGGAGAGTCTTTTTTGAATTTCTAAGTCATCATCTAAAATATGCAACCCATTGAATAAACGAATTTTATAAGTGTCCCCATCTCCAAACTCATTAAAATCAGAGGATAATATTAAAAACGAGTTACATTTTGCTAAAAATTGACAGCGGTTCAATAATGTAAAAATAAGTGGAATTTGATTTTCAATTTCAACCTTATATTCATAAACCGACCTAACAGCTCCGTGTCCGGTCCAATCATTTCTAAGCTTAACTATGTTTGATAATAGAGTATTGATATTTATTTTAGGAGCTTCATTATCAATATAATTAGACTGTCTTTTCAATAGGTCATCTTTTTTTTGAGGATAAAGAATTGCCGGGAATTTTTCAGATTGGCTCAATATTATATCAATAATACTAACAAAATCACCGAGGCTTGGCCTTCTGAATCTTTTTTCTATACCAATCTTTAGTTGTTCAATTTCTTCATTGGCTGCTATAACTGTAGAAAGTGCTATAATTGCCAAATACTTAATGGTTACTTCGTATAGTTGAATCAGTAAATGAAATCGCCGATGGTAATCAATTTCATGGCTAAATGAGGAATATACCTGGCTTATAGGGTATGGAAAGGATGCTTTTAACAGTTCTTCCATTTCGTTTTTTTTTCTTTTCTTCTCCTGTAACTGTTTCTGATGTAAATAATTATCATATAGACGTTTATTTGCTTTAGTGAAATTTTTAAATTTGTGAATTGCTTCAAGCAACAACGGTAGCGTCCAAATAATATCACTGCTTCCTTCCAAGGCTGGTTTTACTTTTCCATCATCAATCAATAAAATAAGCGATAAGTATGTTGAATGGATTTTTTCTATTGAACAAATCTCTAACTCGGCAAAGAATATGTAAGCACGAAAACAATAAATTGAAGTAAACCATTCTTGCGTTAGCTCATACCCCTCTTGGGTAATAACGATCTCCCTATCAAGTAGCCACAAATTACTGATCTCTTGAGATTTTATGTACTCAAAAGAATTTTTATAGTCCCTGGGATCCGCGCCATGAGTAAAAATACTAATCAATGCAATAGCTGTGCTCGTAATATTGGGATAATCATCTCCTAAAGGTCCCCAGGCACCATTTGGTAATTTTGCATTTAGGAGCCATTCATTGGATTCCGTAATAGCATTATTTGCCGCCTCTTTTCTTTCTGCATCAAGCCATTTAGATTTTTGAATTAAAATCCTTTTTAAAAAGTTGGAAGCAATCCACGTAGAATAAATTCTGTCTGGCTCATAATTTGTGAGCCCCCATCCTCCTTTATCGGTTTCGGTAATATTAACTCTGGCCGCTAAAATAAAGTCAACACCTTTGATAATGCTGTCCTTGTAATCAAAATGCGACAAAGCTAAGCATGCCCACGATGTAATGTCGATAATAGATTTCCCATTAGTTCTAAATCCCCAACCACCGTCGATATTTTGATTTTGAACAATATAGTTTGCAGCTTTAATAACCCAGTCTTTATTGACTAACTCCGGATTTACTTTAAGAAGAATATGCAAAATTTCAGCAGTCGTCCAAATTCCACTCTTTTTATCAAATAAATGGTATCCCTTAAACCCACCATCTTCTAATTGGTGCGTTTTTAGGTTTAGTATCAAATTGTCAATATTAGAATCAATTTGATCAATTAATAACTGGCTGGTCATATGTAATATTTAGGTTTATTTAATAAATAAATAAATGTATCCATTTATTTATCGTTAAATAAAATTAATGCTAAAATAATTTAGGCACACTATTCCGCTTTTGTATCTTTTTAATAATAATCCCCGAACTGCTCTGTAATGGAAGTGGGATAAATATTTAAATCGACAGTTGACAGGTTTCGGTAATTGGATGATAATTATATGATTATTAAATATAAGTACTCAACCAGTTATCTTATGGAAGAATCAAGATTTTTTAAAGCTGCCCAGTCGCCCCATGAGTTGGAGCAAAAGAAACGGGAAGCGCTCAAAAATATAAAGAATATACCTGACAATTATAAAATGACAGAATTTGGTGATTTAGTTCCTCCGGCTGAATTGACAAATTCAAAACAAATGAAATTATTTTTTAATGGTAAAGATAGGATTGTAACAGTATTTGAAGATGGAAAGATATATGATCCCAGTGAGGGAATTGATGGAGAATGGATTGATAGCGCACATTCTTTTCAATTAAAGGATTTAGTGGATTAAAAGGAGAATTGAGCTTGTACATTTCAGAAATGCCCCACCTTCCGGCAGGGCATTTCTGGTTTAATGTTATACATTCAGAAAAATGATATTCGCCTCAATTTCCGCCAGCTTTTCATTGCGGGCATTAAAAATGAATTGTGATACCCAAAGTGGATCAGGCTCGGTGGGGCGATAATGAAGCGCCACCGTTTACCATCCTAAATGATGAATTTGCAGCACTGATACTGGTTAAATTCTTCACTCCCAACTCCTTTAACTAATAATTTTAAATAGAATGCGAATACTGGTGTGTCAGAAATAGCCCGATCTTTGAATTTACGCACCTCTGATAGCGTCTCGGCAAATAAAATTCTGATGAACAAATGTCATTTACCAACAAAGACTATTATAAAGAGTTTTCGCTTCTACTTATTTATTCTATAATTGGTAGCATCGTTTTTGCTTTTATTCGGGGATATTGTCGTTCACAGCTTGGATTATTAAAAAATAGAAATTACTGCTTTATTGAGTGTTGTCTATCGTAATATTATATCGGTTAAGAAAACCATCTAAAATTTTCATATTAACTCGGGTGATGATCTCGTATGTTGATTTTGCTGAAATTATACTTTTTTCTTTAAGATATGGGTAGTTGAGGGAATACGCTTTCTTAAGTTCTTGTTTGAGAGACGAAAGAGTTGCTTCATTGTTTTTCTCAATAGTTTCTTTTATTTCTTTAAAATCAGTCAGTGCAGGGAGATTATTTTGAGATTCTAAAACATTGGCTGCTGCGTTTAATTTTTTATCTACAGCATTTTTATACGTTTCAATTATTTCTTCTATCTCTAAAGTTGAATGGTTGTTTTCGTTTAGGTTATGTCTCTCAAGTGGGGGCATCCCTAAATTGTACCACCTATTGCTAAAAAACAACAAGAATGAATATATCTATTTACATAATTTATTCTATGTGGCGATGTGAGTATAAATATCAAATAAGAAGAAGACTATTGGATGCACTCGAAACTAATTAAGGATTTGGGATTGAAAAATAATTATAATCAGATAGTTATATTAATATATTTTTTTATTTTTATAAAAAATTGCTTTATTACATAAATGAAGCCTTAAACCAAAGACGATGTATTCTATTCATTTCAAGGGCGTCAAATTTTGTTTTGTTTTAATCCTGTTATTTTTTATCAATAGCTGTACGTTGCCAAAGAATTCAAGTGACTATCAATATAGCCAGTCAAAAGCAAAGAAGATTGCCGGTGTATATGTATTTATTATGTCGGAGCCAACGACTGAATATGAAAAATTGGGAGATATGAAATTTGGCTGGTATGACAAAGTGCTTAGTTTAAGCAACAAAAGCATTTCGCAAGTAAGTGCCGAAATATTATCATCACTGAGCTTTGATAAAAATTTAAGTATCTCAATTAATGAAGTGAAGTTAAAATTCCCCGAAGCAGATGCTGTGGTCTTTGATGATGATATGTCAAACTGTTCGGTAATTAAATTTAAAAAATGACTTATTCGGAAATGAAATTACGATTTAAAACTAACATTTAGTATAAAAACAAATAGAAAATCTAATCTGTAAAATTATGGATAATTCAAATAGTTTAATGAAAAATGATAACAGCGACCGCGTTCAAATTAGTTCCAACGTCAAAGACGTTGAGGTCACTAGCGATTATGTATTATTAAGAAAAAGGAACGCTTTTGTTAACGTGATGGCGAGAATATTCCCGTCCGAAATTGAAAAAGTTAAAAACAAATATCTTGTTGATTCAATCAAAGAAAAGGCAAACAAGAATCTTGCGTTATATAAAGTTCAAACTGAATATGAAGTTCAAGTTTTAACTGAAGTAATGAACACGCGTTTAGTTGACTTGAAAACTGAAGCAAGAGACGCTGTAACAAAAAAAATGGGTGTAAAACTTAGAGAAATAGCGGGCTTTCTAAGGGAACAAAAAGATCAGTTTCAGCAAAGTATTGATGATGAGGAAGCAAGAATTAATAATTTAAAAACCGAAAGGCTTAAAAAAAGAGCTTTAGAATCCCTTGACAAGACGATAGATACGGTTTATGTAGGGTTCGAAACGTTGCTGGAAAAATTTGCAAATTTATTAAATGAGGAAATAAAAATTAATTCTCACTGATAATGGAAAATGCAAATGATATATCTGGTTTCGAGATGAAGCCTATTAGGCATGAGATTGAACAATTTGCAATAAAAATATCAATGTTAATGGATTCCATTGAATCTATAACTGATGATATTATTGGAAAAAATGACGAATATGAATTGGAATATTTAAAAAAGAAACAAATTCAAACGGGTATCGAATTATTTAAGAACTTTATACTGGTTGCTTCGAAATCCATGTCAAAACAAATTGATAATGCCGATGCATTTAGGAAGCATTACGAAAATTTCTTTTTTCAATCTGATAATTTTAACGAAGCAATCGTTAAAGAACAAAACAGGATTAACAATTTGAATAGTGAGACCTTGAAAAAAAGGGCGACTGAGTCTATACAGCATCAAATAGACAACTTTTATAGTATCTATGATATTTCAATGAAGATTTAAAACAACCTTTTGAAATATGGGTACTCGATTTTTTAATTTTCTTATATTTTGTTCCGGTTGTGACCCTGATATCCTAAACGAATGTCCAAAATCGGAAAAAGTAAAATTTAGTTCTATTGGCGCAACGGTATTGTTCACTGGAATACTTGCAAGTTTGTCTGGCGGTTATGCGTTGTATACAATATTTCAAGACTTACAATTTTCAGGATTGCTCGCAATTCTCTTTGGACTATTGTGGGGAGGTATTATATTTAATATTGACCGATACTTGGTTTCCAGCCTAAAAAAGCAAGGAAACATTAAACGCGAATTATTACTTGCAACACCACGATTTTTAATGGCAATAATAATTTCATTGGTAGTTTCTAAGCCATTAGAAGTCAGGATATTCCAAGACCGCATTGCTGTCCAAATTTATGAGAACAAAAATAATGCTACATTAAAAGCAAAAAAGAAACTTGACACAATATTCAACCAATCATTACTTGGCAACCAACTTTCACAAGAAGAAGCCAATTTGAAAAATCTTCAAGAAAAAAAAGACAAAGGCGATCCTGAAACACCACAATTTAATGAACTGTTATCAAATCTACAAACCGCAAAAAATGATTTAAATGCTACTAGTACCGCTAATTCCAGACGAATTAATGAACTTAGCCAGAACATTGAGCTGATTAGAAGGCAACGAACATATTACGATCAAAGCAATGTGCCGAAATTACCAATTGAGGCAGTAAATGAAATTCAGTCAATGCTTAATAGAAAAAGAGAGTTGATCAATGATATTGGTAACAAGGAGGGCACAGTTAGAAGATTTCAAAATTCAATCGAAACTCAACGTGAGGCGTATCAAACAGAGATTAGCCAAAGAATAGAAAAAACCGAAAGAATTGGAAATAGGGTTGAAAAAAGTAAATTGGGTTCTGATAGCTTGGCAAAAATTGAAACCACTAAAGGAGATACAACCCGCTCAATAAGTTTTAGTAACACTTTTGTCACTCGAATGGAAGCTTTGGGAGATTTAACGGGCAGATGGTTTTCGACTATGTGGTGGACAAGTGTATTAATCTCTGCGCTCATATTACTAATAGAGGTTTCGCCAATCGTTGCCAAGCTTTTATCAGAGAGAGGTCCGTATGATGAAAAGATACAAACACGAGATGCAAAAATTGCCGAGTACGAGAAAGCAGAGCGGAAGATTGATATTGAGTTAGCAGAAGGCATTTATGTGTCCGACAACATATTATTGCAAAAAGTCGACCACTACACCAACACTGCTAAGGAATCGACAGAAACGCTATTAGATTTTGTTAACTCGAATTATAACCAAAGTAAGCAATTCGATGAAATCATAGCTGATATGGATGACAATATTCACAAAATAAATGATCCAAATCTGAAAGCAAATTATATAAATAATCAAAACACGATCATAGATATATATGATAATTTTAGGAATAAGATTTTTCAATTATATCGAAAAGTTATTGGAGAAAAAAACGATCATTGAATATTAGGGCACTTTTTTGGATTTTGCTATCTCATAGAATTCAAAATAAGCCGGAAGCAATATGAGTAATCCTTGTATTTTGGATTGAAACAAGAACTGAGGAAATATTGTTGATATTGGAGGAATAGAATTTAATTTATAAAAAATATAACGGTACATTAGTATTTAGAACCTGACGACAATATTTCCATAGTCACGAATTTCTGCATTCTGAAAGATGTGGATATTGATAGTTATACCTAATAATTGAACAAAAAAAAGTGGGCACGGGTGTGTCCACTTTAAGGGGTACAGTTCATCACTGGGCCTCTGCTTCTTGTTCAACAAGATTTTCTTCACTTTTCTGATACGACTGTATATGTAAAATATAATCAGTTGCCTTTTGTGCTTGTCCGCTGGCGTACACAATCAATCGCTTATCATTCCGCAGTTTCTCAATCCAGCCTTTGATATAGGCCACGCTGTTATCAAATTGCGTGTTCACGATACCGGTGATGGAATTGAGATAACAGGCCCCGATTTCCGCCGTCAGTTCTTCAATGCTGTACGGATCAGAGCCAAACTTGATTGGCTCAACAACCTCTTTGCGGTTCAGCCGGGATTGATGACCAGTACTGTGAATGAGTTCATGGAATAATGTGCCGTAGTAGCTGGTGAGGCTGTCAAACGATCCTTGCTTGGGCATGTTGATGTAGTCCGCTGTAGGGTCATAATAGGCCTTTTGCTTGCCGTGTTTGATGGTTGGACAGTTTGGCATCCGTTCAATGATTTCATCACAGGCGGTAATACCAGAAATGGTGTCAGGGGGAAACGGAATAGTGATCACTTCTGGCAAGTCATCAATTTGGGCAATGTTAAACACGTAGTAGTACCGCAGGATTGATTTCACCGTTGGTTGTTCGGTACTGTTTTTATCCCGCTCATGGGTAATGCGCTTCCAAAAGACGACCATGGTGCCTTTTTCGCCTTTCTTGACACTGGCTCCCACTGCTGTCAACTGTTTCCAGGTCAGGAAGTAGTTTTGGGCATAGCCCAATGAGCCTAAGAGCCAGGTGTTCATGCCGGTGTATGGCCGTTTACTAAAGAGGTTCTGCGGATGACCGCCCTCAGTCCAGGGCTTGCGCCAGGGAATGATTTGGTTTTCTAATTGGTCAATAATGCGGTTGGTGATGATGCTGTATACATCAATGGTTTGATTTTGTGTGTTCATGGCGTACAAGTTTTATGTCAAAGAATTTTCTTTGATTGTAGCCAGGAATGGAGTATGAAATAAGACGGATAAAAATTGCTTTAAGGCGAAGTTTTGTGGATTTTGAAAGTGAAGAACTATGCTATCTTTACTCCCTGTATGGCAGAATGGGAAAAATTCATTGATTACTTACACTTTTCTTCACATGAGGATTTAATACAACGGTTTCTTTTTGGTGATTTAAAAATTACTTTAGAGGATTATATTTTTAGGGGAGTCGGGATAGAAGAATATGACCTGATACCAAGTGTCTTAAGAAAAGAACAACAAAAAGAATTGCAAATAAAGGTGTTCGGGAAAAATGCAACAGAAACGTATTATCAACGTAATCCTGAACTGGAATCCCATCAACAGAATTTAGAATTTAGCATGTTATTCGAATTTTACAGTTTATGTGATCTACAAGGACTTAGTGTACCCGATTGTAAGTTATTCACAAAAACCAACCGGATGTTATCCAATCTTAAATTGTTTTCTAATAAAATGTTTTCCAGCACTCATCCTACAGAATGGCTACCCGAAGACATGTGGGAATTAGCTGCCTTGGCTCAACATTATGGTATCCCAACCAGACTACTAGATTGGAGCAGGGATTTATTTACTGCCTTATTTTTCGCAAGTATTAGTGGTTTAAAAGAAAGAAATTTTAGCCAAGAAAAGAATATAAGCCTTTGGGCATTCAATTTAGGGTATATTGAAAGTATACACCTGACTAATAAAACGTTTCCGTTAAAAGCTTTTGTTCCGTCTTACTTTAGTAACCAAAATCTTCAAGCCCAATCAGGTGTACTAACTCTTTGGTCAACACTCAATAATGGGACTAATTCGAAATTAATTGTTGATAGAAGGCCACTAAACGAACAATTGATAGATTACTTTGCGTCCAATGGTCAAAAACCATTTCAATACCCATTTTTTTATAAAATAACGCTACCGCATACTGAATTGAAACCACTATTAAATGTATTAGACAGATTGAATTATACCGAATCGAGAAGCTTCCCTGGCTATCGTGGGGCTGCCATGCGGGTATTAAATCAGCATTATAGAAAGTCCTAATTGGCGACTTATTAAATTAAAGAAAGAATAGATTTAGTGTTTGCTTATTTATCAAATACATGTTTAGTTATTATTGAGGCACTAAATCCCCTGCTACTAACTCCGTCAATCAGTAATTTTATGTAGATATTAAACTTAGCCAGGTTAATAAAGTCATCAACCGTAAATACGGGATAAAACTCCTCTGCCATCACTTTTGCATCTGCTGTTCCTAAGCGAAATGTGATGATCGTACCAACATTGCCTAAAACGCCACTTCGGACTTCCTCCGGCAATTGATCTAAATACTGGTGTGTTAAATATAGTCCAACTTTGTATTTTCGTACTTCACTTAACATCGTTGCAAATGATGTTGTAATGAATGAATGGCACTCATCAATGTAAACAAAGAAAGGCTGTCTGTCTTGCTCTGCCAGTTTTGCTCTGCGCATGGCAGCAGTTTGAATACTGGTAGTTAAAAGGCTTCCCACCATCTGTGATACATCTTCACCAATAATGCCTTTCGAGAGGTTACAGATCAATATCTTGCCTTTATTCATAATGTCTTCCAGTGAGATACTTTCCTGTTGGCCAACAATACTTTTCAGTATTGTATTTGCATTAAAGACACCGGCTTTGTTGAGTATCGGCATAATGCTTTCAGCTTTTAAGCTGGCTGGATACTTATCAAATTCATTATGCCAAAATGATAATATGGCGGCATTGTCAGTATAGAGCAATACCATATTCCTGAATGCTTGATCTAACAACAGCGGTTGAATATCCAACAGCGTTGCTGTGGGATATTCCAGCAGGGTTAAAATAGCGTATCGTAAAATGTACTCCAAGCGTGGCCCCCAACTGTCTGCCCATATCTTTTTGAATGACATGACTATTTCAGAAGCAACCAGGTGCCGTTCTTCTTGTGGTACATTTAGGAGCGGATTAAAGCCGGTGCGGTGGGTGCTGTCTGTGGCATCAAAATAGATGACATCGTGCTTGCGATGGGCTGGAATTTGCGCAAAAAGCCTCGTACAGGCATCCCCGTGAGGTTCTATGAGAACAACTCCGTATCCCTTGTGAATATCGTCCATAGCCATGTTTAAGAGCAAAGTAGTCTTGCCGCTGCCGGTCTTGCCAATGCTGTATATATGGGAAAAACGGTCCTGTAGCTTGATACCAAAAAGCTTGTTTTGATTGCGAAAGTTGGTATAGCCGATGGGGGTGAAAGGTTTTGAATGGTCATAGTCATTAATCATGTTATTGATTAATGCTATGAGAAAACCAATTTAGATAATAGGGCGGTTAACTACGTCCTAAGGAAAAAATCACCTCCCTATTATTGAATACCAAACTATTCCAAAATAGTTGCATGAAAGATATTCAACAACTTTTTCAGGAATTTATGTGGGAATGTGAGTTTTCAAGAAAATTAAGACCAGAAACATTGAAGGGCTATCGAGACATGTTTGGCACGTTTAATAAATTGGTGCCCGATCTACAGCTTACTGAAATAAATACCGTGACGGTTACAAAGTTTTTTAAAAATATAGAGGAACGTAAAAGAATTGTAGGAAAAGGGATGATAAGAATCGGCGTGAAGAAATCTACTATTGTCACTTATTGGAGCAAATTAAGATGTTTTTTTGAATGGTTGGAAACGAGGGGGCATATTTCAACCAATCCGTTTAAGCTAATGAGACGTCCTTCTCCTGTTTATGAGGAAAGACAATTTTTGAAAAAGGAAGAAGTGGAAAAAATATTTACCGCTGTTTATTTGCACCATAATAACAATCTCTTAATTCTCAAAAGGAACATATTAATATTCACTATCTTACTCTTTTGTGGATTGCGGAAGGAGGAATTAATGTTGCTTCAAATTCGAGACTTGGACTTAGAGCGAAAACTATTAACAGTCCGCTCCGAAACTTCAAAAGGTGGAAATACAAGGCGTATACCGTTAACCTCTCAGTTAGCGATTGTATTAAAAGACTATTTGCAGGAGCGCAAAAAATACACAACTCCGTACCTGTTAGTATCTAGTACGGGTGACAAGCAATTAAGTTATGATGGGCTAAAACATTTGGTAACCAAACTAAATAGAACGTCTAAAGTTCGTTTTCACCTTCACCAATTCAGACACACTTTCGCTATAAACTTTTTAAAGCAAAGCCATAACGTCTTCAAATTGAAAGAATTGCTTGGGCATAAAGACATTAAAATGACCGCAGTTTATTTGCGTTGCTTGCCAGTAGAAGAAATGCGTGAAGATGTAGAAAAAATGAGTATTGATTCTTTAATCTAATCCTGTTATAACAGGTATGACCTGCTTATTATTAAATAAATATCTTCACAGAAATACACCAAAAGAGGTGGTTTCTAACTTTCAAATTAGGTTGGTGAGTAGGTCGAGAGAATGGCCTATAAAAACACCATCGAATTTCAATTTTACCCTTATTCCATAAAGGTTTTTCCATCAAAAAGAGTTGGTCACTAACCTTTTAAGGAGACGGTCGCGGGTTCGAATCCCTCTGGGCGCACAAACGCTATATTCCAAGGCTTATTCTGGAAAAGCACCCGTTTTGAGCGACCACCTCTTGTTGGGAGTAGGTCGTGGGCTATTGTAATGCCTTCAAGTTTTTCTGTGCAGATACATCATGTATATGGACATAGAAATCCTGTTAGAAAAATTTTGTGATTATTCACTTTCAATCAAAGGCTACTCGATAAATACTATTAAAAGATACAGATATGTCATCACATGCTTTTGCCGGTTTGCTCATGTTACTGAATTGAACCAGGTGACAGATGAGAATGTGCGGGCTGTTTTTTACATGGGCCGCACAGAAAGGAAATGGTCAGTGAACACTTTTATGGTGTACCATAAGAGCCTCTTGGTCTTTTTCCGTTGGTGCATCAAGCAAGGATATATGGAGAAAAACCCAATTCTTGATATTGAGATACCTAAAAAAGAAAAACGTATTCCGTTAAAATTAACCAGGCAAGATTCCCTGAGACTTTTAGAATTGGTTTATAACTATCCGTACCAATATCCATTTTTGAGGTATAGGAATCATGCAATATTCTCAACCTTCCTTTTTGCCGGTTTAAGAAAACAAGAATTGCTTAATCTAAAATTCACCGATATAGACATAGATAACCTATCGATTTTTGTTAATCAAGGCAAGGGCAACAAAGACAGAATTATCCCGATTAGTTTTACCCTAGCGCAAAGTTTAAAACGATATACACAGGAACGAAAGAGGCTTAATAAGACCAACCCAGAATTTTTCTCTTCGTTGCGCGGCAATATTGGCTTTACCGAGAATGGCCTTAAAAAACTGGTTGATCAAATGCGTAATTCATTTGGAATGCGCTTTAGTGTACACAAACTACGCCATACTTTTGCAACACTTATGCTTGAGGGTGGATGTGATATTTATAGCCTATCTAAAATGATGGGACATAGCGATATAAAGACAACGACCATTTATCTTTCTGCCAGCGCTGAACATTTACGCTCACAAATGACAAAACACCCATTGAATTTCTAAGATTTTTTGAGGACTGTAAAATTCATCACGGGAATGGACAGTTTAATGGATTCCATTGAGGAATACTTCCGTATAACGGTAAATCCAAATTAGGTATGTAAAACTCTTTTTCATATTTTACAAAGTCTGTTTCCATTTTGAAAACGTTATTTATGGTTGGAATAATAGTATCAGTATCGGCTAAGTGTTTTTGAGATAAGATTTTAAAAAGATAAACTTCTCCCCAAGAAGAAATTTACCCCCCTTACTATATACTTATACTTCAATACACTTTAATAATGGAACCAGGCAATCAACCTATTCCTAATCGTCTAAAGATGCACCGGAAGATGATGGGCTATAAGCAAAAGGAAGTAGCTAAGCTACTCGGCTTATACAGTACCTCCCCTCTTTCGGAATGGGAAAATGGCGCGAATATGCCCAGCTCCCGTTACCTTATCAAGCTAAGTATCCTATACCGCACCTATGTCAATGAATTATACCCGGAGTATTTTCAGGAAGTGCGGGAATCACTCCACTCAAAAGAATTTGAAGTGTTCCATCGCGAATAATAGTTGAATGATTGTCCTTTAGCTTAATACTGTGTCTTTTATGATTGAACTACAACGATAATCGAACGAACGATTAATAAAAAATAAATCGAACGAACGATACAATTAATAGTTTAGTTTATCCACACCTATGTACACATCCAAAGAAATACAGTTAGCAGAAGATATTGCTGAGGCGTTACACGATCCCGAAGCATTGTCACTGTACCTTTCATATACGCAGCAAATTCCCCATGAAAAATTGCGAGAACTACTGGCAAAAGTCTGTTCAATTCCTGATGACAAGATTAAACGCTCTCGCGGTGCCCTCTTTACGTATCTCGTCAGCCAGCACAAGCGACGTGGAAGGCAATGGTAGTGTTGGGTATCAGTATTGGCACTCGGGTCACGGGCATTGCAATCATCAATAACAGCGAACTGATTGCCTGGCAGTCACACACGTTCCCGGCCCAATGGTCAAAGACAAAAATGGAGCAGATCATCAACCGCTATGAAAAATACATCAGAACTTATAAGGTCACAATGGTGATCATAAAAATACCTCGGCTGTCCCACCATAATACTGCCTTAAAGAATTTGTTGTCAAAACTACGCTCCCTCATTGCTTTTCACGGATGTCTTATGGACTACACCACGCTCAATGAGTTAAAAACCAAACTGCCGCAGATGCAAAATTCATCGGATATTCAAGACTATACCCTCAATCAATATCCGGTGCTACTCCCGGAACACACTCGCGAACGGGTAAACAAACGGCCGTATCATCATAAAATGTTTGAAGCCGTATTGATTGCCCACCTTTGGAAGGATCGGGATATGTAAATCATTAAAAATCGCCT
Source organism: Mucilaginibacter sp. UBA5151 (assembly GCA_002413785.1). Lineage (GTDB taxonomy): Bacteria > Bacteroidota > Bacteroidia > Sphingobacteriales > Sphingobacteriaceae > Mucilaginibacter. Next base: position 46,138 of record DHXR01000083.1, read on the forward strand.
TGGGGCGATTTTTAGCTGTCTATATTCTCATTATCCATCTCGGTACACTTATAGTAAATTTGTTATTTAATTTGTAATTTCATAGTGAAATACAGTTTTTTCCTGAACCTCAAAAACCAATTAAAATGTCAGAATCAAAGAAAGTAGGTATTTGGATACGGGTTAGTACCGATATGCAAGTCAAAGAAGAAAGCCCGGTACACCATGAAGCACGTGCTCGGTATTATACGCAAGCCAAAGGCTGGCAAGTGATGGAAGTCTATAAGCTTGATGCAGTTTCAGGTAAATCGGTCATTGGACACCCTGAAGCAAAACGCATGCTTGCTGACATCAGAAGCGGACATATCACCGGATTAGTGTTTTCAAAGTTAGCCCGTTTGGCCCGGAGCACCAAAGAACTATTGGAATTTGCTGAAATCTTCCGCCACGAAAATGCTGACCTGATCTCACTGTCCGAAAACATTGATACCAGTAGTCCGGCAGGCAGATTATTCTTTACCATCATTTCCGCAATGGCCGAATGGGAACGGGAAGAAATTGCTTCGCGCGTGGCTGCGTCAGTACCAATACGTGCAAAAATGGGAAAGCCGTTAGGCGGTGCCGCTCCATTTGGATACAAATGGGTTGGCAAGGATTTCATGGTAAATGAAAACGAAGCGCCAGTGAGAAAGTTGATGTATGAATTATTTTTGAAGCTACAGCGCAAAAAAACCACTGCAATCACACTGAATAATTTAGGATACCGCACCCGAAACGGCTCACACTTCACCGCCACTTCCATTGACCGGCTGCTCCGTGATAGTACCGCCAAAGGACAACGCAGGGCTAACTACACCAGAAGCCCCGGCAAAAACAAGAACTGGCAAATCAAGCCGGAAAGCGAATGGATTTACATTCCCTGCGAAGCGATCATCACCGATGAATTATGGAATCAAGTCAATGCGATTATGGATGCGCAGAGCAAGCAAAGAACGCCAATAGGGCCAAAGGCTACCTATCTGCTCTCCGGTTTTGTCACCTGTGCAAAGAGCCATAAAATGTATGTCTATCAGGGTGCCAAAGTCTATGCGTGTCCGAAATGTAAAACCCGTATTGCAGTTGATGACTTAGATGAGATATACCAGGTCTATTTGAAAGACTATTTGGGCGGTATCAACCACAAGGAATACTTGGAGCAATCCGACAACCAACTACAAGACTGCAAAGCATTATTAGAGAGTACGACCAAAGAGCACAACAAACTGGCCAAAAAGATGAGTGACCTGCTAAACCTTCGGCTGGAAGGGGAATTGTCCAAAGAAAGCTTTGCACAGGAATATAAACCACTCGAAGAAAGGGTTGCGCAACTGGATAAACAGTTGCCACAATTAGAAGCGGAAATTGATGTGCGGACTATTCAACTCCTATCAGGTGATGTGGTGGTCAATGAAGCAAAAACATTACTTGATGAATGGCATATCATGACCATTGATCAGAAGCGGGTCATTGTTGAAACTATCACCACTGGTATTGAAATTGGCAAAGAGGACATCACAATTACGCTGGCATACGCTCCCCCTCTTTCTCGAAATCCAGAGAATAGTTCTCACCGCGTCAGGGGTTCATAGAAGCGACAAGCATGAACGAACTCGGATAATCAACCGAAAACTTTGCCCGCGAAATGGTTACCCGGCGTTCTTCCAGCGGCTGGCGCATTACTTCGAGGGCGCTGCGTTTAAACTCGGGCAGTTCATCCAAAAAGAGCACGCCGTTATGCGCCAGGGAAATTTCGCCGGGCTGCGGGTTACTGCCGCCGCCAACAAGGGCCACGTCGCTGATGGTATGGTGTGGCGAACGGAAGGGCCGCACGGTAACCAATGCATCAGCAGCCGACAGCTTACCGGCCACAGAATGGATCTTGGTGGTCTCCAATGATTCATATAAACTCAGCGGCGGCAAAATAGAAGGCAGCCTGCGCGCCAGCATGGTTTTACCCGCCCCCGGCGGACCGATCAGTATCACATTATGCCCGCCTGCGGCGGCAATCTCCAGGGCGCGTTTAATGTTTTCCTGCCCGCGTACTTCACTGAAATCGCTGTCGTAACTGGTAAGGCTTTTATAAAACTCCTCGCGGGTGTTTACAACTTCGGCGGTAAACTGTGCTGTTCCGTTAAAAAAACCGACGATATCGTGGATGCTTTCCATGCCGTAAACCTCCAGGTCGTTAACTATGGCAGCTTCGCGGGCGTTTTGTTTGGGAAGGATAAAGCCTTTATAGCCATCCTTGCGGGCCTGTATGGCGATGGGCAAAGCGCCTTTTATAGGCTGCAAACTGCCATCCAGCGAAAGCTCACCCATGATGATGTATTTATCGAGGTTCTCGTTTTCTATCTGCCCCGAACTGGCCAATATGGCGGTGGCTATGGTAAGGTCGTATGCTGAACCTTCTTTGCGGATATCAGCAGGGGCCATATTTACTACGATCCTTTGCCGGGGCATCCGGTAATTATTGGTTTGCAGGGCCGCTTCAATCCGCTGCATAGATTCGCGCACGGCATTATCGGGCAAACCAACAATAAAGTAGGCCAGCTTCCCCGGACTTATATTTACTTCAATAGTAATGGTGATGGCCTCAATGCCAAACACCGCGCTCCCAAAAGTTTTAACTAGGGTCTGCTGAAAAACTCAAA
>DHXR01000062.1:0-4177 GCA_002413785.1 Mucilaginibacter sp. UBA5151
TTTTCAGCAGACCCTAATTAGAAGTTAAAAAAAAACTCATCAAAACAATTTTTTAACTCTGATGTTACATTTTTATGTACAACAATAATTATTTAACTAAAATTACTACTACTATGAAAAATTACATGCTATTATTTGCTGCTATCCTGTGTATTACGATAGGGGCATGCAAAAAGAATAATACACCTTCGGGCAGCGGGTCCACCCGCGTCACCGTTAAGCTAACCGATGCGCCGGGATTATACGATGCCGTTATTTTAAGTATCAAAAGCGTGGTGGTTGTCACCGATAAAGGTGAGCAAACAATTACCGTAGGCGGAGGCCCAATTAATATCCTGGATTTCAGGCTTGGAAAAGACACTTTACTTGCCTCACAGGATATTCCCTCAGGCACCATTCAGCAAATACGCCTGGTGCTCAATGATTCGGGCAATAAGGTCGTTGTAAATGGAACTTCCTATAATCTGACCACTCCAAGCGGACAAACATCAGGGGTAAAATTAAATGTTCATGATAATTTGGTTGCGGGGATTGATTATACCATCAGGCTTGATTTTGATGCTGCATCGTCCATCGTATTAACCGGGAACGGTAAATACATTTTAAAACCGGTAATACGCGCCATTCCGGTAGCTGTTTCAGGCGCCTTAACAGGCATGGTTACACCTGCTGCTTCATCACCTAAGGTTTTTGCTATCATGGGAACTGATACCGTTGGTACTATTGCCGATGCTACCGGTAAATTTTACTTCCCTGGTCTTGCAGCGGGAACATACAACGTTAATTTTATACCGGTTAGTCCGTATTTAACCAAAACAGTTGGCAATGTAGTGGTAACCACCGGTGCTGTTGACGACATGGGTACCGTAACGATCACCCAATAATTTATTTTATTTAAAAAATCCGATAATTGTTAACAAACATGAAAAAACTGATTTTCTTTTCGCTGCTTACACTGATGGCCATTTTTACTTTTTCGTGTAAAAAGAGCAGTTCCCACGTTGTAAAATATACCATTCAGGGCACAGCTAAATCTACAGTTACCTTTACCGATCAAAACGAAAACACACAAACTGTCGTTAACGCCGATGCGAACTGGACCACCAGCTTTGCTTCAACGGAGCATGGTTTAATGCTTAAACTAACTGTCATCAGCATTGATGGCAGTAACGTAGGCGGTAAGATCTTCATTGACGGTAATCAAACCGCTCAGAGTAACGGAAACTCGGGCAGCATATCTGTTTCTGCGAAACTTCCGTAAGGCAGTATCGTATATCTTAAATTGAAAAAGAGACTGTCCGGAAAAGGGCAGTCTTTTTTTGTTCAGGACGATGCTTTCATGATCCTGGAAGCTACACAAACTTGGTATTTTACTATATTCAGACTCGCGAAACAACCCAAATAAAACCGCCACATGACCGAAAGGCCCCGCTGTCCGAAGTCAGAGAATCGGACGGCGGGGGCCTTTCTTAACTACAGGCATAAGACCGGTTAACTATTATTTTTCACCTGACCGGGAAATCCATTTTTCTGTAAGAACGCCTTGGCTTCCTCAGCTTTCTTTACAACAAAAGAGTCATTGGAATAATCTTTTACTGTATTGCTTACGATGCCTTTGCCGTAAGCCATTTCCGTATTCCGTTCTTTCTTAATTGCTGGCATAAGCCGGCAGTTCTGTTGCCGCCGGGCGCGAAAACCGGGTTTTTACCCTGCAATTTTCAAATTACGAGGGGCTAAACGCGTTTAGCCCCTCGTAATTTTTGCAGTTTGAGGAGCTAAATGCACTTAGCCCCTCGTAATTTTTGCAGTTTGAGGAGCTAAATGCGTTTAGCTCCTCGTAATTTTTGAGGATTGAGGAGCTAAATGCGTTTAGCCCCTCGTAATTTTTCAGGTCTTAATTTGTTTAACATATTGTATATCAAACAAATACATAATAAATATCAAAGAAAATCGAAAATATGTTTGAAAAAATGGCCATTTTTATTTACCGGCTGTTTTGGGCCGATACCGCGGAAGGCCGCGCGGGTGGCTCAAATATACCGAAATTTGGGGGAATTAGCAAGGAGCGGACGAGGTAATTTCTTTTAAAATTGGATGTTTTGTAGTTGATGAAGCCCGGCGCTCTTTGTTTTCTTTAACCTGGACTTTCTTAACAGTAGGCACAAAACTGGAAATCCATTTTTCTGTAAGAACGCCTTGGCTTCCTCTGCTTTCTTCACAACAAAAGGTCATTGGAATGATCCTTTACGGTATTATTGAAGATGAATTTGCTGTAAGCTAATTCAGTATTCCGTTCTTTCTTAATTGCTGGCATAAAACCTCTTGCATTTACAATCAAATACAATTGTTTATTTTAGTTTAAGCCGCTGTCCGAAGTAGGTAAAGGGTATTGACCAGTTTCTTACTACCGCTATCCGAAGTCTGTGACTTCGGATACACTATGCCTGTAATCTGCGACTACAGCGTGTAAAAATGCAATCAAATCCGTGCTTTTAACAATCGGGGGCCTTTTATTCCCAAAATCATTTGCCGGGATGCTGGTTCTTTAATCTTTATTTAACATTTATTTGGTTATGTAGGCACAGACTTCGGACAGCGGGTAATGTTAACGATTACAAGGTAACCGCTGAGCAAAAAAATAAGATTATAAAAATAATAATAATTCTTTCTAACTTAGAAGTAAGTTACCCTACCCTGCTCATCGGGCATACTGTGTTATAACCAATTACTTACCCTTAAATTGTTACTGAAATGAAAAATGTTAACCCTATTTACTGGACCCTTACTATCATTTTTGCCGGATTACTGCTTTGGTCGGCTATTCCCGACCTGATGAGCACTTCAGATGCTGTGATAATAATTAACAAACAATTAGGCTACCCGGCTTATTTTACGCCGTTTATCGGGTTTGCTAAGATATTAGGTGTCATAGCTATTCTTATACCGGGATTTCCACGTATAAAGGAATGGGCCTATGCCGGATTTGCGTTCGATCTGGTAGCTGCTACTTATTCGTCTTATTATTCGGAGCGCGCAGTTGGTCAGCCGGTAGGCAAAACAGCGTTTATGCTAATCTATATAGCCTTTGCGATTGCGTCTTACGTTTATTATCACAAAAAACTAAAAGCAGACTCATCAGCAAAAAGACCAGCAATGGCATAGTTTAATGTGACCGGGGCCGGTGCTGCAGCAAGATTCAGATATTTATCCTTGTTAGTCCGGATTTGAAATCCGGACTCTTTTAGTTTTCCAGCTGTCCGAAGTCTGTGACTTCGGATACACTATGCTCGAAGTCTGCGACTACAGCGTGTAAAAATGCAATCAAATCCGTGCTTTTAACAATCACGTGCTTTCCATTCCCAAAATCATTTGTTGGGATGCTTAATCTTTAATCTTTATTTAACACTTATTTTGTTTTGTAGTCACAGACTACAAGCATAGTGTATCCGAAGTCAGAGACTTCGGACAGCGGGTATTCCTTCAGGAACTATTCAGCAAATACGCCTGGTGCTCAATGATTCGGGCAATACTGTCGTTGTAAATGGAACTTCCTATAATCTGACCACCCCAAGCGGACAAACATCAGGTGTAAAATTAAATGTTCATGATAATTTGGTTGCGGGTATTGATTATACACTCCGGCTTGATTTTGATGCTGCATCGTCCATCGTATTAACCGGGAATGGTAAATACATTTTAAAACCTGTAATACGCGCCATTCCGGCAGCTGTTTCAGGCACCTTGACAGGCATGGTTACACCCGCTGCTTCATCACCTAAAGTTTTTGCTATCATGGGAACTGATACAGTAGGTACTATAGCTGACGCCACCGGTAAATTTTACTTCCCCGGCCTTGCAGCAGGAACATACAACGTTAATTTTATACCGGTTAGCCCGTATTTAACCAAAACAGTTGGCAATGTCGTGGTAACCAACGGCGCTGTTGACGACATGGGTACCGTAACGATCACCCAATAATTTATTTTATTAAAAATCTGATAATTGTTAACAAACATGAAAAAACTGATTTTCTTTTCGCTGCTTACACTGATGGCCATTTTTGCTTTTTCGTGTAAAAAGAGCAGCTCCCACGTTGTAAAATATACCATTCAGGGCACAGCCAAATCTACAGTTACCTATACCGATCCAAACGGAAACACACAAACTGTCGTTAACG
>DHXR01000062.1:4319-5265 GCA_002413785.1 Mucilaginibacter sp. UBA5151
GAAAAGGGCAGTCTTTTTTTGTTTATACGGGTGATATTACCGCCGGGGCGGGATACTGTCGTGAAAAATCAGCAAAGCCGGCATTTTTACAAACATTTTTCCAGTTCCTTCATTACATTTGTTTATGCCGGGCATTTCCGGCCTCAAACTAATATAATGAAAATATCAAACCGTATTTTACCATTCCTGGCTGGTTGCTTTTTCCTGTTGTTGTTTACATTGTGTATAAAGCGCGCGATGGGACAGCCAACAGATTATCAGCCAAAGGATCCCCAATTGTATAAAACCATTGTGCACATGGACAGCGTAGTGTTCGATGCTTTCAATACACATAACCTGGAGGTATTAAAAACGGTATTTGCCGCAAACCTGGAATTTTACCACGATAAGGGCGGACTGAGCGATTACCCGGCAACGATAAACAGTTTCAGGTCGGTATTTGCCGCTACGCCAGGCTTAAGGCGCGAACTGGTACCCGGAACCATGGAAGTGTACGCCATCCCCGGCTACGGCGCTGTTGAAATAGGGATGCACCTGTTTATCCATGTAGAAAACGGCCAAACCCAAACCGGCCTTTATAAATTTATCCATACCTGGCAGTATAAAGATAATCAATGGAAAATAACCCGCGTGGTTAGTGTGGGGCATTAAAACAGGGGATTGATTTGCTGTGTTGGCGGTGCGCTTAGCCGGGCGCCCTGGGGGACAGCAGGGCCTGTAAAAAACATTGCGGCCGGGTTACGATTAAAAACAAAGCCTCAATCTGGTTCCACGCATGGATAGCGGGTGCTGAGATGGGTGAAAATCAAGGTCATATTTCATCTATTTTTTTAACAATCAAACCAATAACCTCATCCAACTCCTGTGATGCAATTTCGAGCATAGAAATTAATTCAAAGTTTGCAGGATCAAATTTGTCATCTCTATTTAGGGTCTGCTGAAAAAC
>DHXR01000023.1 GCA_002413785.1 Mucilaginibacter sp. UBA5151
CAAAGACCGGGTGAGTTAACTATACAAGCGACATTAACGCAAATGCAGATCGGCGAGTTGACTCACCCGATCTGCGCTCCGTTTGCCTCACCTAAATCCTCTCCAAAGGAGAGGACTTTGAATAGCAATGTTAAAGAACCCTCTCCTTTGGAGAGGACAGGGTGAGGCGAAAAATGCTTGATCGAACCAACTTGAAAAAATGCACAAACGCTTCGTCACTATATGGTTCCGTCATTTGACGACTGACTGGCTGACCCTTAAACGGCCGGCCCTTAAAACCCTGCCTTTTGTTTTCGCGGCAAAAGATCATGGCAGGCTGATAATTACCGCAGTCAATAAAATAGCCGGGGCACAGGGCATAACCCCGGGCATGGCAGCAGCCGATGCAAAGGTTATTGTCACCGGTTTGCAGGTGATAGATGAGCAAGCCGGGCGGGCCGCCAAATTACTGAAAGCCCTTGGCGAATGGTGCATCCGCTATACGCCCATCATTGCCGTTGACCCGCCCGATGGTTTAATACTTGATGTAAGCGGCTGCGCGCAGCTTTGGGGCGGCGAACAGCCCTACCTGCAAGAGATTGTTAAGCGCTTACGAAGCAAAGGCTATGATGTGCGGGCGGCTATGGCCGATACCATTGGCGCGGCCTGGGCCATTGCACGTTTCGGGCAGGTGACGCCCATTATTGAGCGCGGCGGCCAGACCGCAGCCCTGCTGCCCTTACCGCCTGCCGCCCTGCGCCTGCAACCCGCTATAGTACAACGCCTGCAAAAGTTGGGTTTATACCAGATCAGCAGTTTTATAAGTATGCCCCGCTCGGTTTTGCGGAGGCGTTTTGGTGAAGACCTGCTGCTTAAACTAAGTCAGGCGCTGGGCCTGGAAGATGAGATCATTCAGCCCTTGGTGCTTATTGAACCTTACCAGGAACGACTGCCCTGCATGGAGCCTATCTGTACCGCTACCGGGATAGAGATTGCCATACAGCGCCTGCTGGACAGCCTCTGCAAGCGGCTGCGCGATGAAGGCAAGGGTCTGCGTACAGCCATACTGAAATGTTACCGGGTGGATGGTAAAATTGAAACGGCGGAGATCGGCACCAACCGTGCATCGCATAATATTGATCACCTTTTCAAATTATTCGAGCTAAAAATAGCTACCATTGAACCGGCGCTGGGGATCGAACTTTTTATATTGGATGCGCCTAAAGTGGAAGAAGTATCGCCCATGCAGGAAGCCCTCTGGGCCGGGAAACCCGGTCTGGATGACCTTGGCATAGCCGAACTGCTCGACCGCCTGGCAGGGAAAGTGGGGGCGGATGCCATTCACCGCTATTTGCCCGATGAGCATCACTGGCCCGAGCGCTCCATTAAACCCGCGCCCTCGCTCCACGAAAAACCGGCCATAAGCTGGCGCAACGACAAGCCCCGCCCTACCCGGCTTTTAGCCCGGCCCGAACAGGTGGAAGTAACCGCGCCGATCCCCGATTATCCGCCAATGCTGTTCCGCTATAAAGGCAAAACGCACCAGATAAAAAAGGCCGACGGCCCTGAACGGATTGAACGTGAATGGTGGCTTGAAGAAGGCGACCACCGCGACTATTATAACGTAGAGGACCAGGACGGACAACGCTACTGGCTGTTTCGCTCAGGGCATTACGCAGGCGATGAACCGTATCAGTGGTTTATTCATGGTTTTTTTGCGTGAAAGGGGGATAGAAATAGTTAAGAACTACATTACTGTTGAAAAAACAAACGCCAGGATTACCCTGTTTATAAATAAAATCCTTATTTTTGAATTAAGAACTACAAACAATGACCAGTAAACGCATTTCAGAGCAAATTAATACGATTAGGATAGCTTCCGAAAAGGCAAGCGTCTCCTCTGAAACGGCATTGGCCTTTTTAAGAAGTGCCGGCATTATACCTGAAGCAAACCAGGTTGCCAGTGCCGGCCAAAAAGAGGAACAAACACAAAAATTTAAGCGTCCCGCTTAAATTAAACAGCCTGTTGCTATTTTAAAGACAAATGCTCCTGTTTATTTCATGTCACGCAATGCATCAACCGACGAACTTTATTTTGTAACCTTAACCGTAACACAAGGTTTTGCAGTCGCGGTGCATAAATATTGGTACAGCAGGGCGAATGTGGAAACCATTTGAAGATTATTTATTAATTTAAGCGGGACGCTTAAAATTGCTGGCATTCAAGCAGAACGCTTGAACGAGCGTGCGGGTAAAACTGCCAAGACAAAAAAATTAATCTAATATTTTACCAATCGTAGATTGATAAGTATATATTTATTGGAACTATTCTGAGCTAAACTATCATGAAGAGAATTGTAGACTGCGACCCAGCCCCATACCCGTTAACAAATACTCCGGAAATCAAAGCGGTCGTTGGTCTGATATATATCTTAGATTTGAATTGCGTTAAACCTGACGCCAAGTTTTTAGATAAAGTACCAAATACGGATGGGATTTTGGAATTGGTTAACCAATATCAAACACCTATAGGTAAGTTAGAAGTCCAAATTAAAGTTTTAGGTTCAAAAAACATTGAAACTCCCAAGTATCAATGTTCAAAGCCATTTTTAGCGTTTTGCGAACAAAGTATTTTGCCAGTTTTATTAATCGTCGTGGATATTCAAAACCAGATTGCATACTGGGAACATATAAGTATTGACATTATTACCGACCTTTTTAAGAAAATTAAAAAGGAAACAGTATCCCTGCTTTTTGACAAAAAGAAAACAATCAAACCCAATAACAATTCATACTTAGCTGAATGGATTGAAATTATTAAAAAATATCAAACAAAATTGTATGATTACAATACGCTCGAAACCAGAGTGCAAACATTGAGCAATGAATTATCTGTTCTGAAAATTTCATCAAATATCAGCTTAGGAAAAAGTAATTCAATATACAAGGAGATTCATGTTTTCCTTGATTATTACAACCACCTATTGGATCATGATTTTTTGACTTTAAAAAACTTATTGTTTCCAAATTATTGGAAAATGGGCTTTGGAATAAAAAGGTACGAGGAAAATTCAGTATCGTTTATTATTTATCCTGTTTCTTATTCAATAAACGATGTTCTCATTAAAGATATGAAAGACGATGATAGCTTTTTCAGTCCCAATCAGGGGCTTCGGTATGTTGGCTATAATAGAGAAAACCCAATTAAAAATAAACCCAAATTTATTGCTTATCAACTCATAAAGCGTGACCTTATAAATTATCTTGAAAAACAATCTCTTTTAATTAAGGATGTTTTTGTCGCGCGAGAATACCTTTTTGCCTTTATTGAAAAATATGCTTTGATTTTGGGGCTAATTCCTGATTCGGCTGTTTACGAACTCGAAAACATTGAATACTCATTAAATACTTTTTTGCCGGCGTGGATAGAAAAATCTATTGATGTTCAAAATTATGACCCAAATTTTCAAGTTATTTTGATAGACACTTTTTATTTATTCACTTTTCCCAAAGAAATCGAAAATCAATCGGAAAAAGTAAAACAGGATATTAAGGACGGGTTTACTTCTTCAATTAAATTTCAGGTTACTAGCGAAGATTTTAGTATCGGTATATTAAATAATCTTTTAGCTTTTTTGAGACAAAGCGGTGAGACAAAAATTGTTCGTGACTATGAAATTAAAACCAAAGTGAATAAGCAGATGTATGGCTTTTGGGAAACCTTCGGGAAAGAAAAAACCGCTAAAAATATAGAAATATTTTACAATAATTTTCCAAGGATTTACGATCAGACGGTGAAGAATTATTTCCCTAATCTGTACTCCGAACTAAAATATTTTGTAGATTTTAATTTATTAATTATTGTGGTTGATTTCTCCAATATTTCATTAACTCGGCATCCAGGTATTAGATTTTACCACTATTTTACGGAAACTATTAAAGATCCCCAGATTAAGAGTTATTCTTTTGAAGATGAAGAATTTGTTAATTTAATGGGGAAAATGGGAGATTTTTATAATCCATTTTCTTTTGAAGGGCATGAATGTCAATTAAAGTCATGGTCAAATGGGATTTTGGATTTTATATATGACAAGACCCCAATAATGACCTCGGTTAATAACCTCTTAAGGGAAAAATTAGAGGAATATTTTAAAAATCGTGAAGAAACTAATTAGAGAGTAATAATTAAAATAAATTCAAATATTACTCCCGCCTGTCCAAGCGTGCCCCCACGCCTGTTCAAGTGGCCACGCTTGCGTATTGTTTAAGCGTGGACACTTTAATTTATCAATTCAAGCGAAGAGGACGCTTGAATTGGCGGAGTAGCAGAATTTCATATATCCATGTTTATATTTGCAACCGTTTTTTCTATTGGGATGTGTTTTTCGTTACAATAATTTTCAAATTCTGTATCATTAGAAAAGTAGTGGTCGCAAAATTCTTCCAACTCTTTCTCGGTAGATTTTACATACTTTTCGTTAGCTGTCATAAGTTTTTCTGTCTGTTCAATGAATTTCTCAAAGTCCGGGTTTATTCTACACAATTTATCAATAGTTTTAAAATCGAGCTCTTTTTGTTTCGGAGCAAATAAGGTTTTACTTTCATAAGGGTTAGCTTTAAGTTCAATTATTCCGATTCCAAAAGATTGGTTTAAACGTTCCATTTCTTCATAGAGGCTATCACTGATTTCAAAAGCTACTAAATAGGCATAATTTGCCCAACTTGAATTAGAAACCGCCTGAAAAAAGCACTTCTTTAATTCGTAGTCTGAATTAATTTCCTTTTTAACTTCATAAGAGCTTATTTTAAAAGTATCCACTCGATTAATTGCTTTCAGAAAATTTTGACTTGCCTTTGTTTGCAAATTCAAGAAGCGAATACCTACCATATCTGGATGTATCCATTTTTGATGATTGTCTTTGCTATTTGATGATTGTTCGTGAAAAATTGTCTTTGAATAAATATCTGTATTTTTAAGATAACTACTCAATAGTTTATGCAAGTCTCTCTCATTATAATTATTTGTTTTATTTGGTTTTTTGGATTCAGGAATTATTATAGGAACTAAAATATCTACATTTATATTTTGTTCATTTTTAGTCAAGTAATAAGAAAACGTTCCGCCAGATTCTTTTATTCTTTTAATTCGAGTATCTCCATTTCTTATGAAATCGCCTAATAAAGCGGAAATTGTCGAACTCGGAGTCTTAGCGTCTTTAAAATCATAATAACTTTTCTCAATTATATGATTGTAAATAATCATATAATTCGCGATGCCATTTATATCGTCAAGACTTTTTAGTATAGCTTCTTTTATTGTCATTTGATTGGAAAATGAAATTATCACTAATATATAAACATACGAAAGTCCAGAAAGCAATCAAACTTAAAATATTTTAATCGTATAAGCGAATTTAACCGCTGTTCGAAGTTTATAACTTCAAACTACTATGCTTGTAGATTACATCTACACAAGGCATTATCCATAAAAATCCATAACCTTGTGTTTACATTTCTTTCTTTTCCTCATGGTGGCCCTCCCGCTGTCCGAAGTTGCAAGCTTCGGACATCTGATATAAGTTAGCTCACTTTCCCGCAGAATTTACATAACTTACCTAAATTAATTCATCACAATGCTTTCACCATCGGAAATCGACCAGTTTATTAAGTCTGCACCCGAAAATGATCAGTCATCTCTTAAAGATTATTACAATAAGTGTTATGACAATTTAAAGGAATTAAATGCAAGAAGTAATAAAATCAGCGTTTTTCTATTGCTCTTATTGAGTTTTTATGCTTTCTCATCATACATAAAAGATGCTGAGTTTTTAGGAGCCAAAGTAACCGACTTACAATTAATTGGCCGGTTAACACCCGCCTGTTGCTATTGTAAAGATAAATGCCCCGCCTGTCCAGGCGTGCCGCCTGGACACACAAAAATTCAAGCGTCCCGCTTAAACAAAACAGCCTGTTGCTATTTTAAATATTAATGCTCCTGTTTATTTCATGTCACGCAATGCCTCAGCCAACGAACTTTATTTTGTAACCTTAACCGTAGCAAAAGGTTTTGCAGGCGCGGCGCATGAATACCCGAATTACCTGGTTTATGAATAAAATCCATATTTTTGAATTAAGAAGTAAAACGATGACCAGTAAACGCATTTCAGATCAAATTAATACGATTAGGGTAGCTGCCGAAAAGGCAAGCGTCTCCTCTGAAATTGCTTTGGTTTTTTTAAGAAGTGCCGGCATTATACCTGAAGCAAACCAGGTTACCGTTACCGGCCATAAAATAAGTGCAACCCCGGCGTAACGGGCAAAGGAATATTACAGGGCATTGATAAATGAGATAGAAAAAAATTAATCAATTTAAAACAGACACTATCATGAAATATCTAATCCAATTCTTCGCTATTTTTTATTCAATTTGTTTGCAGGCGCAAATAACTGTCCCTAAACTACCTTCTTCTCCCCAATATATTGTGGTTGATAGCAAGGACAATGTTATTGTGCATCTCTACATGGGAAGGATAATGAAAATAACTCCCGATGGAAAAGCATCTTTTATAACAGAAGATATCCGTAAAGGTAAAACGAATCCATACCCAAGTTGTAACGCAATGACTATTGATTCCAAAGACAATATCTATATGGCGGGAGGAGACCTTATATGGAAACTGACTCTTGATGGAAAAGTTTCTTTATTTGCCGGGATACCTTATAAATACAAAATAGTCGATGGGCCGCTCAGTGAAGCACAATTCCGAAGTATTGAATTGATAAAAACAGACCCCAAAGGAAATATTTATGTTGCAGAAAAAGATGACCGGGGTAATTTTTATCTTATACGTAAAATAAGTACAAATGGTATGGTAACCACTTTAGCCAACACAATGGAAAATATTGAGTTAAAAACCAAATGGGTTGCAGGTATGGGTGTTGACTCTGTTGGCACTATTTACCTGAGTGATGGCAACGGACGCTGTATAAAAAAATTAGACACTGATGGAAAAGTAACCACCATGGCCGGCCTTTGCAACAAAAGGGAATTTTGGCCGGTATATGTTCAGGGTGATATCAGCAAAGCCGAACTAATGTCGCCAAAGGATATTCTAATTAACAAAAAAGGAGAAATAATTTTTACAGATAGCAGACTGCACCGCATCATTAAAATTGCAAACAACAAAGTAACTACCGTTGCAGGCAACAGCGTTATTCAGTCAAATAGTCTTAATATGGGAGGCAGGGCTCTGGAAGGTTATAAAGATGGAAAAGCATTAACAGCTTTATTTAATTTTCCGTTAGGTTGTGATATGGCCATTGATAGCAAACAAAATATTTATGTAATAGATGGCGGCAATGATTGCATTCGTAAATTATCAGTTGATGGCATGGTAACGACATTTGCAAAAAGATAAATCAACAAAAACATTTGTTATGAAAAAAAAATGCTTCTTTTTATGATAGCGTTCACTACGCTATCATCACCCCGCCTGGACACACAACAATTTAAGCGTCCCGCTTAAATTAAACAGCCTGTTGCTATTTTAAATATAAAAAGATCGCCAATAACCGGCAGGAAAGCAAACGCGATTGGATGATCAAAGCATTTGAACGGGCCGGAGGGTATTTTGTCTGAACCCGAATTTTTAGAATTCAGGAATTACCGGAATTCTAAAAATTCATAAATTCGATAAATTCGGGTTCAGACAATCGAACAGAACGGTAATTACCCTGTTTTCTATTAATTTAAGCGGGACGCTTAAAATTGCTGTCATTCAAGCGGAACGCTTGAACGTGCGTGCGGCGCCAACAAAAAAGGCCGAAACTAATCCCGGCCTTCCATCTATTTAAATTGCTATTTTATTTTTTCAAATGCTCTGGTAAGGGGTGCTTACGCATAAACTCTTTAGCTTCCTCCACTTTTTTTACAAAGAAAGGATCATTAGCATGACTTCTAACCTTATCGCTTACAATGGCCCTGCCATATCCTTTTTCAATAACTTCTGTTTTCTTATTAGCCTCAGACATAATAACTCCTTTAATTATCTACGTATTTCAAATTTACTATTTTATTTTCTCTTTACCAAAAATGCTTTATAATTGACATTCTTCTGAAATGGCTGCCAATTTCCATTCTTATCGCCATATACATCAAAATCCATGCTAATTTCTTTCCATAGTCTTGCTATACCCATCTGATAAAGCCTGGTTCTTGACGGGGTGCTGCCAGTAGCAAAAATCCAGTGGTTCCCATACCGATCAGAAAATTCATTTATAGTATTAGCCACGGTTGAGAGAACGACATCCCTGTCCTGATTGTTACTTATAACATTATCATAAACCACACCAGTATCGGCATCCGCGTCACCAAAAGCTAAATTGTACATGGCCGGATTATCTTGAATTTTTGTGTACATAATAACTTTTCTGATCTTTCCGTTTGGGCCATTACTATAAAATTCATAATCCTGAAAATCATTACTGGCAAAATAGACGTAGCGTTCTAAATTCATTGTTTTGTGATATGATATGGCTTTGCTTTCCAAACATAGTAAATTATTGTCGGCTGTCGCTGAAAACCCTAATCTTTCGGCAGCATCTGTGTCATAAACCCGGCACCAACAAAAAAGGCCGAAACTAATCCCGGCCTTCCATTTATTAAAATTGCAATTTTATTTTTTCAAATGGTTTGGTTTTTACCGTCAGCAGCCTGCATTTTCAAACCGTTACAAATTGTAACGGTTTCATTTCCTTCATCTCTTAACCTTTTTTTCATCACACGCCAATACACCTGGGGGTTAGGACTGTTGGTCAAAACGGCAATCATATCTACAATTGAAAAATACCATTTCTGCTGCTCCTCATCCCAAATGGCCCTTACTTTTTTATCCTCGAATATTTTTATTGCATCTTTTTTCATAAACTGCATGGTATCCAAAAATACACAATAAATTTTTTAATATCCTAATAACGCACCTGCTTTTACTAATAAAATTAGCAACACAGATACCCCCGCCTGTTGCTATTGTAAAGATAAATGCCCCGCCTGTCCAGGCGTGCCGCCTGGACACACAACAATTTAAGCGTCCCGCTTAAACAAAACACCCTATTGCTATTTTAAAGATAAATGCGCCTGTTTATTTCATGTCACGCAATGCCTCAGCCGACGAACTTTATTTTGCAACTTTAACCGTAGCAGAAGGGTTTGCAGGCGCGGCGTATAAATATTGGTACAGCAGCGCGAATGTGGAAAGCCCATTGAAGATTATTTATTAATTTAAGCGGGACGCTTAAAATTGCTGTCATTCAAGCGGAACGCTTGAATGGGCGGAGGGTTTAAATTGCAATTTTATTTTTTCAAATGCTCTGGTAACGGGTGTTTACGCATAAATTCTTTAGCTTTTTCTTCTTTTTTAAAAAAAAAGGTTCATTAGCGTAACTCCTAACTTTATCGGTTACAATAATATTATTATATTCCTTTTCTCTAACCGATGCTTTCTTGACTGCGGGCATAATAATTTCTTTCATTATCTATATCAAATATATTCATTTATCCCCCCGATCGCTATCGACCAAAAACATCGGCAAAAATTATATTCCCCCATTGCCACAAGTCCCGCTCGTGGCCCCCGTTTAGGTAGCCTGCATGCCTTACAGCAAATGGTTTATTTACCCAATTTTGAAATAAACCAAAATTAATTTATATTTGTATATGACCGATACTAAAGCAGATAGCTTAATTCAAAAACTTGAAAAGTATAGGGTTCGCATATCCAAAAGCGAACAAAAATCAAAGAAGTTTTTAGTTGATGCGGGGATTGTTACATCTAAAGGCAACCTTAAAAACAACTTTAAACATATATGTATACCTCAAGAACAGGCTTAATTCTTGGGTTTCACGGCACAGACGAAAGTATTGTAAACAATATTCCAACAGGATCCAGTGAAGTTGAGGAATCTGAAAAAATGGACAAACTACATAGTGAATATATGCAAAGTGCCTGCCAGGAATCCAAGCCAATGGTTGATGGGTTTCTTCAAACTTTTAATCAAAAGATCTATGACTTCAGTACAGAATGGGTAAGCCGGATGAAATATTTCACCAATGAAATTGTTTACTATTTAAGATACAGTTCGCCAACAGAAGAAGATTATCAACGATCAAAAAATTTATACCAAACGGTTTTTCTTGCCTGTATTGCCGGCAATGCTCCGTTCGTTACAACACCGGTAGATTTTCAATTTGGTTGTAATTCCTGTAATGACATAATCAGAATAAGCGGAATATGCGAGGATGCACCGGAAAAATATAAAAATCCTTATCATCCTCTTCCGGATTTTGATATGATACATTGTGACAATCATATTGTGTTAAAAGCGCCGGGTATTGGCGAAACAAGATGGGACTGCAATATACTGCAATATAAGAACAGTTAAATTTGATTTTGTTATGATCAATGTGAATCATATGGAGAACCAGGTTACCGGGCAAACCATTAGTGCCAGCGCAGAACTGGGTGCTTACAAAAGTATTGGTTCCAAATCATTGGGTGTATTGAAAGCAGAATTAAAAGCAGGGGGCAGAGGTTTTATTGAATGGGGGCCCAAATGGTATTACAGATTTTGGAGTAAAAGTTGGCGTCAAGGCTGAAGCCGGACCTGTGGAAGCCTTAAATCCAGCAGAAACATCGGCAGAGATTGGTGCCGAAGCAAGATTTGGATGGAATTCAGGCCCATCCCTGCAGGGTCAGGGAATTTTATCGAAACTATCTATTAAATAAAAAAAACATCATGAAATACATCATCCTTTTTTTTACCGTTTTTTTCTCTTCGTCACTAACCGCGCAGGATTGCACCGATGAATCGTTACTGCAAAAACCAGGTGTATGGGAAGAAACCAGTGGTAGCATTTCCGGAATAACATCCGCCGACCTTGCCAGGGAAAAAAAGATTGAAGCATCCTTCCATTCCATGATAAAATCAAAATACACGCCAATGGGTTTGAAGATTAAATTTGGTGGTGCTTATGGGAGCTCATACCCTTTTATGCCGGTTAACAGCTACTACTATCATATCAGGGCATTTCAATTCTACTGCGAAGAAAATACGATTAAAACAGTCGCCGAATCTGGTACAATACTTCAAATTAATGTCAACAATTTTATTGTCGATATTTACGACACAGCTCAAGGCGGCAGGTCATCAGCCGAAGGGTTTAATGTTATATATGAACTGCCTGTTGAAAAAGATGGTTACTGGTATTTCAGAAAAAGAGATGAAAACATGGGTTTTGGTATATTTGGCAAAAGCAGTGCATGGCTTGTAACGTACGATGGCAAACTCCCTTTCGCATTTGTAACCAAAAAAGAGTTTCTGCAAAAGAGAAAAATCAGTCTGACAGATGAAATGCACCATAGTGCAGAAGTAGATAAAGAGGTACTTAAAAATCTTGAAACAGAGAAAGGGCTTGAAGAAGTGGAATATAAAAATGACCCTGAAAAACTTGCAAAGTATATAAGAGGTTATAATTACACCAAAGAAAATTATGAAAAATTACTGGCCGGTAATGAAAAAAATTATCAACCTGAATTTGATAAAATTGAAACGCTATTAAAAATGCCTGTGGAGGAATTGAATCAGCAAGCTATTGTAAAGCTGGATCCTGACGGAAGGGGGGAAAATTCTTATTTATTTACCGACGATAAAGACCCTTTTTGCGAAATACTCATCAAACCAAATCCCGGTTATTTCAATAAAAAATTACCAAGGTCAACTCCGCAATTTATTTTTGTGTATGTAACATGGGATCCCAAGCCTATATTATCAAAATTCAGGGAAGATATTATAAAGGCTGTTGATTTTGCAAAATTAAAAAGCATGCTTGGAAAATAGCAATCCATGCGATAAATGAAAAATTAATTATCATGAAAAAATACCTGGTCCTTTTTTTAAGTATGGCAGTCATTGCGATTTCATCCTCTGCGCAGGATTGTACCCCAGAATTGCTGGCCCAAAAACCCGGCACCTGGAAAGAAAGCAGCAATGCTTTATCGGGAATATCGGCAGCCGACCTTGCGAGAGAAAAAAAAGTGGTGGCGGCAATACATGCTATGATAAAATCAAAGTATGTACCTATGGGTGTTAATGCTCGTTTTAATGGCGGCTATAACAGGTCTGAGCCAAATATGCAGGGCAATGGCTACTCTTATAGTATCATGGCATTTGGCTATTACTGCGACGGCAATAATATTAAAACAGAGGACGAAACTTCAACAAATTTTGAAATAGCTGCCAATATTTTTGATTCAGAAATTTACGATACTGCCCAGGGAGACAGATTATTAGCCGAAGGATTTAATGTTATGCATGACATGCCTGTTGAAAAAGATGGTTACTGGTATTTTAAAGAAATAGATGCAGACCTGGGTTTTGGCATGAAGGGCAAAAGCTGCGCCTGGCTTATTACTTATGATGGAAAACTTCCCTATACTTATGTAACTAAAAAGGAGTTTCTGGAAAAAAGAAAACGGTCGTTATCGGCCCAAATGCTCATGTCAGCAGCAGGGTTTAAAGATAATCTGAAGAATATTGAAATTGAAAAAGAATTAACAGAAAAAGATTTAAAAAACGACCCGGAAAAATTAAAAAGGTATATAAAATTGGATTACCAATACAAAAAAGACAAGTACCAAAAATTCCTCGCAGATAATGAAAAACCATTCAAACCGGCATTTGAAAATATTGAAAAGCAGTTACAGATGTCTGCTGAAATATTAAATCAAAAAGCGATTGTGAAAAGAGACCCTAATGATACCTATAATTATCTCTTTACCGATGAAAATGATCCTTTTGGCGAAGTACTCGTCAAGCCAAATTCCGGTTATTTCAATAAAAATTTACCCAAATCATCGCCGCAATTTTTTTGGATATATATGGTATGGAACCACAATGAACCAATTGCATCAATGTTTAAGGAAAACAGTATGAAAGCAGTTGATTTTACAGCATTGAAAAATATGCTGGGGAAATAAAACATCAGAAGTCTAAATTATAATAAAATGAAAAAGAAACTTCTTTTTTGCGCCTTCAACGTTTTCACGTTGCTTTCTTTTGCCCAACCCATCCCCCGCCAATCCATTGAAGACAGTGTAATTGGCTGGATGAAAGTGTATCACTTCAAAGGCGTAAAGGAAACTAAAAATGTTGACAATAAACTTTATTCAGCGGCTCAGTTATCCGTCTGCGATTCTTTTGCCAACTGGATGCAGGCCAGTTATTTGCCAAAAGGCGGATTGGGCGATGTAAAAAAAGCTGTTTCTGAAAAGCTTGGTTTATATAATCAGTACACTGCCGCCTGGCCGCAGTGTTACGGCGCGTATTCTAAAACATATTTTGAACTCAAATACAATAGTAGCCACAAGTTAGAACCTGAAACAAACAGCAATATATATTGGGGCGTATTTGCCAATCAGGTTCCTGGAGATTGGCCTATCAGGGACATCTGCACAGCCACCCAATATTATTTTACCATGCCAACCTCTGAAACAGAGGTTTATGACGAAATTAATAAAAAGATACTTGATTTAACTCATAATGAAAACATTAAACCTTACACCACCTATTGGGTAAAAAATACGGGGTTTGGTGGTGGAGCAGAGCACGTTTTATTATGTAAAGACAATAAATCACCTTTTATTAAAATAACTAAAGGCGAATATTTACATGCATTGGAAGAAGCAATACCCAGATTACATGAAGCGGAAAAGAAAAAAATCTATGAGCAGAATCAGGGCAACCAAAAAAGTATAGATTACTTAATGAAGTATTTGGATGAAAAAAATGATAAACGAATTGTTTGTCTGAAGAATAACAAAGAAAAATATAAAAACCGCTTACTGGAAACTGCCGAAGTATTTGAACCACAACCGAATATCATGCTGGAGCAAACTCCTGATATTTTTGAAGGGAATGAATATCAAGCCAAAAAATTTCCCGTTTACAAAATTGACCCTGCGATGGCTGAACTTTGTAAAAAGGATAAACCCCAATGGATAATGATTAGCTGGGCTTATTACCCCGGTAACCCGATAGAACAGCAACAACATGAAGCCATAATCAACAATTTTAATTTCAGCTATGTCTATAACTTTTTCTTTGATTCCGAAAAGGTAAAAGGTCAGCCATATAAACCACTCCATTCTCCTTATACCAAAGAAAAAGAAGTAGTTGCAGATGTTTCTTTAGCCAGTAAAAAAAACACAAATGACAAAAACATTTATTTCTTTGAAGACTTTTCCTCAACAGGTATTGGTAAAAAACCAATTGGCTGGAGAACTGAATATGGCTTAAATGGAGGTGTTGTTGAACATCCGGATGGATTAGATGGCAATTGGGTTTTGATAACGGATAACACTTTAACGCCGAAACAATTAAAAAATCCGTTGCCGCAAAATTTTACATTGAGTTTTGAATTGGTAGCTGCTCAGAATTTTGCCTGGGGAGCAAAAGGATTAACTTTTCAATTATCAAAAGAAACATCCCCTGGAAACGCAGAATCATTTCTGAAATTAAAACTACGCCCTGGTTTTGATGGTAAAGATGGTGAGGCAACTCTTGAAACAAAATTCCCCTCTCCACCAGGCTATTCGAACGGCACTAAATGGCTTGTTGCCAGCGGTTTTTCCAATGACAAAAAGAATAACCATATAACAGTGACAATAATAAAGAATAAAGAAACCCTGCAAGTGTATATTAATAAATCTAAAATAATTGAATACGAGAAAGCAATACCTGCAGCTCATTTATTCAATGCCATGTCGTTTTCGAGTGGCAACTCAGGAGAGAATGATAAGTTTCACATCAGTAATATTAAAATCACAAAGGATTGATCAGCATCTATAAAATGAAAACCCTTTTATGGGATAAAAAATAATCGCATCAAGAATATTAATAATTTAAAAACAATGTTATGAAGAAATTATTCCCATTTCTATTCCTCTTCCTTGCAACGTTAATGTCAGGATTACAGGCGCAACAAACAACAAAAACAATTGGTAAGCCGGCTGCCGGTAGTTCACTTCTCAGTGGAATATACAGCGCTCCGTCAGGAAGCGCAATTGTATTACAGAATAACGCTAAAAACGATCTTACCCTTACAGCGAAAAAAGAGGAGGGTAAGGTTTACAGCAACAATACTTTCAGTTTTACAACTCCTTTTCCCGATGGAACTAAATATAAAGTAACTCTGAAAAAAGCACCTGCAGGACAAACTTGTATGATTTACACAGGCATTGAAGGGACCATGCCTCAAAGTGCAAACACGCTCAGAATTGGTTCCGATTATACCTATGACCTGTTAAGCCGCTCTACAGACAACAAAGCATTCAGCACTTTCTACGAAACATTTGAGCCTGCAGTAGGTGGAAACCAGGGAGAAGAAGGTCGTTATGTAGTATTTATTTCTTCAGCAAATTTTGCCGGCTCAACCGGAAAACATCGCCAGATTTTTTGGCGTGACCGCAATTCCGGCATCACCAAATTAATAAGCGCCTCTGCTGCGGGTGAAGAAGGTAATGCGGATAGTTATGCTCCTGCTATTTCAGGGGATGGCAAAACGGTTGCATTTGAATCGTATTCCAGCAACCTGGTGCAGAGTGACAAAAACGGGTTCCGCGATGTTTTTGTCTGGCATTCGAATACCGGTAAAATTGATGTGGTGAGCATTGGCGCAAAGGGTACTGAGGCCAATGCGGAAAGCTACGAGCCTACTGTTTCCGGAGATGGAAGATTCATTGCATTTACATCAATGGCCGGAAATATTTCAGCAACTGAAAAAGGTGTTTCAAACAACAATGTTTATTTACGCGATATGCAGGCTGATACAACCATATTGATCAGTGTTGATCCAAATACTAAAAAAGGCGGTGGTGGTTCCAATCCTTCCATTTCGTACGATGGTAACCGGATTGCTTTCTATTCACATACTGCCACTTTAGTCAGCGACGACAATAACGGGTTATGGGATATCTTTTTATGGGAGAAAAACAAAGCACCACTAAAAAGAATTAGTCTTACTGCCGATGGAAAGGAACGTAACCAGGGAAACGAAAGTTCGGACCGGATTGTAGCTCCGGCGATCTCCGGAAATGGACAGTTTATTGCCTATACGACTACGGCCTCCAACATGGTGCCAGGCGATAATAACAATTCTCAGGATGTATTCGTTTACGACATTAATGCAAATACCACCACAATAGCAAGTAATAGTTCCGACGGGAAGCCAGGTAATGCAGACAGTCCGATTGCACAAGGCGAAAAAATTGCTATTTCTTATGATGGAAAATGGGTAGCTTTTTCAACCAACGCATCCAATCTGGGAGTACCTGCGTCCAATATAGTCATGCACAATATGGCAACAGGTGAAAACAAAGTGGTCTCTTCAGTAGTAGGAAGCGGTGTTGGCCGGCCATCCATGTCCTATTCAGGCGGATATGTAGTTTTTGGTATTGGCGGTAAACTTGACAGCAGGTTTCCATCATCGGGAATTTTCGCAAACTATACTGGTGTTGGACCTTGCCTTTCCTGCCCTCAATAATGCATTATTAAAATTGCATGCTTAAACAATTTCATACCCAGTTGATGAAAAAAATAATCTGCTTATCTATTCTCTGCATTTCTGCGGCAACTTCATTTGCACAAAAGGAGACTTTCGATCTTGTCACTTATACTCCACCAAAAGACTCCTTATCTATTGGTTGGCAGAAAGACGTAAGAGAGACTATGGTAAACTACAGTTTCACCAATAAAAAAAACAATAGCTGGTGCCAGATAAGTATTATAAAAAGTACAAGCAGTAAGGGAAGCATCGATCAGGATTTTGAAAGCGAATGGCAGGAACTTGTTGTAAAAAATTACAAACCTACTGATGCACCGCAGTTGAACGAAGTACAGGAAGCTGATGGCTGGAAAATAAAAGCAGGGGGTACAAAATTTACTTTTAATAACAATGTGGCGATGGCCCTGCTTACCACCATGAGTGGATTTAACCGTTGTGTAAGTATTGTAGCTGCAACCAACAGCCAGGATTATTTAAAAGATATTGAAGCATTGCTGGCATCTGTTGATTTAAAAAAGCCAGAAACAATTACACAACCGGTAACCGGCAACAATAGTAATAATGCTACCATCATTGGTACATGGGGAATAAGCGCGAGTGACCAATCAAGCTACGCGGTAAATAACGGCATTAATGGCTACATCAGCAGACAATACACATTTAATGCAAATGGCACCTACTATTTTTATATTAAAACTTTCCAATACGTTTTAGATAAACTTCTTTTAACAAAAGAAAACGGCACTTATCAAATCAGCGGAAATAATATTACAATCATCCCACAAAAAAGTATAATTGAAGCATGGAGCAAAAAAGATGGTACCGATAATTGGGGCAAACTATTAAACACACAAAACATAACTTTAGAAAATCAAACCTACCAGTTTACCAAACATTACTTCCCGGGCATACATGAATGGAGCCTTGTATTGCAGGCTGATAAACCAACAAACAGAGACGGCCCTTTTAACGGTGGTACAACCTTCAGCAATGCATGGATATATGGCATCCCATGCAACAAATGCCTCATTAAATTACCTGATTGAAAGTAACTAAAGAGAAAAAACAATCAGCTAATGAAGAGATTTTTCGGGTAAAATTGGGAGATAAAATTAACTAACCGTCTTATACTAAGAGCCTGTTTAAATTTTATTCAATAATAGTTTTATAGGTGTTAAAAGCACGAATTTCATCCCGCCTGTCCAGGCGTGCCACCTGGACACAAAACAATTTAAGCGTTCCGCTTAAATTAAACAGCCTGTTGCTATTTTAAAGATAAAAAGATCGCCAATAACCGGCAGGAAAGCAAACGCGATTGGATGATCAAAGCATTTGAACGGGCCGGAGGGTATTTTGTCTGAACCCGAATTTTTAGAATTCAGGAATTACCGGAACGCTAAAAATTCATAAATTCGATAAATTCGGGTTCCCGCCCGGCTACCGCCATTTGTTTTTTACTGACCAATCTCATTTTTTTTAATGACCACCGTCTTCAATTGCCCTCATAATCAGGGTTATATTTAGTAAATAATTTAACTGATTATGCGGTTGGATTATAAAATTAAAAACTAATCTATCCGCATCCTGTTATTTAGTTTTACTGAAATATGGCCAGGCGCAGTTATTATATCGTAAACGGAATAACCGGCTACCGGGTGCTTGCAGCGCCGTTGCTGCTGCTGTTGCTCTATAACCATCAGTTCACATTATTCAAATGGATGCTTGCTTTCAGTTTTTTTACTGATGCTGTTGATGGTTACCTGGCCCGCAATTATAATGCAGTCAGTAAATTTGGTTCTACGCTTGATTCCATTGCAGACGACCTTACCGTTGGTGTCGCCATTATTGGCATGATTGTATTTAACCCCGGTTTTTTAAAAGGTGAAATCACGCTTATAGCAATATTGCTGACGCTTTATCTGCTGCAAATCACCCTTGCATTGATCCGTTACAGGAAAATAAGCAGTTTTCATACTTATACAGCTAAAATAGCAGCCGTATTGCAAGGCTGTTTTCTGGTATTGTTTTTCTTTTTACCAGGGCCGGTTTATAGTTTATTTTATTTAACAGCCATAATTACAATCATTGACCTTGCTGAAGAGATTGCCCTTGTATTGGTATTGCCCGAATGGAAAAACAACGTTAAAGGGTTATATTGGGCTTTAAAAAAACAGCCAATTCCGGAAAACGATAAATTATAGTTTGAATGAATAGCTGTCAACCAGTTTTTAAAAAACCGGGTTTTTGAAAAAAAAGTGGAAAACGATAAAAATGATAAACAGAATTAATAAAAACAATAAAAACAAGAGATACGGGTTCAATTTGCCGTTTTCGCTCCTCCTTAACCTTGATAAGTTTTTCATCTTATTACCTCCTTGCATATTTTTATCTAACCATCGGTATAAAAATATGCCCTTAAACACAACGATAAAATGACGGCGGGCACATTATCTGTAATACAGGTTATTTTCCTGTCCTGAAGGGAACCCTGCAGGCGAAGCCGATAAATATTTAGGGACCATTCAGCATATTGGGATTTTATTCCACCTTTTCGTACCTGGGATGAGTTCGCCTGTACAGGCGTCTAAAGCAGGACCGGCGAAGAATTCATTCTGCTTTTTTTAGGGTAATTACCGTGATCTCGGGCCAGATGCCTATCCTGCCTTTAAAACCTGAAAATCCGAACCCACGGTTAACATACAAATACTTGCCGTTTTTTTTATACAGCCCGGCCCATTGGGGATAAAGATATTTCGCCGGACTCCATTGCCAGCCAAAAAGTTCAATGCCAAACTGCATGCCGTGGGTGTGGCCCGCAAGCGTCAGGTGAATATGTTTGCTGTGAATAAGGGTTTTGGCTTCCCAATGTGAAGGATCATGCGACATAAGTATCTTAAATTGCTCATCAGGGATTTTGGCGGTTGCTTTAACCAGGCTGCCGTATTTATGGAAGCGTCCTTTGCCCCAATTTTCGACGCCTATCAGCGCGATAGACTGGCCTTCTTTCTTTATTTCCACTGATTGATTAAGCAGCAGTTTGAAGCCAATTTCTTTTTGAATCTCCTTTAAGCGGACCATATTGGCCACTTTATCTGCTGTGCTTTTCCATTTGGTATAATCGCCGTAGTCGTGATTGCCAAAAATGGAAAATTTCCCAAACGGCGCTTCCAGTTTTGCAAAGGAACTGATCCATGGATTCATCTCCGATGCGTGGTTGTTTACCAAATCACCGGTAAAAAGCAGGAGGTCGCTTTTTTGTTTATTTACCAGATTGATACCCTTTTCGACCCCCTTTTTACTGGTAAAGCTGCCCACGTGAATGTCGGATAATTGGGTGATGGTAAACCCGTCAAAAGCGTCGGGCAGGTCGTCAAACGTTAAAGTAAGCCTGTGTACTTTATATTTGTGCCCGCCGCCTGTCATGCCGTACAGTAAAGCCAAAAACGGAAAGGCAGCAACCACGAGGGCAAGTTCGCTAACCCATAAGTGACGGTGCTGAAAATGGGTAAAAATCCGGCAGACGTCTTCAAACAGCAATACCGGTAATGCGGCAATTTTGGGGACAAGGGAAAGCAGCATCAGGCCCATTAGCAGGGCGGTCGGCTTTGGACTTTTCCTTACTTTATTGGTTAAGCCAAAGTACAGAACGCCGGCACCCGCAAAAAAATCAATTATCCAATAAGCCCATAAAATAAAACTTGCATTGGTAAGCGTTTCAACTGCCTGAAAAAAATACAAGTCGGTGCCGAGCCAGATAAGAATAATATAGGGGATTCTTTTTTTCATAAATAAATGTCCCTGAATTTAAGGCTTTTGAATTTGATATTTTTCTTAAATCGTCCAAAAGTGGTTTGGCAGATGTATCCCCGGGGATTATAACAGGCGGGGCCGGCAAAGGTTTGCTTTTTTGTATGCTTTTGCTTAGGGCAAGTGCCGTATTATCGGAAAGGGTATTTGATTTTTTTTCTTAGATTATCTTTTGATGAACCTGAAACTTTATCAGTTCAAATTATTGCTAATTGGGCAGACTTATTTAATATTTTATATATGGTATTATCGGAGTAAGTCCGCAATTGAATAATCCTATTCAGTTGTTCTACCATCAAATTTTTCTTTAATAGTTTCTGCTTCGTTTTTGGTTCTGCGTATTATCCCATCTTCATGATTAGGGGGTGAATAGATTGTATATAGCTTTAAGTCTTCTTTATCTGATGTATTTATGACGTTGTGTTTTGCACCTGCAGGAACTATAACCGCATCCCCATCCTTAACCTCATATTCATTACCATCAATAATACATTTACCCTTTCCACTTTCAAAACGGAAGAATTGATCATTTTTTTCATGAGTTTCCATACCAATTTCTTCTTTTGGCAAAAGGCTCATTAATACGATCTGGCTATATTTTGCAGTATATAAAACTTTACGAAAATTGCTATTTTCCAAGGTTTCCTTTTCTATATTAGTTTTGAATCCGTGCATGATATTAATTTTTATTTAAGTTTCTTTATAACATAACAAGTGATTGCTGTTTAAGTTTGTTTATTGAAGAATTCTAATCTTTTTCAGCTTAGTCAGTAATAAAGTCCAGCGTTGGGAATAGGCCTATTTTCTCTCCACCTTTTATCTCTCATAAAATGGTTTGAAAACGTGCCGTTGATAGCGGGACACTATTTTGACTCAGATACTTTATTTGCTCTATTTAAAAACTTTCTCCGTTTTACCTTGTACTTACAGGATTAATAGCTTAATAATTTAATGAAAGCCCAATTAGAAAAAGAAAAACCAAGCCGAATCATTGATAAAATTAAAGGTTTTGTAAAAGACTTAGGGCCTGGATTTGTTACCGGGGCAGCTGACGATGACCCTACAGCTATTGCTGCATATACTCAATCAGGAGCCCAATTCGGCTATAGGTTATTATGGACTGCGTTGTTTACCATCCCGTTCATGACTGTGGTACAGCAAATGTGTGGAAAAATTGGTGCAGTTACAGGAAAAGGTCTCGCACATGTTATTAAAGAACATTATTCTAAAAAGATTTTGTACGCAACGGTAATCCTTTTATTAATTGCTAATATAATAAATATAGGAGCAGACCTAGGTGCTATGGCTGCAACTACTCAATTACTGTTCAAAATCCCTTTTATTGTTTTGCTGCTAATCATCACCTTAAGCACTTTGGCAATTCAAATTTTTATACCATATAAGAACTATGTTAAATATTTGAAATATTTAACGTTAACATTATTAGCGTATGCAATTGTAGCGTTTATCGTTAAACAAAAATGGTCTGAGATTGCTGTATATACTTTTATACCGCATATTTCTTTTAATAAAAGTTATTTGTTAAGTGTTTTGGCAATTTTTGGTACAAATATTTCACCCTATCTGTTTTTTTGGCAAGATTCTCAAGAAGTGGAGGAAGAAGTAAAAAAAAATAAAATAAAATCAATGGGGGAAGTTACACCTCGTGTCACAACAAACTATATAAATAAATTGAAACTTGACACAATTGTGGGTATGACATTTTCCAATATCATTGTTTTTTTCATCTGTATAACAGCTGCTTCAACCCTTGGCGCACATGGAATTACTGATATTCAAACACCTTCTCAAGCTGCAAAAGCGCTACTCCCTTTAGCTGGAAACCTGACATTTGTGTTATTCACTATTGGAATTATGGGAAGCGGACTATTAGCAGTCCCTGTCTTAGCAGGTTCCGCTTCGTATGCCTTCACTGAAAGTTTCGGATGGAAAGAAGGGCTATATTTAAAGCTAAAAAATGCATACGGTTTTTATGCAGTTATTGCAGTTGCTACTATTGCTGGATTATTTGTTAATTTTTTGGGAATTAAACCATTTCGAATGTTAATATATTCGGCTGCATTAAATGCAGTACTCGCACCGCCATTATTAATATTGATTATTTTAATTTCAAATAATAAAAAAATAATTGGAAAATATAAAAATTCCCTACTCACTAATTCACTTGGTATATTTATCACAGTACTGATGTTCATTACGTCAATTGCCTTTTTCTTGAGCTTGGGGAAGTAATTTTTAGGTATTCTGCACAAAAGTGAGCCACTATCCTTTTTGTTGCCGGCCGGGGTACAGACGGCGAAAATCCCGTATTAAGTACAAGAGTACAACGCTTTATTGCCAATGCCTTACATTAAAGGCTTTGCCATTGAGTACCACCCCATTCTCGCCGTCATTGCCAACCAGTTTAATGCTCATTTTGCGCGTCTGGCTGCCGGCATTTGACGCCGCGCCGAGTTGCGTGGTACCTCTGCTGCCGGGAGTTACGAAAGCGGTGGTTTTTTTGGTTACATGCAATACAATTATGTTTCCCTGTATGCTATATGTTCCCCGCTCGCTGCCGCGCACACTTGTTCCGCTGCCTCCGTTAACACCTTGATGCAGAAAACTGCCATCTTTGTTGAAGTCCCACTTTTCCAGCGATCCGTTTACCATTGCATAATACCGGCGGTTTACGCTGAACGTTGTATCCCGGAGGCTGGCGCCATAAGTGCTGTAACTCAAAAAAGCTAACAGCGAAATTGTTAATACTTTTAAAGCTCTCATAATAATAAGAAATTGGTTTTGATAAGATGAGATAAATATAATGTTATTTGTAAAACATTAAAATGATCAAAATCAAATTTCACTATTTAATGTGCTTATAACCAATGTTATTTGCTGCTTAACAGTGATGTTCCTTCCCTGCAATTATAACATTTGATGTTAGATTTGCAGGGATAAATACATGGTGCCTTTAAACCTGTTCCATTTCCCTGGCGATAGTTAAATCATAAACTGATTGTAAACCAAGCCAATATTCGGCACTTATACCTAATGCTATTTCCAGTTTAACTGCTATCCTGGCATTTATATTCCGTTTACCCTTAAACAACTCGCTTAAGTTGCCGGGCAACATACCAATGCTTTTTGCAAAATCGGTTTTTTTCAACCCGCGTTCTTCCACTTCCTCTAACAAAAATTCACCAGGGTGGAAAGCAATGGGCGTTCTTAACTCATTACCTTCTTTATCAAATACGTTTGCCATAAGTTACGAATAATGATTGTTTACTTCTTCAATACAAATAACCTCAAGTCTTGTGTTATCGCCGTCCTTTTCAATTCTGAAAATAATTCTGAATGCCTGGTTAATCCTTATTGAGTATTTACCATTAAGGTTACCAGATAATTTTTCAAAATGCAAGGACTTTAATGCCCGCAAAGTGTTTGTATTTACAGCCTGTTCCATTTGGTTAACCCTTTTAATAAAGCTTAACTCAATTTCTCTGTTAAATTTAGGTTTACCTGATGTTTCCCCGTTTTTGTAAAGCTTTACTAAATACTCGTCTTCAATAATAACACGCATTGTTATTTGTTTTACCAAATATAGGTAAATGCTTGTGTTTTACCAAAATCAGGTAAAAGAAATTAAATACCCATCCACCATCATTTAAAATTCCTTCCCTTTGGAAATATTTCTTTCTCTGCGATTTCATGTACCGGTATTTTCTTGTTTCCCAACGGAGAAGGATCGGTTTTTTCATCGGCGTGCGACAGTGTCAGCACTGGCTGGTTTTCATTTTCGGTCAGGGTAAGGCCGCGTAAAAACTTCGAAAGATCATAACAGCGTTTGGCGATAACATGCACCACTTCGCCTTCGCGCTGTAGTTTGCCTTCCACCATCAGCAGCCTGGCTTGCAGGATCTCTTTCCGGTATTTGTCGAACAGGTTTTGGAAAACCACCAGGTTCGTGTTGCCGGTCTCGTCCTCTATCGTGATGAAGCATACGCCTTTTGCTGTTCCGGGCCTTTGCCTTACCAGTACCAGGCCGGCAACTTTAACAGGCTCGCCATCCTTAACTGCGCTTAGTTCTGCCGTTGGCCGTACATGTAGTAAGTGCAGCTTTTCGCGCACAAAGCTAACCGGGTGTGCTTTTAATGATAGGGAGGTAGCCGCATAATCCTGCACCACATGTTCAGATGCCGTCATTAAGGGCAGTACCACCTGGGTTTCGGTGACGCTTTCCGAAGGCTGCCCGGCAAACAGGGCAATGGGGCTGTCGGCCAATGCGGATACTTCCCAAAGGGCCTGCCGGCGGTCGAATCCTAAAGAGCGGAAGGCATCCGCATCGGCCAGTTTTTCCAGGGCGGCCAGCGGTACACCGGCATCCAGTAAGGAAGAAATACTGGTATATCGTTTAGTCCGGGCGGTTACCAGCGCCTCAACGTCTTCTTCCCGCATACCTTTCACTTGCCTGAAACCGAGACGGACAGCATGGTATTTACCCGATTTTTCTTCCATCAGGTTATCCCACCCCGAAAAATTGACGTCAACCTCCCGTACCTCAACGCCATGTTTCCGGGCATCTATCACCAGTTGCGCGGGCTGGTAAAAACCCATCGGCAGGCTGTTGAGTATGGCTGTGGCAAACACATCCGGGTAATAGCATTTGAGCCAGCAGGATACATATACCAGCAGGGCAAAACTGGCGGCATGGCTCTCGGGGAAGCCGTAACTGCCGAAACCTTCCAGTTGCTTAAAAACACGCTCCGCAAACTCCCGGGTATAGCCATTTGCCACCATACCATCCACCAGTTTTGTTTTATGCCTGCTCACCAGGCCTTTTGCTTTAAATGTAGCCATGCTGCGGCGCAGCTGGTCGGCTTCGGCGGGGGTAAAGCCTGCCGCCACAATGGCTATTTCCATTGCCTGCTCCTGGAACAGCGGGACGCCCAAAGTACGGCCCAAAATCTCTTCCAGTTCTTTGGAGGGATATTCAACAGGTTCTTCGCCGTTGCGGCGGCGCAGGTAGGGATGCACCATATCGCCCTGTATAGGGCCCGGCCGCACTATCGCCACTTCGATCACCAGATCGTAAAAACATTTTGGTTTAAGGCGCGGCAGCATCGACATCTGCGCACGGCTCTCAATCTGGAAAACACCGACGGTATCGGCATGGCTCACCATTTCATAAACGGCCGGGTCATCCTGCGGAATATTGGCCAGCGTTAAATTGAGGCCGTAATGTTTTTTGGCCAGGTCAAACGCTTTGCGGATACAGGTAAGCATCCCCAGCGCCAGCACATCGACTTTTAAAAAGCCAAGCGCATCAATATCATCCTTATTCCACTCAATGCAGGTGCGGTTTTCCATCCGCGCATTCATAATGGGGCACAGGTCCGAAAGCTTGCCACGGGTAATCACAAAGCCGCCCGTATGCTGCCCCAGCTGGCGCGGAAAGCCCATCAGCTGCCCGGTGAGTTCCAGCACTTTCAGCAGGTGCGGATCATCCCCGTTCAGGCCCTGCTCCGTGAGCAGTTTTCCATCAAACCAATCGTCGGAATAGCGCCAGATGGAGCCGGAGAGGCGGCTAATGGTATCCACCGACAGCCCCATAGCCTTTCCCACATCGCGGATAGCGCCCTTTTGCCGTTCTTGTGTAACCGTGGCTACGATGGCTGCGCGGTCGCGGCCATATTTTTCGTAGATATACTGGATCACTTCTTCCCGGCGCTCATGCTCAAAATCCACATCAATATCCGGCGGTTCATCGCGGGCATCCGACATAAACCGCGCGAACAGCAGTTTAAACTTGGTAGGATCGACCGAGGTGATGCCAAGACAATAACAAACCACCGAATTAGCAGCCGACCCGCGGCCCTGGCACAGGATACCCTTACTCCTGGCAAAGCGCACGAAGTCATGTACCGTCAGAAAATAGTTGGCCAAATCCTTCTTTTTTATAAACACCAGTTCTTCATCAATCTGCACTTTAACTTTTTCGGGGATAGCATTTCTAAATTGTTCATGGGCACCCTCCCAGGTAAGGAAGGTAAGTTCTTCTATCGGTGTGCGGCCGGCGGCAGTTAGTTCTTCGGGATAAACATATTTCAGACTGTCGAGCGAAAAGCAGCAGGCTTCGGCAATTTCCTGCGTATGCTCAAGTGCATCAGGATACTGCCGGAACAGGCGCTGCATTTCCTCGATTGGTTTCAGGTGCCTTTCTGCATTTTGGTGCAGCCGGAAGCCCGCGGTATGGATAGTGCATTTTTCGCGTACACAGGTTAAAATATCCTGTAACTGCCGGCGGTCAGGGTGATGGTAATGCACATCGTTTGTTGCTGCCATCGGGATATTCAGCTTTGCCGATAGCTGCGCAAGGCGGAAAAGTTTTTTGGCGTCGTCGCCCTGGTACGAGCGGGTAGCCGCCAGATAAAGGTCAGCGCCCAAAGCCTCCCGGTATTCTTTTAATACCGCCGGAAAGGCAGCTTCAAACTCAAAAGTTTCGGTCAGCGCAGCAGGAGGGACCGCGATAAATTTGATGCCCTTGCTATGCGCATAAACATCGGCTTTATACAAATTACATTCGCCTTTTTCCGCACGCAGGTTGCCTATGGTAAGTAAGCCCGAAAGCCTGCTGTACGCTTCCTGATCTGTTGGATAAGCCAGCAGGCTGGGGCCATCCAGCAGATCAAGGCGGCAGGCCGGGATAATGCGGATGCCTTTTTCCTTAGCTGCTACATGCCCGCGCACGATCCCGGCAAAACTATTCCGGTCGGTAATGGCGATGGCGGTATAACCCAATGCAGCGGCCTGTTCCACCAGTTCCTCCGGGTGCGAACCGCCCCGCAGAAAAGTGAAATTGCTGGTAACCTGTAATTCGGTGTAGCCGGACATGCTAATTACTAATTATATTAGCAATCATAGGAAGAATACTGGGATATTCAAAGATAAAAGTTTATTCTTTATTCACCTACCCACCAATTCAATCGCTTGAATTCTGATAAATTTAAGCCACGCTTAAATAATACGCAAGCGGGGCGCTTGCAACAGTTTTTATTCAACTGTGACTCTTGAATTCTTGGCGGTCGTTTATATTTTAAATAGCAACAGGCTGTTTAATTTAAACGGGAAACTTAAATTTTTGTGTGTCCGGGCGGCACGCCTGGACTGGCGGGGGACCCTGCCCGGTAAAAAGAGCCGAAATGGGGATACCCGATTCCATGATCAGGCTATCTATCGGTATTGAGGATATTGATGATCTGCTGCATGATTTTAAGGTGGCGCTGGGGTAGAGATTAGAATCAGGAATCAAGAGAAAAGTGATTAAAGAGAAAAGTGATTAAAGAGATCAAAGACTGGCAGACTTACGAAGTTTTAAAAACTTCGTAAGTCTTTCAAGGAAATTAAAGAAAATTCATCTTCCGGACTTGCCAACTTGCGGACTTCCTGCTACCCCCTCGTATCATTCCCATGATAAATGCTCAGGTAGCTATCATACCGCGATAGCTCTATTTCCCCATTTTCCACAGCCTCCAATACTGCACAGCCCGGCTCGTTAATATGCCTGCAATTGTAAAAACGGCATTGGTTCATCAGGGCCCGCATTTCAGGGAAAAAATGACTGAGTTCCTTTTTTTCTATATCTATCACCCCTAATTCGCGGATGCCGGGGGTGTCGATGATAAACCCGCCCTGTGGCAGTTCAAACATTTCGGCAAAGGTGGTGGTATGCATACCTTTATCGCTCCAGTCGCTTACCTGGTTGGTACGCAGGTCAAGGTCGGGCAGCAGGGCGTTGATCAGGCTTGATTTACCCACGCCCGAATGGCCGGAGAATAAGGTCACCTTATCTTTTAACAGCTCCTTTACCTGCTCTATATTTGTCCCTTCAAGGGCCGAGACTTCATAACAGGGGTAGCCTATCTTTTCATAAATAGCCTTATAACCCGCCAGTATTTCCAGGCCTTCATCACTGAACAGGTCGAGTTTATTAAAAATAAGTTTAGCCGGGATGTCGTAAGCTTCGGCAGTTACCAGAAAACGGTCGATGAATCCTAAAGATGTGCGTGGTGATGCTAAAGTAACCACCAATAAAGCCTGGTCGAGGTTTGCGGCGATGATCTGCCCCTGTTTGCTAAGGTTGATTGATTTACGGATGATATAATTTTTGCGGGGATGCAGGTTGGTAATTACCCCGGTTTCCTGTTCAGGTTCCATATCAAAATCAACCACGTCGCCAACCGCCAGCGGGTTTGTAGTGGTGATCCCTTTGGTACGGAAGATCCCTTTAATGCGGCAATCTATTTTTTCACCACTATCAGTTTGTACCTGGTACCAGCTCCCTGTTGATTTTATGATTAGTCCCTGCATTGTGGCGCAAAGGTATTAAATTCGGCAAGGTGTAAAGTCATTGGCCTAAAATGTGGTGCCGAATTTTGCATCCGACATCGTTGGGGGATTGTTGTTTAGACAATGATTATCAAAATAATTTATCTAATTTTGTATATGCCACAAATTAACTACAAAGAATATATTGAAGTTGATCCTGAAATCAGGTTTGGTAAACCTGTAATTAAGGGTACACGCATTACTGTATATGATGTTTTACAATGGCTTGCTTCGGGTATGACGTATAAAGAGATCATCAGCGATTTTCCACAGCTTACAGAAAAACAGATATTAGCCTGCCTGGCTTATGCCGCTAATAAAGAACGCATAATAAAAGTGGCATAATATGCGACTGATTGCGGATGAAAACATTTCCTGGCGCCTGAAAAAGTTAATACCTCAATGGGATATATTGCCATCAAATGAAATAAAACAGGCACAACGGTTAACTGATTCAATGATTTGGAAGTTTGCCAAAGAAAACTTATATACCATTTTAACTTTTGATGAGGATTTTTCTGAACTTCAAAATCTGTTTTCTTATCCACCCAAAATAATCTGGCTTAGAACGGGCAACGTAAGTACTGTCGAAATCGCCTCATTGCTGATCAAACGAAAAGACGATATCAGAGAATTTATAAATAATGACGAATTAGGGATATTTGAAATTTATCTATAGAAAATTTCTAAAAACTTTCCTTGCCCTCCAAATACTTTTTCAGGTCAAGTAAGGAAGCTTTCTCAATTTCTTCTTTTAATTCTCTATCAGGATCGGATTGTTTTAATAGTTTCACCTCTTTCGCAATTTGCCGGGCTATTATTTGTTTCCCCTGCTTATCATCCAATTTTATCATTATTTTCTTCATTATCATCAAAATAGAATTCAAATGTATAGTAAAACTTCCACACTAACTCCTGAACAATTTAACGCTTTCAAATCCCCAAAATATTTGCTTACTTTAGCAAATGAATACGAGCGTCTGGGTTTTATTTGCCTTTTATAGCTCTGCACGCTAACAACACTTAAACTGAAATCCAATTCAACAATAATATCCATGAAATTAACGAAATATATCCATTTTGCTCTAATTGCCTTGCTTGCGGTGCCCGCTTGTAAAAAAAACAATGTTCCTGTACCTAAACCTGACGTAGATGTGTATGTTGCCGGACAGATTTCAAAAATCACTCCCGGCATTCATACTCTGGTTGCGGCATACTGGAAAAATGGGGTTTCGACTACACTAAGTGACAACTACTGGGGAAATGCAAATGCAATAACGGTTGTGGGAACGGATATCTATGTAGCCGGCTATATTATTGTTAACGATAGCCTCAATAATAGCATCACAATAGGCACATATTGGAAAAATGGCGTGGCGACAAGCCTTGGGCCAAATACGGTATGCACCTCTATCGTTGTAAAGGGTACTGATGTTTATGTTGCAGGCTACTCCACTCCACCACCTACGAATAACAACACGGGTTTCGATATTCTAACTACTAATAATAGAGTAGGAACATACTGGAAAAACGGAATTGCGACAACGCTCGGATCAAATACGTCATGTACATCGATTACAGTTATAGGCAGTGACGTTTATATTACGGGATCCATAAATAATAGCGCCGCATTTTGGAAAAACGGAATAATCACGAAGCTTGCGGGTGGCCATCCCGATTCTTGGGCAAATGCAATCGCGGTTAACGGCAGTGACACTTACATAATAGGCACCACTGGTTTGAATAATGGTTTGCCCATAGCTGCATACTGGAGAAATGGGGTGATCACGGAACTTACAAGTGTCTCCCCTTCCATAGCACAGTCTGTAACAGTGAATGGCGGTGATATTTACATTGCCGGTAGTTTTAATTACAGGGCCGCCTATTGGAAGAATGGAGTACTTAATGAATTGCCGCAAGATTGGACAAATTTAAACAGCAGCATCGCAAATGCTATCGCTGTGAATTACAATGATGTGTATTTAGTAGGAAACCTTGGTCTGGATGCAGCATATTGGAAAAATTGGGCGACTCCACAACTGGATCAAAAATATGATGCTGGTATTAATGCGATTACAATTGTACCGCATTAATTCACTAATTACCACCAAACTCGTCAATCATAAAAAATAAATAAATACAATTTGTATATTCAAAAATATTCCGCTTACTTTACACCCGATAATATGACAAGTAACAACACCACAATAACAACAATTACTACCACCGGGGTAAAACTTGGAGGAAGGTAGTCGTATGGTGTAAAACATAAAAAACCAAATGAGCGCCTTCCTCTAACAGAGGAAGGCGTTTTTGTTTAAATTCAAAAGCCCCTCTCCTTTGGAGAGGGGTTGGGGTGAGGCATAAAATATTTAACACTTATAATGAAAATTCTGAAATTTGGCGGTACTTCCGTAGGCTCTGTTCAAAGCATCCAAACTTTATTGAACATTTTAAAAGATGAAGTTAAAAGCGGCAAAAACCCGGTTGTGGTACTATCCGCCATGAGCGGCGTAACCAACCTGCTGGTATCAATGGCCGAAGGCGCCGCTAAGGGCCATGATTTTACTGCCGGATTGGCCGAGCTTGAAAAACGCCACTTTGATGTTGTAAAAAGCCTGCTCACTGCACAGCATCAAAACCCCGCCTTCACTGGGTTAAAACTCTATTTTAACCAACTGGAAGACTTATTACAAGGCGTACTTACCCTGCGCGAACTTACCGCCAAAACCCGCGACCTGATTTTAAGCTTTGGCGAACGCTGCTCCACTTTAATGGTCTGCAAAATAGCTGCCCAGCATTTTCCGGAATCAATTTGCGCTGATGCAACTGAATTAATTAAAACCGACAGTTCATTCGGGCAAGCCAGGGTTAATATGGAACTTAGTGAACTGCTTGTCCGTAGTTTTCAGCAGGAACATCATGATAAGATAATTTTCGTTACCGGCTTTATAGCTTCAAACGAGGCCGGGCAGATCACCACCCTGGGCCGGGGCGGCAGCGATTATACTGCGGCAATATTCGGAGCAGCATTAAACGCATCCGAAATACAGATATGGACAGATGTTAACGGCATGATGACCGCTGACCCGCGGATGGTTAAAAAAGCATTCTCCCTGCCCGAGCTTACTTATACCGAAGCGATGGAGCTATCCTACTTCGGCGCCAAGGTGATCTATCCGCCAACCATGATCCCGGCTTTCCTGAAAAAGATCCCTATCGTTATAAAAAATACTTTTGAGCCTGAATTTGAAGGGACTGTGATCCGGCATGATTGCAAGCCATCCAACCTGCCTATTAAGGGGATCTCATCTATCAATAACATCAGCATCCTTAATCTGGAAGGCAGCGGCATGGTAGGTAAATCAGGTTTCAGCGGAAGGCTGTTTTCCTTGCTGGCCCGCGAGCAGATCAATATCATACTCATCACCCAGTCATCATCCGAGCATAGCATCACTTTCGCTATACAACCCGGCGATACCGAAAAAGCATGCTTACTGATTGAGCAGGAATTTGAACTTGAACTGATAGCCCAAAAGCTGGACCCTGTAGTAATTGAGCAAAACCTGGCGATCATAGCCGTAGTCGGCGAAAACATGAAACAAACCCCCGGTGTATCCGGCAAGTTGTTCCATGCCCTGGGCCGCAATGGTGTTAACGTAAGGGCCATCGCGCAAGGCTCGTCCGAATATAATATTTCGGTGATCATCTCCGGGCACGATCTTGCCAAAGCATTAAACGCCGTGCACGACGCCTTTTTTGTGCAGCTTACCAAAACCCTGCATGCCTTTTGTTTGGGCACAGGCAATATCGGGCAAACGCTTTTCAAACAATTGAATGCCCATACCGCCTGGTTGCAGGAACATAACGGCATTCAGGTAAAAATTGCCGGCATCAGCAATACCCGTAAAATGGTGTTTAACAGCGATGGCATTTCACTTGATACCTGGGAACAGGACTTACAAGCCTCCCACCAACCTGCCGACCTTAATGCTTTTGTTGCCGAAATGAAAAGCATGAACCTGCCAAACTGTGTATTTATAGACAATACCGCCAGTCCGAAACCTGTTGAGGTTTACGAGGAGGTTTTTAAGGCGAATATATCCGTGATTACCTGCAATAAAATAGGTAATTCGGCATCCTACAAACAGTATAAAACCTTCCACGATGCAGCGCAGCAGCATGGGGTTGATTTCTTTTATGAAACCAATGTTGGCGCTGGCTTACCTATCATCCGCACCTTAAAGGACCTGATGAACAGCGGCGATAGGATAAAATGTATCGAAGCCATTTTGTCGGGCACCATCTCTTTTATCTTTAATAATTTTAAGGGGGATGCCAATTTTCATGATGTGGTAAAAGAAGCGCAGGAAAAAGGTTATACAGAGCCTGATCCGCGTGATGATTTGAGCGGGAAGGATTTTATGCGTAAAATACTGATCCTTGCCCGTGATGCAGGTTACCCTATGGAAGAAGCAGATGTACATATAGAAAGCGTTTTGCCAAAGGCCTGCCTTGATGCGCAATCTGTTGAGGAATTTTATGCAGCACTAAAAGCCGAAGACGCGTTTTTCAGTAACCTGAAAGCAAAAGCTGCAGCAGAAAATAAAGTATTGCGCTACATCGGTAAACTGGAGGATGGCAAAGCGGCCATCACCCTGCAAATGGTAGATGAAAATCATCCTTTTTACACCCTATCGGGAAGTGATAACATCATATCGTTCACCACCGACAGGTATAAAGAACGCCCGCTTGTAGTAAAAGGCCCCGGTGCAGGTGCGGAGGTAACCGCCGCCGGTGTATTTGCGGATTTGATAAATGTGGGGGCATAGACCAGAGTATCATCCTGTTAAGGAATTTAATAGCTTTTAACCCTCTTTATGACTTGTCATAGAGAGGGTGGTCGGGCGAAGCAAAGACCGGGTGAGTAAACTATACGAGCGACATTACCGCAAATGCATTGCGGCGAATTGACTCACCCCGAATGCTCCGCCTATTGGCGGATGTTCGACCCTCTCTGCCGCAAGCGGCAAAGAGGGTGAAGAAAGGATTTTCAATAACTGACACTGTCCCGGCCAGCTGGCGGGGGAGTTTTTGAAGTACAAAATGAAAGATAATATACAAGATTTAAAAAATCCATTGGCCGCTCCTTCTCCGCCAGCTGGCGGGGGTCGGGGGGCTTCGACGTCCATTTCCGTTTTCGCCCCTGCCACCGTTGCTAACGTGGTTTGCGGCTTTGACGTACTTGGTTTCGCAGTTAATGAGCCGGGTGATGAAGTGATTATGCGCATTACCAATAAGCCGGGCATAACCATCAGTAAGATCACTGGCGATGATGGCCGTTTACCCCTTGACCCGGCAAAAAATACCGTAAGCGTAAGCGTTCAGCATTACCTTAAAAGTGTTGGCCGTACCGATATTGGGCTTGATATTGAACTCCATAAAAAGATGCCTATCGGCAGCGGACTGGGTTCCAGTTCGGCAAGTACGGTGGCCGGTTTGTATGCAATCAAAACTTTATTGGGCGATGAAACCGACCCTGCTACCCTATTGCCTTTTGCTATGAAGGGTGAGGAAATGGCTTGCGGTCATGGTCATGCGGATAACGTTGCGCCTGCTTTAATGGGCGGCTTTGTATTGATAAGGAGTTATGAACCACTTGATGTGGTACGCCTGCCCCACCCCGCCGGCTTGTGGTGCGCCATTGTTTTCCCTGATGTGGAAGTGCCCACCCGCGAGGCCAGGCAGATCATCCGCAAAAACATACAAATGAAGGATGCCGTAACCCAATGGGGCAATATTGCCGGCCTGGTAAGCGGTTTGTTTATGAATGATATCGACCTGATAGGCCGCAGCATGAAAGACATCCTGGTTGAACCGGTACGCTCCATGCTTATCCCCGATTTTTACAGGATGAGGGAAATGGCCATGGAAATGGGCGCGGTAAGTTTTGGGATCTCTGGTTCGGGGCCCTCAGTTTTCGCTTTCACCCGTGATGAAGAAACTGCCCGGAAAATCACCCAAAAGCTACAGCAGCATTTAACAGCGATCAGGATAGGATCGAATACTTACGTGTCAACTATAAATGATAAAGGGCCGAGGGTGATAGGATGATGTGCAGATGTGTTTATGTGCAGATATGCAAATGAGAAAAATTAACAAAACAACAACCGTCCGTCATTGCGAGTGGTAAAATTAGAAAATTCTAAAAAAAAGGGTGTCATGGTGAGGCACTCGAACCATGCGGGGTGGCCTGAACGCTTTGCCATTGGCGCTAATGCATTGGCGTAAATGCCTTTGCGCACATGGTTCGAGCGCCTCACCATGACACCCGCCGCCAATTTAGAGTATGTCATGTTTAAATAAAAAATAAATCGAAAAATCCGAAATGAAATTATACAGTACCAAAAACCCATCTACCCGTGTAAGCTTCAAAGAAGCGGTTTTTAACAGCATGCCGCAGGATAAAGGCCTTTATATGCCGGTGAACATCCCGCGTCTGGATGATCAGTTCTTAAATAACCTTGATAAATATACCCTGCCCGAAATTGCTTTTCATATAGCGCAACATTTAATTGGCGACGATATTCCTGATGCTGACTTAAAAGCTATTATTGAGGATGCCATTAATTTCCCGGCACCGGTTGTAAAACTGGAAGAAAACGTATTTGTACTGGAACTATGGCATGGACCATCACTGGCATTTAAAGATTTTGGCGCCAGGTTTATGAGCCGGGTGATGAGCTACTTTTTAGAAGAAGGCGAAAAGCAACTGGATGTACTGGTAGCCACTTCGGGCGATACCGGCGGTGCCGTTGCCCTTGGCTTTTTGGGCGTACCCAATACCCGTGTCACCATATTATACCCCAAAGGCAAAGTAAGCGACATACAGGAACTGCAATTAACCACCAACGGCCAAAATATCCGTGCGGTGGAGGTTGAAGGCACTTTTGACGATTGTCAGGCATTGGTTAAACAGGCCTTTACCGATGCTGAATTAAATGATAAATTCAGGCTTACTTCGGCTAACTCCATCAATATTGCCCGGCTTGTACCCCAGACCTTTTATTATTTTAACGCTTATGCGCAGTTGTTGCGGCAGGGGATTAAAAAAGTGGTTTTCTCGGTTCCGAGCGGCAATTTCGGCAATATTGGCGCCGGTTTGTTAGCCTGGAAAATGGGCTTGCCTGTGGAGCATTTCATCGCAGCCACCAATGTAAATGATACAGTGCCCGAGTTTTTAAAGACTGGTGTGTATCAGCCAAAACCATCGGTAGCAACTTTAAGCAACGCCATGGATGTTGGCGACCCGAGCAACTGGGTGCGCATAGCCGACCTGTTTAAAGATGATATAGATGCCCTGAAAACGCTGGTCACTGGCAACCGCTATGATGATGAACAAACCCTTGAGGCTATTAAATTCATCAATGATAATTATAACTACGTGGCTTGTCCGCATACAGCCATAGCCTGGCAGGCATTAACAGACTGGC
The DNA here is from genome assembly GCA_002413785.1 of Mucilaginibacter sp. UBA5151. Classification (GTDB taxonomy): domain Bacteria; phylum Bacteroidota; class Bacteroidia; order Sphingobacteriales; family Sphingobacteriaceae; genus Mucilaginibacter. The sequence goes on from DHXR01000023.1 coordinate 36,286, forward strand.
AACAGGATAATTTAAAAAGCGATACCGCCGGCGTATTTTTATCTACCGCACATCCCTGCAAATTCCCCGATGTTTACCCGGATAGCATTGCCGCTAAAGTCGATGTGCCTGAACAGGTGCTGGAACTATCGAAAAAGCAAAAACTATCGGTAGCCCTGGGCAAGGATTTTGAAGGGTTTAAGGATTATTTGCTGGAGAATAATTGATACTTTAGTTGTTTGTGAGGACACAAACAACGGGATGTTTTTTAAAATACCGCTGTCTGTGTCCTCACAGACAGCTATGCAAGTATATTTGCCCTCATGATCAACACCATCATCTTCGACCTCGGCGCAGTTTTAATTGACTGGAACCCGCATTATATGTACCGTACTATTTTTAACAGCGAGGAGGAAATAAAAAACTTCCTGGCTACCGTTTGCAACTCCGACTGGAACGAAGAACAGGATGCCGGCCGCCCTTTACAGGAAGGCACTGAAATATTGGTTAAGCAATTCCCGGAGCATGAGGCTAATATACGTGCCTTTTATTCCCGCTGGGACGAAATGCTTGGCGAACCTTTTTGGGATACAGTTGAAATATTTAAGGAGTTAAAAAACAGCGGAAAATATAAAATATATGCGCTCACTAACTGGTCGGCGGAGACTTTCCCGGTGGCATTGGAGCGCTATGATTTTTTGAATTGGTTTGATGGCATCGTGGTATCAGGCGCCGAAAAAATGCGCAAACCCGCACCGGAGTTTTATCAGATATTATTTGACCGCCACCTTGTTAAACCCGAAGAAGCCCTGTTTATTGATGATAACTACAGGAATGTTTTAGCGGCTGAAAAAATGGGGATCAAGTCGGTGCATTTTACATCGGCAGAACAACTGAGGGCGCAGTTAGCGGAATTGGGAATATTGTCTGACTTATGATTTGCAGGATTTTAGGATGACCCCGGTACTTCGCAAATGCCTTTCCTGTCCGTCCTGTTTTGAGTTTCCATGTCCGATATATTACATAAAGTCAAATGACTTTATGTAATATAACACATTTTATCGAACGACTTTGCGTTTAACCGGGCGTTTTGCGATTACTAAAGCCATGCTGCCGCAACTGGTAACATAATGAACGGACAAAGTATTACAACGTTCCAGCCCTCTCAATAGCTATCGGGACAACTTTTTCAACCCCAATATCGAAAAATCACTATCCGCCTTCTTAATAATATTGCCAAGCATCCCAAGACTTGTTATTTCCATTTCAACCAGGTCGCCATCCTGCAGCCATTGCGGCTGATAGTTTGCGTCATTCAATAAACCGGTTCCGTTGAGCTCCAAAAAACATCCGGTACCTACCGTGCCCGAGCCTATCATATCGCCGGGAAGCACATCGCAACCATAAGCGCAGCGCTCAATAATTTCGGCGAAGGTCCATTCCATATCGGCCATATTACCTTTCGATACCCCGATGCCGTTCACAGCGCACTTCATTTCCAGGTTATAGGCATTACCTGTATGCCCGGGTATGGGAGCAACCTTATATTTCTCCAGTTCATCAGGGGTAACCAGCCATGGGCCTGTTACTGTACAAAAATCCTTGCCTTTCGCCGGGCCCAGGTTCAGCAGCATTTCTTCCAGTTGCAGGGCACGGGCGCTCATATCATTCATAATCATGTACCCGGCTATCAGGCTGTCAGCATCGGCTGCCCTTACGTTGCGGGCTTTTTTGTTCAATACCACGGCCACCTCCAGTTCAAAATCCAGTTTCTCTAAATGATCGGGCATACACTCAATATCGCCTGCCCCCTGTACGGCGTTGGGGTTGGTAAAGTAAAATACGGGGTACTGGTCAAACTGCGGGATCATGGGCGCTTTCCGGTTGCGCCGGGCGGCCTCCACGTGCTGCCGGAAAGCATAACCGTCCCTGCACGATGTTGGGTGCGGTACAGGCGCAATCAATTCAAAAAATAATTCCTGTTTGGCGTCTGTCCCTCCCGAACTGATTTCTTTGTTTACACGATGCGCGCGTTCCATCAGTTCATCGCCTCCCCATAAAAATTCATCCATATTATCGGGGATCAGCTTATCGCAGGAGTTAAGGTTATAAATATACCCTTTCACATAAACACCCAGATGCTCACGGTCTTCGGTTTTGTAGGATACTAATTTCATTGGTTTTTATAATTAAGGAAACCAAACATAAACAATTTAGTTGATTGAGTTAACCAGGTTAATTATTTAGGTTAAGTTTGTGATAAAGATCATAATTTAAAGCCATTGACCGGGCTTTAACCGCGGGCAATGGGTATTCCAATCCCCGAATTGAGGAAGCAGGACAGGGTAATAAACAAGGGCCGCACCATTGCCATGTAAATTGGGGTAAACGGTTTACACGAAACCCGGATACCTGCGCTTCTATGACTGATAACCGTATTTCGCTGCAAAACAACAAAGCTGCAAAAGGGATAGCATCAAACACAACAACTAACCTGAAGAAAAAGCAGCTCAAAGCCAACATTTTTTTGAATATTTCGTAATAGAATCCCTAAAGGTTTTGGAGGTTCCATGTTTGGCACAGATTTTTCTATACCATCCTGTAACAATGGTTAAACTTAAATGATCTGCCTGTATATATGAGTGTTTTGGAAGGGAACAATTTTAATAGTGATGATGCATCCCATCTTGCACAAATAATCGATCATATTAATGTGGGCATCTGGGAGTTTAACATCAACACAAAGGAGGTTAAATGGTCTGCCGGTTTTTATACAGTATTAGGCTACAAACCCGGCGAAATAGAAGCTTCCTATAATTTCTTCCTGGAACAGCTGCTTTACTACCACGATAAACCGGCATTTATAAAAGCCATCAACACCCGTAACGCCGACCGAAGCAATACCGTTCATATCAGACTGCTAACAAAAACATCGGGATACCAATGGTTCGAAAGTACAACCAACAGATGGGAAGATGCTGACGGTCCTAAATTTACCGGCACCTTAATCAATATAAACCAGGCTAAGCTTTTAGGCCTGCGTTCGGCTCAAAACGATTTCTTTTTTAACGAAACAGGTCTGATAGCAAAAATAAGCGGCTTTGAAATTGATGTGCCAGGCATGAGCTTATCACTATCAAAAGAAGCGTTTGATATTTATGAGTTAAATGACCATGTAAAATTAAGTATTGAGGAAGCCATCAGTTTTTTTGAGCCGCAATACCGCCCACTGCTCAATGAGGCCATTGACAATGCCACTAAGTTTTGTAAACCTTTTGACATGGAACTGCTGTTCAAAACAGCTAAGTTCAATGTAATTTGGGTTAGGGCAAAGGGGGTGCCTATAATTGATGATTATGGCAAATGCCTGAAAATAAGAGGCATTTTCCAGGATATTGATAATATCAAAAAGAAGGGGCTTGCCTTACAATCGTCAATCAACCTGCTGAACGATCAAAATAAACGCCTGCAAAATTTTGCCTACATCGTGGCGCATAACCTGCGCTCGCACACGGGCAATTTGCAGTTTATGGTTAATTTATTTGAAGAAAGTGACTCGGCCGATGACCGTACCGAGGTGTTTTCCCACATAAAATCAATAAGCGACAGCCTTAAAACTACTATAGACCACCTCAACGAAATTGTTAAAATTCAAACTGAAATTGACAACGAAAGGCAGGTGCTTGAGTTTGAAGAAGTATTTAAGAATGTAGTTTCGGCCCTAAAGAGCAATATCGAAAGCGTTGACGCTAAAATTGAATATGATTTTACAAAGTGCCCGGTTATCAGTTATATACCTGCCTACCTTGAAAGTATCATCCAAAACCTGCTAACCAACGCATTAAAGTACAGGCATCCCGACAGGCAACCGGTAATCAGTTGCCGGACCGTTAAGGACAATAACCATATTTACATGTTATTTGAAGATAACGGCATCGGCATTGATATGGACCGTTACGGCGATAAAATTTTCGGCATGTATAAAACATTCCACCAAAACTCCGATGCGAAAGGCATAGGGCTATTCATTACCCGTAACCAGATTGAATCGCTTGGCGGTACCATTAAAGTTGACAGCACCGTTAACGTAGGTACCAAATTTACTATAAGATTAGTTTAGAGAGATTGGAGGTTAGAGGTTAGTTTTTAATGTAACCTCCTGTATCGTCTGGACTTTTCTGACTTTCAGACTTCTTCTAATCTCTGATCTCCAACCTCTGATCTCTCTACTCGATAAAGCTTTCCAGCAACTTAAATCCTTCCTTCGTTTCCAGTTGAACTTTGTCAATTGTTTTTGGCAGCAATATGCAATCGCCCATTTTTACCGGGTAATCCGAGCCATTGTGTTTAACTGTAAATTCACCTTCAACGCATACATAGATCACAAAAGAATCGAGTCCGGAATAATCCTTTTCGGTATTCTCAGTGAACTCCATTAAATTGGTTGTGAAATACGGGCAGCTAACCAGCATAACCGTTTTGTTTTCTTCGGGCTGATAAGCTGTTTTATATTCGGGATAGTGCTTAAAATCAATGGCGGCAAGGGCTTCTTCGGTATGCAGCTCACGTTTGTTGCCTTTATCATCCACGCGGTCGAAATCATAAATGCGGTAGGTAATGTCTGATGTTTGTTGTATTTCAGCAATCAGCAAACCTTTGCCGATGGTATGCACCCTACCTGCCGGTAAAAAGAAAACATCGCCGGCTTTTACATCTTCCTTATTTAAAATGTCTATTAAATGGCCGCTGTTAAATTTTTCCAGGTATTCCTGTTCATTAAGTTCTTTGTTAAAACCGGCAATCAGCGTGGAGCCGGGGTCGGCTTCAATCACATACCACATTTCTGTTTTACCAAAAGAGTTATGACGTTTTTTTGCCAGTTCGTCACCAGGGTGTACCTGGATAGAAAGGTCCTCATTGGCATCGATAAATTTCACCAGCAGGGGGAAAACATTGCCAAAATGATCATATACCTTTTTTCCTACCAAATCGCCCTGATATTTCTCCAGCAATCCGGCCAGCGATTCGCCTGCAAGTTCGCCATTGGCAACCACAGACACATCAGACTTAACGCCCGATATTTCCCATGTTTCGCCGCAGTTGGGCAGGGTTCCAAAGTCTTTGTGCAGATACGTTTTTATTTTTTGGCCGCCCCATATTTTGTCTTTGTATATGGTTTTAAATTTTAATGGGTATAGTGATGGCATGATGTTGATTTTTGATACTTAATATGTGTTGATCAGTTCTTTTATTTGAGCTATTAATCCAAATAAATAGTCTTCTTTTATTGACCAGATTATGTTGTAATTAATCCCGAAATATCCATGAACTATTCTGTTTCTTAATCCTCTTATTTTATGCCAATCAATTTCTTCATTATTGTCCTTTAACTCATCTGGTAAGCGATTGGCAGCTTCACCTATAATTTCAAAATTTCTTATTACAGCGTCAATAGTTTTGCTATCTGCAATAAATTCGTCATAAGTTAAGGATTGTGTATATGTAATAATTTTTTCAGCACTTTCAAGTATATCTTCTAACAGAAGTTTTGGCTGACGTTTAGACATAAACTATTTCAGGTTCTATCACATTAAAATACTTCTGCTTAATACCGCCTCTTGAAACCAGGTCAACTTTGTGGTTAAGCTTTCGTTCCAATTCATCAGCCAGCGTTATAAACTCTATGCCTATCTTATCATTAAAATCAACAATAATATCAATATCACTGTTTATAGTAAAATCATTTCGAACTATAGAACCGAATAAGCCAATTGAAGCAATAGGATACTTCTTAACCAATTCGGGTTTAAGACCGGATAAAATATTTTTAATTTTATTTAGATCAAGCATAAAGCAAATATAAAGCTTATCTGCAAATACAGCATTGGTTTTATTAAACAAAAAATCCTGCCAGGTTTTTGACGGGATTGCAATATTATTATCCAATACAAGGTAACCTTATTTGCTAAATATATATTGTTTTGAAAGTCGCCATATTCTGCCCTGTCTGGCTTTGTAATCACAGCAAATGATAATTTTTATTGGGATTTATTTTAAGAAGGATTGCAGTTTAGTTCTTTAGCGAATCGCTGAGTATTCTGTACTTTAAAGCTCATTAATCAAATCTCTTGCATTTTGTAGTTTTAATTTCCCTGCTCCAGCCATCTTAATTTCATCAATCGCTTCCTTTAAGTCATCAATTATCGAAGCATGATCCGGATGACCGGGCTTTTCTTCTATCTGAATGCCTAAGCGATGAGCAAGGTCAAAAATCAGCACATAATCTTTGGGGCTAATATTCTTCAACACTAATTCCATACTCAAAGTTATGGATTTTACATTAATGGTGCAAGCAAATATTACCCGGCATTTATGATGATTTCTTTGTCGGTATCTAATATCAGCATTTGCGCATCAAACAAATTTGCTTTCAATTCTTCGATGGTTTTACCTTGAGATATTGCAGCTGGTACTTCTTCTATCTGACCAACGAAACAGCCGCTTTCACCAAGCTTAATAATTGCCGTAAACTTCACAATCAAATATATGTAAAAATTATAAAAAAAGTCCGCATAGTATCTACACGGACTTTAAATTTGGCTCGAATCGGGACTATTATTTCCCCAACTTCTTTTTCAAATTCTCGTCAATAGCTGCCAAAAACTCTTCGGTATATAAATAATCGGTACCGTGTTCAACTTTTGGTTTTATGGTGATGGCCAAATCTTTGGTCATTTTACCGCTTTCAACGGTTTCAACACAAACTTCTTCCAAAGCTTTGCAGAAACTGATCAGCTCCTTGTTGTTATCAAGTAAACCACGGAATTCCAAACCGCGTGTCCATGCAAAGATAGAGGCTATCGGGTTGGTTGATGTTGGTTTACCTGCCTGGTGTTCGCGGTAGTGGCGGGTTACCGTACCATGAGCCGCTTCAGCTTCCATAACGGTGCCATCGGGCGTAACCAAAACCGAGGTCATCAAACCTAAAGAGCCAAATCCCTGGGCCACGGTATCTGATTGTACATCGCCATCATAATTTTTACAGGCCCAAACAAAGTTGCCATGCCATTTAAGGGCCGAAGCAACCATATCGTCAATCAGACGATGTTCGTAAGTAAGCTGATTAGCTTCAAACTCAGCTTTAAATTCCGTTTCATAGATGTCCTGGAAAATATCTTTAAAGCGACCGTCGTATTTTTTAAGGATAGTATTTTTGGTTGACAGGTATAAAGGCCATTTTTTTAATAAAGCCTGGTTAAAGCAGGCACGTGCAAATCCGATGATAGATTCATCTGTATTGTACATGGCCATAGCCACACCGTCGCCTTTAAAATTAAAAACCTCAAATGATTGTTCTGTGCCGCCGTCTTCAGGCGTAAAGGTGATGGTAAGTTTACCTTTCCCTTTGGTCACAAAATCGGTTGCCTTGTACTGATCGCCAAAAGCATGACGGCCAATACATATAGGGGCTGTCCAGTTTGGCACCAAACGAGGCACATTGTCCATTAATATAGGTTCCCGGAAAACAGTACCATCCAGAATATTACGGATAGTGCCGTTTGGCGATTTCCACATTTGTTTCAAATTAAATTCTTTTACACGCGCTTCGTCGGGCGTAATAGTTGCACATTTAATACCTACGCCATATTTTTTTATGGCATTTGCAGCATCAACAGTAACCTGGTCGTTCGTCTCATCGCGATACTCAATTCCAAGGTCATAGTATTTGATATCAATATCCAGGTACGGGAATATTAATTTGTCTTTGATAAACTTCCATATAATACGGGTCATTTCATCGCCATCCAGTTCAACTACGGGATTTTCTACTTTAATTTTTGACATTTTAATGCTTTTTTTAATCGGCACCAAATATATAAAATTGATTGGTGAGTAGTGAGTGGTGAGCGGAGAGTTTTTATACTTTTCATTAACTACTCACTACTCACCATTCAATTAATCAACAATTATTCTCCCCCGATGTTGTAATTATAAACTTTGATGTTACTTTTATAAAATAAATAAATAAAAGACGGGTTATACCTGTTAATTAAACGCGCTATCGTTAAACTATGATAAAATCCATCACAAAAACAACAATACTAACCCTTATTGTTTGCTGTACCACCCTGATAACAAAAGCACAAGTCGGTTATGATTTTTCACATTATGAAATTGGTGTGGCCGCAGGGTTCGACCAGGTGTCGGGAGCGGCACAAACGCAGACGATGACGCAATCCATTCATTTTAATTTAACCTACAATACTACGCCATATACCAATTTTGTTTTTGAAGCACAACTGGGACGATTAAGGGGCGGAGACTCATTGCATACATCATCTGGCAGATATTTTAACAATGATTTCAGCGCTTTTATTTTCAGGGGGCAGCTGCAATTCGGCGAGTTTTTGGATTACGAACACAGCGCATTTAACAACGCGGTCAAAAACTTATATATTTCCGCAGGCGCTGGTTATATAGTAAATCACATCACCCAAGTGAACAGGTATTCCATTCAAAATCTGGGACTTTATACAGGAGGCTTGAATAGTAGTAATGAACCATTTATTCCGCTGCGTTTGGGATACGAGTTTAAAGTTTATAACCGTTACCAGCAGCCTGCCTTTAAAGTTGACCTGGCTTACGAATACAATTTAGTATTCGGCGATGGCCTTGATGGTTTTACTACCGCCATGCACAATGAGGTTTATTCGCAATTCATTATCGGGATAAAATTTGCTTTTGGCGGGGATATAGTTTCGTACAGAAAACAAATTCATTATTAGCGGTTACGGTTAAAAATATTTCGTAATTTATAATGATTATAAGATTGAATTTGTAAAAAAACTTACAACAATTTATAATTAACTTTGATTAGTGACAAGGTTTTTAGGCTATAATCTATAAAACTAAAACTATGAGCAAAGAAACATTTTACCCCGGCTTTAACGATGAGGGTGAAGACAGGGACAAGACATTGAAAGATGACCTGAGCGAGACCATTGACCAGGAAGACCTGAGTTATAATGCTGAAGAAGACAGCTTTGAATACGATGTAAACAGCGACGACCCGGACTATGTACATCCAGACCCTTACAATACATCGGTAAAAAACGGGGAGGATATGAACTCAACATATGATGAGGCAAACCCTTATGATGCTGTTGATGAGTATATCCCTAAAGAATCACTGGAAACAGATGTTGATAAATTGGGGATGCACATTGATAACGGCAAAATTGTGGAAGTTGACGTAACTGACCACGTGCTGGCCCATACCGCCGAAGACGACCGTGATGACCTGGATGAAGAAGGCTATCCGAAGAATGACAGGAGGTAAAGGTGAGATGTACAGATTTCAGATGTGCAGATGATAAATGTGCAGATGTGCAAATGGGTTGAAGAATTCCACATCCGCACATCCGCACATCCGCACATCCGCACATTCGCACATTCGCACATTCGCATATTAACTATTATCTTTGCGGTGTAGTAACTGACAAATTTCATGCTTAAAGGATTTTTTAACGTTCCTGCGCCGCAGAACGAGACTGTATTGAATTACGGCCTGCGCAGCGTGGAACGGGCGGAGCTCAGGGCCGCGCTGGACGCAGCACGCGCCCAACAGATTGATATACCCATGTACATTGGCGGCAATGAAGTGCGGAGCGGCAAAACCGCCCAAATCCGTCCGCCGCATGACCATCAGCACATATTAGCCACCTTTCACCAGGGTGATAAAAGCCATGTTGCCGCTGCTATCGATGCGGCATTGGCTGCAAAAGCCAATTGGGAAAACCTTCCCTGGGAACAAAGGGCGGCTATATTTTTAAAAGCCGCCGATCTGCTTGCCGGTCCATACCGGGCAAAAATAAACGCGGCCACCATGCTCGGTCAATCCAAAAATGCTTACCAGGCCGAAATTGACAGCGCCTGCGAGTTGATAGACTTTTTGCGCTTTAATGTGCAATACATGAGCCAGATCTACCAGCAGCAGCCACCAATATCAGGCAAAGGTGTGTGGAACCGTTTGGAACAACGCCCGCTTGAAGGTTTCGTTTTTGCTTTAACCCCATTTAACTTTACAGCTATTGCCGGTAACCTCCCAACTTCTGCCGCCCTGATGGGCAATGTGGTGGTTTGGAAACCGGCCAATACACAAATATATGCGGCCAATGTGCTGATGCAGGTTTTTATAGAAGCAGGCGTTCCCGCCGGTGTTATCAACCTGGTGTATGTTGACGGTCCTACCGCCGGAGAGGTGATTTTTAACCACCCCGATTTCGCGGGTATCCACTTTACCGGATCAACCGGCGTGTTTCAGAACATCTGGAAAACCATCGGCAACAATATCCATAAATATAAAACCTACCCGCGCATAATTGGCGAAACCGGCGGCAAAGACTTTGTTTTAGCCCACGCAAGCGCTGATGCCGATGTAGTGGCTACTGCCCTGGTTCGGGGAGCATTTGAATACCAGGGACAAAAATGCTCTGCAGCTTCAAGAGCCTATATTCCGGCTTCTTTGTGGCCTGCAGTTAAGGAAAAAATGCAACAGGACATGGCCTCATTCAAAATGGGTCCGGTTGAGGATTTTGAGAATTTTATCAATGCCGTAATTGATGAAAAATCATTTGATAAACTGGCTAAATATATTGATGCTGCCAAAGCTGATAAAAGTGTGGAAATTGTGGCCGGCGGCGGTTACAATAAAAGCAAAGGCTGGTTTATTGAACCTACAGTAATAAAGGTTGATGACCCGTTCTATATTACCATGTGCGAAGAACTTTTCGGTCCGGTACTGAGCATTTACGTGTACGATGACAAAAAGTTTGACGAGGTGCTGGACATTGTTGATAAAACATCCATCTACGCTTTAACCGGGGCCGTTATAGCCCGGGACAGGTATGCCATTGCTGAAGCTACCCACCGTTTACGCAACGCTGCCGGAAATTTTTATATTAACGACAAACCAACCGGCGCCGTTGTAGGCCAGCAGCCATTTGGCGGCGCAAGAGGATCAGGCACCAATGATAAAGCAGGTTCAATGATCAACTTATTACGCTGGGTATCGCCACGCACCATTAAGGAAACATTTGATCCGCCGAAGAATTACAGGTACCCATTTTTGGATAAGGAGGTGTAGGTTGGTTCATGGTTCATAGTTGATAGTTCATGGCAGCTGCTGGTTTTCGGCTATGAACCATTAACTATGAACCATTAACTATTTAAACCTAAACACGTTCTCCATATTGGCGTTGTCGTAGGCGCTAACCTTCATATCGGATATAATGCCGGTACTGAGGCTGTACACCCAGCCGTGGACGCCCAGGGGCTGCCCTATTTGCCAGGCGTTTTGTACTATCGATGTTTTACAGAGGTTGTAAACATTTTCAATCACATTGTATTCCACCAGGCGGTCGCAACGTTCATCCATATCAGCGATCTGGTCGAGTTCTTTGGCGTGTAAACGATATACGTCTTTTATGTGCCGCAGCCAGTTGTCTATCAGGCCGAACTGCTGGTTACTGATGGCCGCAGTTACACCGCCGCAGCCATAATGACCGGTGACGATAACATGTTTTACCTTTAGTACATTCACCGCATAGTCGAGCACCGAAAGCATATTCATATCCGAATGGATCACCATATTGGCAATATTACGGTGTACAAAAATCTCTCCCGGGGCGGTATTGGTGATCTGGTTGGCCGGCACACGGCTATCGGCGCAGCCTATCCACAAAACTGGCGGCGCCTGGCCTTTCGCCAGGTTAGTAAAATATTCAGGGTCGATCTTTAACGATTCTTCAACAAATTGCTTATTCCCTTCCAATAAATTCTTGTATAAATTACTATTGGTGTCTTCTTCTATTTTAGCGCACATGGTATTTTATAGGGAATGGTTGATCATTTGAGGGCCAAGATAAATATTATTGTTGGAATGTTGGAATGTTGGGTAGTGTCTCAGTTTGAATTTATTTTATTTTTTGGAATAAATAGAATAATTACTCCAATTATTATGAGAATAAGAGATATGAAATATGAATCTAAACCGATTCTTCCTGAATCTCCTTCTATTTCCGGGTCATTCAATTCCCGTAAAAAAATAAATAAAAGAACTCCAATTATTATAAAAAATGCACCAGCAATAACTCTAACTACTGTCCAAGACTTCATATTATATTATTCGTAACTATTCAGCCCCTAAGTTAGCAATTAAAGAGAGCGTATAGAATACTTGTTGACCAGATTTGATGGTTGTATCATTAACAATATAAGCCTGCCCAGCATTCATAGTACCGCTGAAGGTGCTCATAAATGCGCCCAGCAAACCGGCAAGCAGCAAACCCACCAGGCCGACAGGTAAAAAATTATTGATAACAGCCGGTAATATCCTCTCAAAATCTATGGAGCCTGTGGCATCCTTTAAATTCATCTGGTGGTAAAATATCAAACCCAGCGCAGTAAGGCTGATGATCAGTGTATAACGGATAGGCAGCAGGATAATGTTTACAAAACCACTCATCTTACTGGCTTCTTCAGGCGAGCGGATCGACAATATTTTTTGCATATCGTAATTTGGCGCGGGGCCCGCCAGTGCGGCAAAAAAACCTTTAAAGGTCATCATCATAAAAAAGAGGCCGAGCCTGATAATAAATTAGCAAAGCACAACTAAAGCCACCTGTCAATTGACAATTAATTTTCGGAATTTGCTACTTTGAACAAAAGAATGTAATTTGACCAAAAAATGATTTCAACCCAAACCATCCATGCTAACTGAGGTAGGCCCGAATAAAACCGAACTCTGGGGCAGAGTAATAAGCCAAATTGTAATGTTCCTGATTTTAGGCTACTTTGTTTACAGGCTGTTTAATCCTCACGGGATACCTCCAACCCACGATCTCATTGTAAAAGGCTGGATTTACGCAGTTTTGATACTGTCTGGTAATATAGCCGCTTTTCTTCAGCTTTATTTCCTGCCGTTTTGGGTAATTATTGATGATGATGTTAAAACTCTGGAAATAAAATACTTATTAAAAAAGCCAATAGTTGTTGGGAAACATGCTATCGCTTCCTATAGCAATACCACAATCAAAATAAGGCGTTCGGACTGTTTTGGGTTATTCTTACATTTATCCGATGGAAAAAGAGTATTAATCAGCGATTTAACTTTCGACAATTATATGCCTGTTGGGTTATTCCTCAGCGAAATAAATATTAAAAAAAAGGGTGATGAAGACTTTTCCTTTTTCTCCTATTACAGGCACCAGTAAAACAACACCCCCCAACTAAAACTCCGGCACAGTATCAACAGGGTATGGATACACCAATAAAGGCATATAGGTATGTTCGGCCATTGTTTTGGTGATGCTTTGTTTGAAAAAGAACTCAGTTAAGTCGCCTTTGCGGTGAACCATTACCAGGATATCAAATTTTATATTCTCCATAAGCCAGTCGAGCCCCATTTTTACATTGTCATTGGGGATATTGCGGTAATAAACCCGGCTATAGTTTATTTTATGCGTGATCTCCTTTTTAAAGGCGCTGACGGCATTTTCATGCTCCTTTGTTAACGGCGCATGATGATTTACATTGGCAACCAGTATCTCGGCCGAAAACTGTTTGGCGAGTTTGGCCAAAGAACTGATATAATCAATATCGTTATGGACAATATCAGCGGCGAAAGCAAATTTTTCAATGTTTTTTATAGCGCTGTTTTCCGGCACGATCAACAAGGGTGTCGAAGCAGCATCGATCACCTGGCGGCAGTTATCACCCATCATAAAGGCCGATACGTCATCCGGGCCATGGGTAGCCAGTACTATCAGAATTAGATTTTTATCTTCCTCAAGTTCAGCAATATTATTTGCAATCGCCCCTTCCTCGCAACTATAACTGATGGATGGGATATACGAACCGGGGAAGCTTTTTTCTCTAAAGTCGTTTTCCAGTTTCCGGCAAAGGGTATTTAGTTTCTTTTGCGTCCGGCTTTTAATTTCATCATAGTCCTCAACCGGCCAAATCTTTTTAGCAGCATTTGGGTGACTTTCGGGAACGAGAAATGCATTGTATAGTAAAACATCGGCCTTGATTTTTTTTGCCAGGTTAAGGGTATATTCAGCCGCATGTTCGGCCCGCGCAGAAAAGTCGGTAAGTACTGCTATTGTTTTCATTTTATTTATATTTAATGGTTGAGGAATAAATTTTACCTCCCTTAAAATATCTGCCTATCTCTTTTCCGGAAAAACCAATAAGGGAATTGAAATATGGGCCGCCATTTTTTGCGTATGACTGCCATTTAACAGGTTGTCGAAAAAATTGTGCGGCCGGTGTACCATGGCAAGCATATCAATCTGCCCGTTCGCGCATAACCAGTCTAATCCGTTTTCAGTTTGGTTATTTTTTACAAGCCTGTAATAAATCTGGTCATAATTTGATTTATCTGACAATTCAGTAAGAAATTGTTTGACCCACTTTTGAAATTCCGGGGATTGCTTTTTTTCATCGTAAACATGGGTGAGTAAAATATCAGCGCCAAGCGATTTCGCAAGCGGAACCAGGTCATAGATGGAATCAAGGTCTTTGTCGGGATGCTTAAAATCAGTCGCAAACGCTATTTTTTTTACCTGGGTATCAGGCGCCTGGCCCGGTACCAGCAATAATGGTTTGCTTACGCCGTCGATCATTATCCGGCTGTGGTTACCTAATAAAAAACCGCTTAAGCCACCCGCTACATGGGTCCCCATAACCACAAGGTCTATCTTATTTTTCGCGATAATGTCATTTACCACATCGGTGGTTGCACCCACCTCATTAAAACAGGTGACTGCCGGTTTAAAACCTTTAGAACCTTGTTCCAACCAGGCTTTCAATTTTTTCAGTTCATCTGTACTGTCGTTCATCAATACATCATATTCTTCCATTGGCCAGGCAACAAATCCGGCCTGTGGTATTTCGGCGGGAATAATCACCGCGTTGCACAACACCACGGCAGTTTTCATCTTCTTTGCCAATCTGTATCCATATTCAGCCGCATGTTTTGCGTTCGCCGAAAAATCTGTTGGTATCAGTAATATTTTCATTAATTCCGATCATTATTTTACTCAGGTAAATTTGCCTAAAGGGGGTGGCTTAAATAATGACAATGGTCATTATTAGGCGTGATATTCACTTCATATTGCCGTATGTCCGGCCAGGAATGAGGGAAAATGGATGCGCGTAAAGAAATAAACGATTTTCCTGTATTAAGATTAAGGATTTTAGGATTTGTGCCGTCGGCTAAATCCGCCCCATGCAGCACCTTCCCAATGCTATTAAGTTAAGGAAATTTACACTCCGCCAATGCTTTTTAGCCCCACCTAAACGGCAAAGCCCTCATGAACACTTTTAAAAAACAAATAATAACGTGAATAATCCTCCCCGGTTGGGAGGACTTAAAAAAATCAACACGGGCGTAGCTAAAGTCTCCCCAACCGGGGGAGATTTAGAGGGGGCTAAATCATGAGGGTTTCCTTAACTTAATAGCATTGAGCACCTTCCCAACTTTCGGACCTTCAGACTTTCGGACTTCCCGACTCCATCACAGCTTATTCAGTTCGTCCATCAGCAGCTTGCTCAGCTCATTAAAATAGCGCCTTACGCCAAAACCCATTACGCTTTGTATGCCGCGGCCTGCATTTGTTAAAAAAACTTCGTCTGCCTCATACAATATATCAGGACTGATCTGTGCTTCGGTAACAGGGATGTTATTTTGTTTGGCAATTTTAATGATCACCTGGCGCATAACGCCTTCTACACAACCCTCACTTAAAGCAGGGGTATATAAATGTTTCCGGTACCATATAAATATGTTGGAACTCCCGGCTTCGCATAAAAAACCATGCTGGTTTAACAAAAAAACATCGTCAAGGTTGTTTTGTGTTTTGTAAAGCCCGGCCATTACATACACCAGCGAATTGCAGGTTTTTATATTTGACAGGTAATTGGTAGGTTTCGGCAGGTCGGCAAATATATCCATGATCAAACCTTTGGCATTTAAAAAATACCGGGGCTCGTCTGATGGTTGAATTTCAAGGCACCAGGCCATTTTATTTTGCGACGGCGTATATAACCCTTCGGCATCACGGAAAACGGTTAACCGCAACCGGCCATGTTTGGCTTTGTTACGCCGGGCAAGGTCCCCGGCTTTTTCCTTCAGGAACCAGGCATCCATCTGCGAGTAGCTGTCGATTTTGAGCGCCTTCATTCCCCTTTGCAAACGGTCGGCATGCAGGTCGGCAAATTTTAGCTGTCCCTTCATCAGGCGCATACTCTCAAACAAACCATCGCCATACCTGAACGCCCTGTTTTTCAGCGTAAACAGTTTTGTATCAGCCGGGAGAATTTCGCCATTAAAATTGATAAAAACTGGTGTCATAATCAGAGATTAGAGTTTGGAGATCAGCGGTTAGTTTGATTTGTCTTGTTCGTTCGGCTTTACTGCTTCCGGACTTACCTAATCTCCAACCTCTAACCGCTGGTCGCTATATCGTCGCCATTTATTTAAAACCGATTCAAAGTCAATGGGCAGGGCTGCTTCAAAAAGCAGCTGTTTTTTTAATGTAGGATGTAAAAATCCCAATGTTTGCGCATGCAGGGCCTGCCGGGGCATCAGTTCAAAACAATTTTCAACAAACTGTTTGTATTTGCTGAACAGGGTACCCTTTAAAATTTTATCGCCGCCATAAATGGCATCGCTGAACAAAGGGTGCCCTATATGTTTCAAATGCGCCCTGATCTGGTGGGTACGGCCGGTTTCCAGCTGACATTCAATCAAAGTAACATAACCCATGCGTTCCAAAACCCTGTAATGCGTCACCGACCATTTACCCTTTTCCGGGTCATCATATATCGACATCACGCGCCTGTCGTTCACACTGCGGCCAATATAGCCGGTTACCGTTCCATCGCTTTCAATATCGCCCCAAACCAGAGCGGTATATTTACGGGTGATGGTATGATCAAAAAACTGTTTTGCAAGCCAGGTCATGGAGCGTTCGTTCTTGCTGATGAGCAATAAGCCCGAAGTATCTTTATCAATCCTGTGTACCAGGCCCGGCCGGCCATCGTTACCGGGCAGGGTTGGCAATTGCTGAAAGTGAAAAACAAGTCCGTTTACCAGGGTGCCGGTATAATTATTGTAACCCGGGTGCACCACTAAACCGGCAGGTTTATTTACCACCAGCACATCATCATCTTCATAAACAATATCCAGCGGGATATCTTCGGGATATACCTCTGTATCGCGCGGCGGGTGCGGTAAAACTACCGAAATTACATCAAGCGGTTTAACCTTATAACTGGCTTTAACCGTTTTTTCGTTTACAATTACCGTCCCCAGCTCAATAGCATTTTGTATGCGGTTGCGCGATGCATTTTCGATGCGGTGCATCAAAAACTTATCAATACGCAGCAGCGATTGCCCTTTATCAACAATTATGCGCAGGTGTTCGTACAAATCCTGTTCATCCTGCTCAATTATTTGCGTATCATCAATCATTGCCCCAAAAGTACTGGTTTTTTAAGATTTTCGGGTAAATGTTGATAATGGCGCAAAGCCGGGCATCAATTTCATTGGGAAATATGGCTCGCAAATAAACATGGAGTTTATTGCATACCCTGATAATTAACTAAAATGATGTATATCATTTATTGCTGTTTATTTATTGATAATTTTAGTGTAATAAATAAAAAATGTATATTTATGTGCAACAAAAATATAATTCTATATACAACCTAAAATGTAACATTATGAAAAAATTTTACGCGTTAATTACAACCATAATTTTGTTATTTATAGTAACCGTGGCAAATGCCCAGTATGGGAATGGTAACGGAAACGGTAACGGCAGTGGTAACAGTTTTGGTCAACTGATCAAATCGAGCCCGGCAGACGCTACCCTGCTTTTTCAAAACTATGCTGAACCTATGTTTAAAGGCTTTGGAATAGGCTTAAACAGCGGATGGAACAATACGGCTAAAACCAAGAAATTACTCCATTTTGACCTGCGCATTACTGCTAATGTTGCCCAGATACCAAACAGCGACCAAAGTTTTGACGTAACTAAAATCGGTTTATCTTCAAATCTAACGGTCGACAAAAATAATTCGCCGACAAACATTGCTCCAACTTTTGGCGGCAGTAAAAACGGACCAACCCCACTAATGGATATTGGTACCACCGGCAAGACTTTCAGTATGCCCAATGGTATTATACAATATGTTCCGGCACCAAATATACAGCTAACCATAGGTCTGGTTCATAATACTGATATTACCATACGCGCCACCCCTACTATCAAAATCGGCAGTTCAGGCTCGGTTGGAATAATTGGCTTTGGTATAAAACATGATATTATACAGGACTTTGCACCAAAAGGAAAACCATACCCCTTTGACCTGGCCATAGCCGTAAATTATAACAAGATCAGCTATAATGAAACACTTAATGTACAACCTGATGCCGGCACAACAGGCAGTCCGTCGGATTTTTCAAACCAAAGGGTTAATGGTTCGTTCAGCGGCTTTAACGTGCAGGCCATTATCTCTAAGAAATTACTTTTCTTTACGCCGTTCCTGGCAGTTGCATACCAAACCGCCAATACAAGTTTGGGTGTATTGGGCAATTACCCTGTTACTACCTCCCCAGGGGGGTATAGTACAGTTACCGATCCGGTACATATTAACGAAACCAGCATCAGCGGTTTACGTGCAGACATTGGTTTTCAGTTAAACCTGGCAATTTTACGTATCTATGCATCGGTTAGCGAAGGGCAATACCTGTCGGGGAATGCGGGTATCGGCCTTGGCTTTTAAATTTGTTTAATGGCTATCGATCTTGAATTTTATAGCCCTGTTCATCAAATAAAAAACAAACTTTTTGATGAACAGGGCTTAACAGTTTTTATAAAGCGGGATGATCTTATCGACCCTATTATCTCGGGTAATAAATGGCGTAAATTAAAATACCCTTTAAACCACGCACAGGCTATCAATAAAAAACACCTGGTAACTTTTGGCGGCGCTTATTCAAACCACCTGCTGGCAACGGCCTCCGCAGCAGCCAAATTTGGCTTTAAAGCTACAGGCATAGTGCGGGGCGAACCTGTGAATAACGACAGCCTTTTTCTGTGCCGTTTACACGGGATGAATTTATTGTTTACCGACCGCGAAAGCTATCGCGATAAACCGGCGCTTTTTAAAAAGCATTTCGCAGATGACCCTGATACAATTTTTATTGACGAAGGCGGCGCATCCCCCGAAGGAGCCAAAGGCTGCGCTGAAATAATTGATGAACTACCCGAAACTTACGACCATATTTTTTGCGCCTGCGGGACAGGCACTACGGCGGCAGGTATTATTAATGGCCTGAACAATCATGGGTTATCCACGCAATTTAATGCCGTACCGGTATTAAAGAACGGTGGTTTTATAAGGGATGAGATCAATAAATTTTTAATCCACCCTTCAAATTTTGATTTGCACACCGGTTATCATTTTGGCGGTTACGGAAAAACTGAGAAGCGGCTGATTGAATTTATAAAACAATTTGTGGCCCAAACCGGGATATTGATCGATCCTGTTTATACAGGCAAAATGCTGTATGCCATTTATGACCTTGCAGCGAAGGCTTATTTTAAGCCGGGAAGCCGCATTCTTGCTATCCATAGTGGTGGCATTTGGGGGGTGTTAGGGATGAAGGACAGGTTTTGATGACAATATAAACAAGTCGCCCCTGAATTTTCCTTTTTTACCGATGCATTTAGTTTTTTCTCCGAAAGTCTGTTGAAACCAAAGTCCTGTTTACTTTGGGAGGGCTTTGCAAGGGATAAAATACATTTTTACAAGGCAATCATATTTCCGGCCACAAAGACTAATGGCAAAAGTCAAACTAATGCTTCCCCATTTTACCTTTTACCTTTTACCTTTCACCTAAAACCTACACCACCCATTCCTTCCGCATTTGGCGTCCCCTGCGTTGGTTGGCTTCCTCATCATGGCTGAATTCTTCTTTTGCGGGGTTCCAGTTCAGCGGGCGTTTTAACTCGTAAGCTAAATTGCCGATATTGCAAACGGTAGCCGTGCGGTGACCGATCTCTACATCGGCAACCGGTTTGGTTCGGTTGCGGATAGATTGCAGGAAGTCTTTATAATGGTTGTCGCTGTAATAAACATGCTTTTCGTGCAGCCCGATATTTTTATCCTTTAAGGATTCCGGGGTTGTTTCCAGCCTGCCCCGCACCACATGAATACTGCCCAGGGAACCGATAAAAGTAACGCCATTGTCGCCGCTTACCGGCTCATGCGTCATGGTGACGCCATTGGCGTATTGGTAGGTTAAAAACGGATGGTCCTTATCCGGGGGCGTTACTTTCACCGGGCCGCTGCCGTCCATATCAAGGGCCCACTGGGCAATATCAAACATGTGCGCGCCCCAGTCGGTCATGCCGCCGCCGCCAAATTCCTTATAATCGCGCCATTTGGCCCAAAAATCGTCGGTAAGGCCAGGCGCAAGAAAATGGTTATAGTTTTGTGCGGTGTTCGGCCCCAGCCAGAA
The DNA here is from genome assembly GCA_002413785.1 of Mucilaginibacter sp. UBA5151. Lineage (GTDB taxonomy): Bacteria > Bacteroidota > Bacteroidia > Sphingobacteriales > Sphingobacteriaceae > Mucilaginibacter. Next base: position 56,861 of record DHXR01000023.1, read on the forward strand.
ATCCCAGTTCAGGCTTTCGGGCATTGGCTCGACAGGCAGGTTATACGGTACCGGCGGCGGGCCTACGTTTACCTTTACGGTTTGTATCTCGCCTATATAGCCATTGCGCACCAGCTCCGCCGCCTGCCTGAATTCGGGCCAGGAGCGCTGCATACTGCCGGTTTGAAATACCCTGTTATTTTTCCTGGTTTCCATTACCATGGCCCTGCCTTCCTTTATGGTTAAGGATAATGGTTTTTCGCAATAAATATCCTTCCCGGCCCTGGCGGCAAGGATGGCGCAAACCGAATGCCAGTGATCAGGCACGGCAATCACCACCGCGTCAATATCTTTCCGGGCCAAAAGGTCGCGGAAATCGGGATAGGTTGCGCAGCCCGCATACTGGCTTTGCCCCGCTTTGGCGGCATAATACTGGTTAACCTGCCCGGCAAAAGCTTGTAATTTCGCGCCGTAAACATCAGCGGCAGCTATAATATTCACCTCGTTGGTGTCTAAAAATGAACCCTTTAAACCACCCGCCTGTTTGCCTGTGCCAATAAAGCCAAGGTTAATCAGATCGCTTGGGGCCGTATAGCCTTTGCCGCCCAGCACAAACCGGGGCACGATCATAAAAGCCGACATGACAGAAGTTTTCTCAATGAATTTGCGCCGGTTCATGGCATGTACAGGAGTTTTTTCAATATCCATAATTGGTTTAATTAATGATTACAGGGTTCGGTGAAGAAAAACTAAATATAGGGGATTTATTTAATGGAGTTTGTAACTTTTTTAGTCATTGAGTCAAGAAAATCTTCTTTTAATGCTTCGTTACCCTCTTTACGGCAAGGTGGCTGTGGCACAACTA